>JBMTCG010000080.1:0-10027 GCA_049430665.1 Flavobacteriales bacterium | reverse complement strand
ATCTTTCAATCGATTTTAAAACGTAGTCAGAATTTCCCCGGACAACAATGGATTCAATCCCGATACATTGGCCGGAGTTCCACTAATTGCTCCTGGATTCCAAACTTAGGTGTAGTTTCCGGGGGTGTACGGACAATTCACTGTATATTCAAATGCAGTATAATTTTGATATTGTTGAGCTGCACCAATAGAAATCAATTGATTTAACACTTTCACCCCATTTGGGTCTTTAACGTACACTTCAATAGGCGCATTTTGTTGGTTGTAACCTGCAACGCCTGTGCATGAACCCGATGAAGGTTGCACTTCTACCTCAAACTTAATTTTTTCGCCCGAACACACTATAAAAGTATAAATAAATTGCCTCTCTTCCATACAAAAAATAGCTGCCATCTTTGTTTTTCTCTATCCCTCTAATCTCGATATTGCTTAAATCACCTTTAAGAAAATCCATTCCACTTTCACGCATAAACGCAATACCCTTGCCCATTTCATTAATGCAAAGCTCACCATTCACATTGTCTAAAACAAGAATTTATTGCCTTTATTGGGATAGACAGATTCCAATTTTACTCCATTGAAAACATACATAGCATACTCGGCAGCGAAGTAGATTTTACCTTTGTACTCGGCACAGTGATGCACCCACCCAATTTTGCTACGCTGGCCTTCAGGCAGCAAATGGGCTAGAGAATGGTATTGTAAAACACCTTTCGCATCGGCTTCGGCATAGCCTAAATCATTGTTGGCTCCAAAATATATTTTGTGGTCGGTGGAAAGACAAAATGAAATCGGACTATTACTCACCGACATCTCGGTTTTCTTCCAACTGTCGCCGTCATAAGATAGAATGCCATAAGCGTTGGCCACATACAACAAGCCTTCTCATCAAACACTGCATCGTAATTTACCTGATGCGCATTATAGTCTTTGGTAGAGTATGTGAGTATGCTCGGCGAAAAAGCCAAAGCCTGCTGAACGCACAAAATTATAGCTGCAAAATATATCTTCTTCTAAGCATGATAGTTAAAATTACAGTAGTTCATTCCCTCCCAAGATACGCCCTTAGAAAAAGATTCGCCATAGCAAAACCCTTGATATCACTAAAAAAAGTAAAATGTCAGGATTATGTCAGTGCATTATACCTTAAATTACGAGCTAAGGTTTACACTAATCAATGATGAGAATTTGAAGTGGGAAGGAAAACACAATAGCAAATAGCAATCATTGGGGCAAGATTTACTTTAATCCTTCCCTATAATTCAATATATTCGTTGTAGTGAGACTTGCCATCGCCATACTCCTATTGTCATTTTCCGTAAACGCACAGTTTTACAACGGAAGCCAAATGGATTTTGGTAAGAACAGGGTACAGTACAACGATGTTTTTTGGTCGTACTACAAATACAAAAAGTTTAACATTTACTTTTACAACGACGGCAAGGAATTAGCCGATTATACTGCTATTTCGGCCAATAACATTCTCACAGAATTAGAAGACTTTTTCGACCATGAAGTGAGCAATAAATTTGAAATTGTAGTGTACAATTCTTACAGTCAGGCCCTACAAAGTAACATTGGAAATATTGCTGAAGAAAAACAAAACAATGCTTCTATCACTCGTTTACTGGGCAACAAATTGTGTGTGTATTTCGATGGTTCGCACCAAAACTACGATAAGGTTTTGCGCTCGGGCATTGCCAGCGTAATGATTAATAAAGTGCTTTATGGCGAAGATCTTGGAGAAATTCTAAAGAACTCATCTACATCTACCATACCCGATTGGTATTATTACGGACTCATCTCCTTCCTGTCGGAAAGTTGGAACAGCACAATCAACAACGACTTGAAAGATGCTTTTGCTTTAAATGCTTTCGAAAATTTTAATGAAATAAGTGGCGTAAATGCTAAGTTGGCCGGACACTCCATTTGGAAATACATTGCCGATACTTATGGTGGTGAAAATGCCTTGCGACTTATATACTTGACCAAAATGTCGCACGATGTAAACGACGCCTCTCTTTTTATTTTAGGACTCACAGCTGAAAATCTCATCAAGGAATGGAAAAGTGCACAGGAAAAAAAATTCAACCAAAAAAGCACTGATAGTCTTACTGAAAAAGAACAAGAATTCATCTTACCCATTAAAACAACAAAACGTAAAATAGCTCGCGAACTCAAAATTTCGCCCAACAATGAATGGCTTACTTACAACATCAACAAAGAGGGACAAAATAAAATTTACCTCTACAACATCGCTAGCAAAAAGAAAAAAGTCATTTTTAAAAGAGGATACGCCATCGACTTGCCTCTCGACAAAAATTGCCCCTTAATCACTTGGCATCCCAACGGAGAATTTATTTCTATTTTCTTTGAAGAAAAAGGAGAAATTCAATGGTGGCTGTACGATATTAAAGCCAATAATTTTGTAAAAAATACAGTCCTATATTTCAACCAACTGCTCGATGCCGAATATTCTCCCGATGGCAAAAAGATGGTGTTTTCGGCAGTGCATAAAGGCATGACCGATATTTACGTTTACGATGTAGCAGCGCGAATGCAAGAAGCCATTACCAATGATTTTTACGACGACCTTTATCCGCAATTTATCAATGGAGGAAAACAAATTGTTTTTGCTTCCAACAGAATTTCCGATACCATGAACCTAGAAGGAAAAAGCAATGATTTGTATCCTTCTTCTTTAGATATTTTTGTTTTCGATTACAGCGCCAAAAAAAGCATGCGCTATGAAGAACAAGTTTTAAAAAGAATCACCAATACGCCTATGGTAAATGAAAAATATCCTGTGGAATGGAACAATAACACCATCTCTTTTTTAAGCGATGAAAACGGCATTTACAATCGCTACTTCGCCAATGCTAAAAATGATTCTTTATACGCTTTAAACAGCAACTACAATAGAAACATCAACTACTTACACAGCAATAAAGACAATGCTTTGCAAATCATTCGCTTCAATGGCAAAGACCAAATGATGCTCATCCCTAAAAAAGAAATTAAAGAAATAAACAGTGTAAAATCTTCTGCCGAAAACAATGTCCTTTCATTTCAAAATATAGAGCTGGGCGACAAAACAGAATACTCGGAAATTGAGCGCTACAAAAGCAGAAACGAATACATAGAACAATACAAAAACGATGAAGATTTTGTAGATATTTCCGATTATCAATTTGAGAAAAAAGAAGAAGTTCAAACCAACATTGAAGACAGCACGATAGTAAAAGTAAAAACCGTTGCAGGAAAAAAATCATTAGAGCGCAATTACGAAACTGCATTTTCAATAGAAGAAGCATCGCTTGATATTGGCAATAACTTTATCAATCCAACTTACCAAAACTATACTGGCGGACCAATCAACACCGGTGGGTTGAGTCCGATATTGCTATTTGGCACCAAAGATCTATTGGAGAATTACTATGTACGTGGCGGACTTAGAATATCGGGAATTCGCAACAATGAAGTGTTTATCAGTTTCGAGAAATACAAAAAACAACTCGATCATCAATATGTTTTATACCGCCGCAGTAGCAGCTACGAAACCAATAAAATTTTGCTGAAAAATGTGAGCTACGAAGCCACTTACAAAATTACCTATCCTTTCTCCATTGTTAACAGAATAAGATTTTCGGGAACTTTGCGTTACGATGATTTAATCACTTTAACAAGAGAAAACGCATCATTAAACACACCCAGCATATCTACTTATCGGGCAGTATTACGCAGCGAATATGTGTTTGACGCCAGCAAAGACAAAGCGGTAAATATAAAAAACGGCACGCGTTTTAAAATCTTTGGCGAGTATTTTCAAAATGCAAAAACCTTGAATAAAAACACCGCAATTTTAGGTGTAGATTACCGCACTTATCTTCCCATTTACAAAGACTTTATTTTTGCAGGAAGGGTAGCCGCATCTACCTCCTTTGGTAGCGAAAAGTTGATGTATTATATGGGCGGAGTAGATGGATGGCTTTCGCCAAAATTCAATACCGAACTAGCCCCGTCTGCGCTAAACGGCAATAACACATACGCATTTCAAACCTTGGCTTCTCACATGCGTGGTTTTATTCAAAATGTGCGTAACGGCAGTAATTTTGCGGTAATCAATAGCGAATTGCGTTTTCCTTTTGTAAAAATGTTGTACCACCACCCCATTAGTTCGGGCTGGTTGCAACACATGCAATGGATGGGCTTTTTGGATATAGGAACAGCTTGGTCGGGATGGAACCCTCTTTCTGAAGAAAACTCACTCAACAACAAAACTTTCGGTTTAGGTGGAGATGCGTATACTGGTGTGGTTACCGTTAAAACTCAGCGTGACCCTGTGGTGGGTGGCTTAGGCTTCGGATTTCGCACCTTACTGTGGGGCTATCATATTCGTGCCGATTGGGCTTGGGGAATTGAAGATGGAAATTTCAAGAAAGACAGAGTGTTCTATTTGTCGCTGAATTATGATTTTTGAAACTACCTCCTAATAATTCCCTTCACATTTAAAATCTTGTACTTCGAGAAAGTCTCATCAGATTCTAAACCGGTTCCTGTCATTACTTTATCAGGCGTTGTGATGCGCACAAAAGCATTGGTAAATACCTTTCTTGATTTACCATCCCAAGTAAGATGTTCGGTATTCAATTTATCTCCTTTTTTGTTGTACACCACTACATTTCCTTTGGCCACCATTACATTGTTTATGCGCTGTCGGGTGGCAGTGTTGGCTGTCATTTCCGATTCTACCTTTCCATCGGCATCATAAAACCAAATATGCACGCCTTCTTTAAATTCATCGTGCGCAATATCCTCTGTGTATTGCTCCATCACTTTGCCTGCAATTCGAATTCTAACAATAGCAGAATCGCTATACAATGCATCGTAATCTTTGTAAGTTGCTGTAGGAAATTTTACTATTTGGGTGGAAGACACCACCTCTTCAATTTCATTTTCGCAAGAAAAAAACAATAGCGAATAGCCAAGAGTAAAAAGCGAATAGATTATTACTTTAAAACGCATTCCTAATCAAATTTTCTTTTGATATACCACTTGTCATTCAAGGTGAAACCCAAATTCAATTTAATGTAATTGTCTTGTACCAAGCCATTGTTTACTGTACCTCTTCTACCAGCTTGTACACCTAAATTAATCACACTTCCAAACAATTCTCTTTCGAATTTGAATTTACGTAAGGGAAAAGAAACACCAATAGTAGCAGATATATCGTTGACGTTTTCTACGTTAATTTCCAACGGTAATTTTTGATAAGACAAACCAAAACGATAAGCAATTCTCTTGTGGTAATTTTCATTACCAATCGAATTTTTATTAGGAATATACTCAGCTCCAAAATTGTAATTTCTGCCTACATTGTAAGAACCTGCGTTAATTTGAAAAGCGCTCCAATCTTGTTGTTTATAATCGAAAGCCAAGGTTAATTTATCTCTGTATTTAAAAGCCAATCCACCACCTAAGTAAGAAGGGAGAGTGAGAGCGAGAGAAGAAGGATTTTCTGTATTATTTTCTACTATGGCTTTGATACTGCCTCCATTCATAGGATCGGTAATATTGTTTTGCGAAGTAATGAAGGAAGCAACGGAATAGTCGGCATTTAAATTCTGCTGCAAACCATATACAGCCCCTATGGTTAATTGTGCATTATCGTTAAACTTAATGCGGTATTGTGCGCCAAAATCGAAAGCAAAATCAAATACACCATACTGCTGGTCTTTAAATGCATTGAAATAAGAGGCATTATCAAAAACTCTTAACTTTTGCTGATTGAATGTACCAAACAAATAATTCACCTTCGCACCAACTGACAAGCCTTTGTAGCGATAACCTGTACCAAAAAATAAAGCGTTTATACCGCCATATCCCTTATATGAATCAACATAATTTCCTGCAACAACATCTGTACTTGAAGATTGAATAATATAACCCATCGACGAAAACGGAGTGAGACCTAGCATTGCTCCCCAATTCTTCAATAAAGGCGTACCCATAGCTATTGTACCCAAAGACGCGTCGGTATATTGAGAGGCTGTGTTTATGCCATCTTTTGATTGAAATGTATTACTTACAGCATTCAAATCAAAAGTAGTATACTGTAAATCGGCCACCGAAGCTGGATTGAAAGAATTTAACGTTAAGTTATCGCTAATGGCGTAACCCGTATTACCCATTCCAAAGCTTCTTCCAAATTGGTGCGGATACAACATACCCATTCCATATTGAGAGTATATTGAGTTGGCACCACCCTGAGAAAAAAGAGTAAATGTGGGAGCGAGCGTGAGTAGGAAGAGGAATATTTTCTTAAAATTCATGACAAAGTAAAATTTCATTTAAGCCCATTAAAACCAAATTGGGCTGTACAAATATGTTCATATTTACGAGGCTTTCAAAATATGTAGCATCTCCACCGGTAAAAACCACTTTCAAAGGCGTGTATTTTGAAGCGTAAAAATCTATCATTCCCTTGATTTCATAGATGATTCCATTCACCACTCCTGCTCTCATACATGATTCGGTGCTGTTGCCAGGTAATGCTACTTTTTCGCTGCCTGCGCTAACTAACGGCAATTTATCGGTAAAAGTATTCATCGCCTTAAATCGCAAATTCATGCCTGGAGAAATACTTCCGCCATGATAAGTCCCATCTTGGGTAATCCATTCTGAAGTGATACACGAACCCAAATCGAAACACAATACATTTTCATGGGGAAACAAAACTGTTGCACCCACGGCAGCGGCAATTCTATCTACGCCTAAAGTATGGGACGTGGCATAGTTTATTGGAATGGGGAGTTTTGTGGTACTAGAGAGTAAAAGAACTTTTTCTTTGCTCAAAGCTGCAGTAAAATCATTGCTAAAATGCTTTACTGAGGATACTATCACCTTTTTGAATTGAGCATCATTGATAATAGATAACAGCTCCTGCTCTGGAAATCCCTGCAAAACATTAGATTGCAGCAATTCTCTATCTTTAAAAAAAGCGATTTTAGTAGCGGCATTGCCTATGTCGATAATGAGATGCATGCACTAAAGGTATTTTTCTTTTTCTAAATGAAGAAACATATTTGCACAGCTTATTGAACACTACCAAGTAAAAACATCTATCTCGCCAAGATTTTTCTTATATTAGCCACCTACCAATGAAAATCAAAATCGTCATATTATTTCTTCTCTTATGCAGCAGCGTAATGATGGCGCAGCGTGTTTCTTGCGATAAACTTAAACCGCTTAAAATATTGGCCGAAGAGCCCATTCCATCAATACCCAACGTAGAGCAATACTTTTGGTTTGATGTAGATACTTCCTTTTACGATATGCGCTTTGCCGTTGATTCTGCCTGCCATATTGAATATGATTTATACGAATACAACGCTTATTGCTCTTCTAAAGAAGCGATAGTGCCTAAAGCTGGAATTACAACTTACAACAAGGTTTTATCTACCGAAGAAATTTTAAACGGACAGTGTTTTTGTGCCTCTTGTAGCAAAGAACACCGCATTCAATTGGCGCATGGTAAGCGCTATGTAGTGGCCATTAAAAGTGATTGCGATAGTATTTTAATAGATACACGTATCACCGATGATATCTTGGCTTTGGCGAAAGAAAGTAAATTGAAATGGTACCAAAAAAAATACAAAAAAGGCGACAAACTGGTACTCAACAACATCTTGTTTCAAGCCAATTCTACTTCTTTGTTGAGTCGCTCAAAAACAGAGTTGGCGAGCTTAGCTTATCTGCTTAAAAACAATCCGACTATTAAAATTGAGATTGACGGACATGTTAACGCTCCTGGAGAAAAAAATACCGATTACAACTTAAAATTATCTGAAGGAAGAGCGAAAGCCATTTACGATTACTTGATTAAAAATGGCATTGAAGCATCACGCCTCAGCTACAAAGGATTTGGCAACACGCAAATGATTTTCCCAAATGCAAAAACCGAAATGGAAATGAAGGTAAACAGAAGGGTGGAAATCTTGATACTTTAATTTTATGTTGCCTTTTTTCCAAAGAGTTATAGTTCGCGAAAGTGCGCGTTTGGTGAAGAAAATCAAACGAAGAAGCGGCAATGTAGATTCTACCGAAGTAAGCAAAGAAGCTTTACACCGCGTTGTTTCTATCACGTATATCATTAAAGGATTGGTGTTAATTACCTTGGGTATTTTTGCAGCTGCTTTCGGACTCAAAGGATTTCTTCTCCCCTCTCACTTCGTTGATGGTGGCGTAACTGGTATCTCACTTTTATTACAGGCGCATTTTAAAGTTTCTTTGTCATGGTTCATCGTACTCATCAACATCCCCTTTATTTTATTGGCCTTTACACAAGTGGGCAAACGCTTCGCCATTAGAAGTATCACGTCAATTTTAGGCTTAGCGATTGTAGTTGCACTGGTTGATTTTCCGCTCATCACAAAAGACAAATTATTGGTGGCGGTTTTTGGCGGATTCTTCTTAGGAGCTGGTATTGGTTTATCTATGAGAGGCGGCGCGGTGCTCGATGGAACAGAAATTCTGGCCATTTACATCAGCCGAAAAATAGGTTTAACCATTGGTGATGTGATCATTTTATTCAACGTGGTTATTTTCTTGGTGGCTGCTTATATTCTTAAAATTGAATACGCCCTCTACTCCATGCTCACCTATTTCATCGCCTCTAAAACAGTAGATTTTATTGTAGAAGGTATGGAAGAATATATTGGTGTTACCATCATTTCTAACAAGCATGAAGACATACGAAAAATGCTTGTCGACGACATGGGCCGCGGCGTTACTATTTACCAAGGCAGTGGTGGCTACAGCGCCGCAGGAACAAGCAAAACCTATCAAGTTATTTACACCATCGTTACGCGCTTGGAGATGTCGAGATTGCGCAAGGAATTAGATGAAATCGACCCTAATGCTTTTATGGTGACTACAGGGGTGAAGGATATTAAGGGTGGGATGATTAAGAAGAAGGGCGGGAAGAAATAATTTCAAAATTGGGATATGAAAAAACTATTAGCAGTATTATTTATTTTATCATATTTACTGGTGAATGCCCAATCAGGGGAATTAACAATAACTGATGATTATGAGGAGGACTATTCGGAATCACCAATTAGACCAATATACTTGTATAAAACCTCTGTTCAACTATTTTATAATGGAGAGAGAATTTCACTTGAGGACAGTTCAAAATTCTTGCATTTACCATATACTATTAAACATTTAAAATCAGGCACTTATGTATTGAACATATTAAATGATGATACATTATTCATCTCCTTTCATAAAATTTCTATCAAGGAAAATACAAATACAGAAATTCGACTTAATCACAATCTGATTAACACCTAGGAACTATATAATCCCACTAAAGATTCTATAAAAAAAACTACATCATTTTTTGCCGAATCAGAAATATACGCCACCTACGGTAGAGGATTTATTGAAGCCGCAAACTACCCCATTAAAATCAATTTACTATAGGATTTGCATCGAATGGATGCTATGAAATTGCCAAACATGTGTCCTTCGGTTTTAATGGTGGGTTATCACTTGCCCACGCATATTTTGGAAAAGATTCAACACTAACCCCAGGAAATCATCTTTTTGAAAGATATTACCAATTAAATTTCAATTTAGGTGTATTTACAAGGTTTTGGCGAATGCAAAAAAATAAATTCGATAACCAAAAAAAATCTAGTTTTATAGATCTAGGTGCTGCCTACCAATTGCCGTTTGCCGGCAACTACTCTTATAAAAATGAAGATCAGAAAACCATCATTTCCAATTTACATCAATACACTGATTTCTCAGCCTTCACAAGAATCGGATATAAAAATTTAGCATTTTACGCAAAGTACAGATTACTTGATTATTTGAAAGCAGGATATCCTGAATTGCCAAAATTACAAGTGGGAGTTTCTATTTTGTTAGAGAACTGATACTTCAGCAGAGTCGAAAGCAATTCATTGTTGTCCGGGGAAATTCTGACTACGTTTTAAAATCGATTGAAAGATTTAAA
>JBMTCG010000079.1:0-10145 GCA_049430665.1 Flavobacteriales bacterium | reverse complement strand
GGACTATTAAACATCAAGTCTTCGCCAGAACCAGTTTTAGGATATGCCATCACTTCGCGAATAGAAACTTTTCTTTCGAGGATCATCATCAAACGATCTAAGCCCCATGCGATGCCGCCGTGTGGTGGTGCGCCGAACTGGAAAGCCTCGTACATGTGTCCTACACTTTTTTTCATTTCGTCTTTGTTGTAGCCCATGTTGCGGTAAGTGGCTTCGAGGATTTCTGCTTTGTGTGCACGTACCGATCCACCACCAATTTCATAACCGTTCAACACCAAGTCGTATTGTTGTGCGATGATATCGCCAATGTTTTCGCCTTTCATGTGCTTGTCTAAATCCTTCACCTTCGGCATAGAGAATGGGTTGTGTGTGAACGTCCATTTTCCTTCATCGGTTTTTTCGAAGAAAGGAAAATCTACTACCCACACCGGCGCCAATTCTTTTGGATTGATGAGGTTGAGCATTCTGCCTAATTCCTGACGAACCTGATCTAACGCTTTGTTCGCTGTAGCAAAAGTTGCTGCAGAGAAAAATACCACGTCGCCTACTTTTGCATTCGTGGTTTTAATGATGTTGGCTGCAATTTCTTCACCCAAGAATTTGATGATAGGCGATTGTAAATCGTTTTCGTTTACGATGATGTAAGCCAATCCGCCCAAGCCATTTTCTTGTGCAATGGCAGTCAATTTTTCTATTTGTCCTTTCGACAATCTTTTCTGTTGATACTTAGCATCTACCTTGATGCATTTCACCACGCCGCCTTCTTCAATAGGTTTAGAGAACACTTGGAAAGTAGTGTCTTTCACGATGTCGGTGATGGTTTGTAATTCTAATCCGTAACGCATATCGGGTCTGTCGCAACCAAATCTCTCCATCGCATCCCAATACTTAATCACTTGAAAGGGCTTCATGTTCCACTTGTCTTTGTACAAATCTTGCACTACAGTAGTGAGCAATTTCGTGTTCAAATCCATGATGTCTTGTTCGCCCAAGAACGCCATTTCCATATCGAGTTGCGTGAACTCTGGCTGACGGTCGCCGCGTGAATCTTCATCACGGAAACATCGTGCTACTTGAAAATATTTTTGGAATCCACCTACCATCAACAATTGTTTAAACTGTTGTGGCGCCTGCGGAAGTGTATAAAACGAACCTGCGAATTTTCTGCTTGGAACAATGAATTCACGCGCACCTTCTTCGGTACCTGCCGTTAAAATTGGCGTTTCTACTTCAATGAATTCTTCACGATCTAAAACATCTCTCAACAACTTAATCACTTTGTGACGGTTGATAATTGCCGAGCGATTTTCAATACTTCTGTGATCTAAAAATTTGTATTTCAATCGTGTTGCTTCGTTGGTTTTTGCCGCACGTTTTATTTCGAAAGGAAGTGTTTTCGCTAAGTTTAAAATATCGATTTCTTTAACTTCCATTTCTAATTTTCCGGTGCGAATGCCGCTGTTGTAATCGTCTTCTTTTCTAGCTACCAAAGCGCCGGTAACCATGATGACAGATTCGGGTTTTAGCTTCGCGAATTGATCTAGTTGTGGGAAAGTTTCGCGTTTTAAACTTAGTTGTAAAACTTCGTAGGATGAATCTCTAAAATCGATGAAGACAAGGTCGCCGTGGTCGCGAACGCTGGAGACCCAACCGCTGAGGGTGATGGAGGACAGTGGGGACACAGAGGACTCGGGGGACGTTGGGGGGAGGACGGACGGCAATTGCGAGATGACGTGCGTACGGTATTGATCTTTGATGATTACTGGTATGGCACGCACTGCTTCTTCATCATCTCTTTGCTGCGCTGCAGAAATTTTCTTTTCGCCATTGTCATCTATCTCGCTCTCACTCTCACCCTCACTCTTCGTATTTGTTCCTGCTAGTTGTTGTAGAATAATTTCACGAACCAATTTTCCGTTCGCGCCTTTACCCACTTTAGCTAAAACTTTACCTACTAAAATTCCCGATTTACCAGCGTTGCCACCTTTGATTTCATCGGCCAATGCTTGGTTTTCGGCAATAGCGTCGGCAATGCTTTTGTGCAATGCTTCATCAGAAATAGAGTTTTCTTTGAAGTACGTTTGGTAGTCGAAAGAAGCGTTTTTAATCAACTCTTCAATCGCTTTTTGCAAGAGAATAATGGTGATTTTTTCTTCTTTAAACAAAGAGAAAATTTCTACCAAAACTTCTAATTTTATTTTAGGATAATCTTCTGCTTTAAGGTTATTCGATAAGGCTTTGGCAACGAACAAAGGATCGTTTAATTTTTCGTTGATGCCCAAAAAATAATGTGAACGAATAGCGTCGGCAGTGAAAAATTTTGCGTCTTGCGGACGAACACCGCCTTGTATCAAAGTGGTTTCAATGGCAAATGGCAATAATCTTTCGTCGACTATTGTCGACTCTATTTCTTTTTTGATAATAACGAAAGGAATATCTGGTTCTAAAGCAAAACGGTAATCGGCTGCGAATTCTTTTTTACGCATCGTTTTCGTTTTCTTCAAATCGGCATCGAACAATACTGTGGTTTGGTCGGGACGGAATTCGTTGTGTTGCGTGTAGTAATCCAATTGCTTGGTAACTTCCTCTTCAATCGCCTCAATCATAAACTTGAAAGAGTTCAAGTTTTTAATTTCTGTTCTAGCGTTTAAATCGTTTGTTCCTTTTTTGCGGATAGATACACTCACATCCGATTTAAATTCACCTTTCTCTAAGTTCGCCTCAGAGATATTTAAGTTTTGTACAATACGTTGCAAGTATTGCGCGTAGATAGACGCGTCGTTCATTTCGCGCAAACATGGTTTGGTCACCACCTCGATTAATGGTACTCCGCTCTTGTTAAAATCGACTAATGTTTGCGTTTTTTCGTGCATCAACTTCGCCGCATCTTCTTCTAAATGCACTTGTTCCAATTCAACTGTGAACTGAGAACCGTCTTCTCTATAACACTTTACTTCTCCGTTAGGAATAATCGGTTTTTGAAATTGCGTTAACTGAAAATTCTTAGGTTGATCGGGATATTCGTAATGTTTTCTGTCCCAACAAACCACTTCGTTTTTCATATCAGATTTCACTGCTTTACCAAACAAAATGGCTTTGCGAATAGCTTCTTGATTGATAGAGGGTAGAACGCCCATTTGTCCGGTACACACCGAGCAAATATTGGTATTGGCCTCATTGCTTTCTTCATTCGCGCAAGCGCAAAACAATTTGGTTTTGGTGTTTAGGCGAATGTGCGTTTCTAAACCAATCACCACTTCTAAGCCAAGTGAATCAAGCTTTTGCGTGAGTTTATCGATTTCCATTACAATATCTCGTTTAAGTATTTTGCGAATTTTAAAGTGAGTTCATCCTGCTTTTTATCGGCAGTGATTTGTATTCCTGTTGCTGTTCCAACCGGAGATGTAAGCGTTGGCAATTCACCTAAGCTAAAGCCTATGGTGTAAATGTCGCTTAAGTACATCGCCAATGGATCTTTCAAACTGTTGCCAATGCTAGGAGGCAGAGTAGGAGAGACCGGTGAAAGAATCACAGAAACTTCTTTAAAATCTTGTGTGAACAATTGTTTGATGTTGTTGCGTAAAGCTTGCGCTTTCAAATATATTTCGTCGGCAAAACCGGTAGATAAAACTTGGTTACCGCCCACGATGCGGCGCTGACTCTCGGGCGTGAATCCTTCAGAGCGCGTTACTGCGTAGCTTTCTTTCAATGTGTCGGCAGCAATTCTTTCGCCGTACATTGAGCCATCTAAACGCGCTAAGTTCGATGCTGTTTCGGCCATCGCCAAAGCGTAGTAGGTAGAAACCAAAGTATCGGCATTTTTAAATTCTAGTTCTTTTACTTCAACACCTTTCGCTTTCAATTTCTCAATTACAGCAAGAAAATCTTTTTTGATATCGGCACTTAAACCTTCGTTGTGAATGAACTCTTTGTAGTAGCCAACAGTTACAGACTCGGGAGTGAGAGCGGGAGTGAGGTTGATGGCTTTCGACTCAAACGTCGTTTGATCATGATAATCTTTTCCGCTAATTACATTCATCACCAATTCGATATCTTCAAGGGAAGAAGCAATGGGTCCAACGCAATCGGTAGAAGAAGCATACGCCATTAAACCATAGCGAGAAATTCTTCCGTAAGTTGGTTTTAAACCATATACTTTGTTGTATCCGGCCGGTTGGCGGATGGAACCACCTGTATCACCACCGATAGAAAAAACGGTGTATTCTTTAGCAACGTTTACGGCGCTACCGCCGCTTGAACCGCCACCCACCAAGGCCGCGTTGTGCGCATTTTTAACTGCGCCGAAAATAGTATTCTCGCTGGTAGAACCGTGTCCGAAACTATCTGCATTTTCCTTACAAACAGGAATTGCACCAGCATCTATCAATTTTTGAATGGCCGTTGCAGTGTAAGGAGAAATATAATTTTTCAAGAATTTAGAACTCGCCGAAGCGTGTTCACCTTGAATTAAAAACACGTCTTTTATGCCGAAGGGAATTCCTTCTAACAAGCCAATTTTCTCGCCTTTAGCGATTTTATCATCTACTTGTTTTGCTTTTGCTAGGGCCAAATCAGATAAAAGAAAATTTACAGAGCTGTATTGGTTTTTGGCCAAGGCATCCAATTTTTCTTTTACCAGTTGGGTGCATGAAATCTCTTTGTTAACGAGTCTTTCGTGCGTTTGTATAATTGCTGAAGCCATTAGTTCTCAATTACTTTTGATACCACTAAGTATCCGTTTTTTTCTTTCGGGAAATTTTGTTTGATGATGTTCTTCTCTGTCTCAGAGCTAGAGATAACAACATCTTCGCGTAGGTCGCTCACTTCAACAACATGATTATTGTTCACGTTATTATCGAGATTATTCAACTGCGCTTTTTTAATGTTGTTGAACAGCTCTTCTACTGCCTTAGAAGATGTAGCTCCTTTAATGCTGGATAAGTCTTCCAGCGACATCATTTTACTCATTTTGTTCTATTTAAAATTCTCGCTTTTTTCGCGAGGTTTCAAATATACCAAAACATAAGTAGTACTTCAAATTTAGCGATAGCCTTTTTAAGTGCGCGTCACTAACTCCACTTCTCCCTTTTTTAAAGGGAGAGCGCGGAATTGCCTGTGTTGGGGGAAGAGGGATTTTAGTTGAGTGTGAAATCCCTCTTGCCATTACGCTTCAGGCCTTTACACACTATCCCTTTAAAAAAGGGCGAAGTGGAGTTAGTGATTCAGTACCCAGAAAACCGCTGTTGAAAATCCTACAACGAAAAATTCGCACTCTCTTCTTTAATCTGCACTCTCACTTGTCCGGTGCAAGAGCCTGGCGCCACGCCATAATCGCAATTTCGCACATCAAGGTTGATAGGCTCAATAGAGATTTTTCCTGCAGTGATGAAGTATCTACAATTGCCTTTTACGGTGCAAGCAGTAGCTATATTTTCTTCGAAATCACTTCCTTTAAAATCTTTGCCAGATCCACTACCTGTAAGCAAATATTCATCGTCGCTGATGTTGTTTGGGGTAGTAGAGCCTAGCGTTTGTTCGAGCACCTTAGTAGAGTTCCACGACATGGTGCCATTGCTGTTGATGACAAATCCTTCTTTCACCGAAACATTGAAAAGTTGGTGCCCTTTGCCTGTGAGTCCGCCATTGTTGATGGTAAGCGTGCCCAATAAATTCGATTGGTTGAGGTGATAGTTGCTAAAAGTAACATCAACGTTGTTCACCGAGAAAATGCTGGTGTCGCCATTGGCTGCGCTAACATTGAGGTTCAGTGCGCCTCTTCTATATTTTCCATCGCTGCAAAGGTGGTCGCTACCACCATAATAAATAGTGAGTGTAAAAGGAAAAGTAATGTTGTTTTTATCTGTATTGCTCGTTAAAATTATTGCTGCGTCTGCAGGTGATTTTTTTTCTAAGAAAACGCCTAAATAAGTTTGCGCTTCTTTGTACACATCTAAATAGACCATTTCGGCGAGGGCGTTGCCCTGGCAAGCGGTGAGGTCGTTGTTTTGCGCTTTCTTCTTGCACGACGAAAGTCCTATTAAAAAAAGAGAACCGTATAGAAGAATTTTGTTCATAGTGCAAGTGCTTGTATCGTAGACGAATATAGCAAAAAAAGGTTGTTTCTTTTTTATCTTTTTTCTAGTTCATAGAACGTAAAGTCGATAGGGTTTTTTTCATCTTTCGCCATGAACAATTCCGATAAAACTTCCCAATCTTTTTCTTCCAGTTCAGGAAAAAAGGTATCGGCTTCAAAGTTTTGATGAACTCTCGTTAGGTATATTTTTCTCACTAAATTTTGTTCAACACATTCACGGTAAATTTCTCCACCACCAATGATGAAAAGTTCTTGTTCACCAGTGCTTTTGGCGAAATCGATACCTTGTTGAATAGAAGTGAAAACATGACAATTGTCGATTTTTAAATCTTTATTTCGAGTGATGATGATGTTCGTTCTGTTGGGTAAAGGGCGAAATTTTTCGGGAATAGATTCAAAGTTTTTTCTTCCCATTAACACACAATGTCCGCTGGTTAATTGCTTAAAATGCTTCAAGTCGGCAGGTAAATGCCATAACAAATCATTGTTTTTGCCAATGGCGTTGTTGGTTGCTACGGCTACAATGATTGAAACTTTCATAAGTATTTATATGGCTACAGGAGCTTTAATGTGCGGATGTGGATCGTATCCTACCAACTCGAAATCTTCGAATTTGAATTCGAAAATGTCTTTAACGTTAGGATTGATTTTCATTTGTGGAAGCGGACGAGGTTCTCGTGAAAGCTGCAATGCCGTTTGCTCTAAGTGATTTTTGTATAAGTGCGTATCGCCAAAAGTATGCACGAAATCGCCTAGTTTTAAATCGCAAACCTGAGCAATCATCATGGTAAGCAAAGCGTAAGATGCGATGTTAAAAGGAACACCTAAAAATACATCGGCACTTCTTTGGTAGAGCTGACAAGACAATTTACCATCGGCTACATAAAACTGAAAGAAAGCGTGACAAGGAGGAAGGGCCATATTTTCTATTTCACCTACATTCCATGCGCTCACAATCAATCTTCTAGAGTCGGGATTTTTCTTGATTTGCTCCACAACGTTTTTTATTTGGTCGATGTGTCGTCCATCGGCCGTTGGCCATGAGCGCCATTGGTAGCCGTAAACCGGACCCAAATTTCCATTTTCATCGGCCCATTCATCCCAAATACTTACTTTGTTTTCTTTGAGATATTTAATATTGGTGTCGCCTTGTAAAAACCACAACAATTCGTGGATGATAGAGCGTAAGTGACATTTCTTGGTAGTAACTAATGGGAAACCTTCGTTGAGGTCGAATCTCATTTGATAGCCAAATACACTGATTGTTCCTGTTCCGGTGCGGTCTTCTTTCGACGCTCCTTTATCTACAATGTGTTGCAGGAGATCAAGGTATTGTTTCATGAGAATGTATTAAGATTTTTTGCGTTTGCTTAACTCATCGCGAATTTGAGATGCTCTTTCGTAATCTTCCATAGCAATGGCATCTTCTAAATATTTTTCTAATTCGCTGGCGTTAAGCGTAGTAATGTCTTTGGTGCTTGGTTCTAACAATTCTTCAACTGGGTCGTCTAAATCTGCATCGTCATCGTCCTCATTGTCTCCTCCATCTTCATCATTTAATTGCTCATCTTCTAATAGAATACCAGCTGAAGAAAGAATGAATTCGAAAGTGGAAATCGGACAATTAAATCTTACTGCTAAAGCAATAGAATCAGAAGTTCTTGCATCTATTTCTACCTCTTTGCCATCTTTCTCGCAAACCAATTTAGCGAAGAAAATACCTTCTACTAAGTTGTATATGACTACTTCTTTAATTTCAATATCGAAGGTAGTAGCGAAAGTTTTGAATAAATCGTGGGTAAGCGGACGGCTTGGCGTCATCTTTTCTAATTCGATGGCAATGGCTTGCGCCTCAAAGCCTCCAATGATGATGGGCAATCTTCTTTTCCCATTTCTTTCCCCCAGCACTAACGCGTACGCTCCTGTTTGTGTTTGACTGTAGGATAGTCCGATGATGTCTAAATTTATCTTCTTCATTTGTTCCTCGCGGAAAGTTAAAAGTCAAAAATCAAAAGCCAAAAGTAAGGTAAAAAGTCAAAAGTAAAAAGCCAAAAATGCTCTTGTTCATTTTTGGCTTTTACCGTTTAACCTTTTAATTTTTTTATCGCTTCTGTCAGTTTAGGAACCACTTGCAGCGCATCGCCCACAATACCGTAATCGGCAGCTTTAAAGAAAGGCGCTTCAGGGTCGGTGTTGATGACTACTATTTTTTTAGAAGAACTGATTCCCGCTAAATGTTGAATTGCTCCTGAGATGCCTATAGCAATATATAGGTTTGGCGCAACGGCAATACCCGTTTGTCCAACATGCTCGTGGTGAGGTCTCCAACCAATGTCGGCAACTGGTTTAGAACATGCAGTAGCAGCACCAAGTGTTTCTGCCAATGCTTCTACCATGCCCCAATTGCTTGGGTCTTTCATTCCTCTACCAGCACTAACCACCAATTCTGCTTCGGTTAAATTTATTTTTCCAGCAGTTTTTTGAAATTCTACATGTAGCAATGAATTGTCTTTGTCGCTAGCAGCGCCATTTCCTTTTTCAACGGCAATTGATGCAGCATTTTCATGAACGCCATAAGCGTTTGGAGAAAGCACAATGATTTTAACATCGGCCGACAATTCTACATGAGCAAAGGCCTTGCCCGAAAAAGCTTTTTTCTTAACTACGAAAGGCGCAGTTGAAGAAGGTAACTCAACCACTTCGCTAGCAATAGAAGCATTAAGCTTTACAGCCAAACGAGATGCTGCCCCTTTGGCTTTCCAAGTACCATTGAAGACAATATATTTTGCACCTGTAGCCTGAGCCGCCTGTGCTAAAATGCTTGCTATACCTTGGTGATTGGCGTCGCCATCAAATTGAAGGGCTTTCGTTGCACCGTATTTTCCAAGAGCATTGATGTCGCTCACATTACCAATAACAACTGCTGTTGCAGAACCGCCAACAGATGCGGCTAGGGAAGAAGCGTAAGATACTGCTTCGTAAGTTGATTTCTTAAATGAACCGTCCCAATTTTCAGCGAATACTAATACTGACATATCTCTAATTTTTTTGAATTAAATAACTTTCGCTTCTGTGTGTAATAAGTTTACCAACTCTTCAACATTGTCGGCGCTTATCATTTTACATGCTGCTTTTGGTGCAGGTAAATCGAAGGTTTTAGCAGAAGTATTTCCGCTTGCTGATCCTGGTATAACCGCCAAAGGTTTAGTTCTTGCGGCCATGATACCTCTCATATTTGGAATACGCAATTCGCTTTCTTCTACCATTCCTTTTTGGGCTGCGGCAAGCACTGGCAAAGCCGATTTTACCACTTCTTTACCACCATCTATCATGGTTTGCATAGTGGCTTCGTTACCACTAATTTCAATTTTCACGCAAGGTGAAACAGAATTGATTCCCAGTAGTTCGGCCACCATTCCTGGCACTGCGCCACCGTTGTAATCTATGGATTCTCGTCCGGTTATTATTAAATCAAATGCTTTGTCTTTGGCATAAGCCGCAATTTCGCTGGCTACTTGGAAAGAATCGGTTGGGTCGGCATCTACACGAACTGAATCATCTGCACCAATCGCCAATGCTTTTCTAATCACTGGCTCTGTATCGGCTCTACCTACTGTGATGGTAGTGATGGTTCCGCCTAAAGTTTCTTTGAGCTGCATGGCTCTAGATAGACCAAATTCGTCGTAAGGGTTAATAACGTATTGTACACCTGCGGTGTTGAATTTTGTGTTGCCGTCGGCAAAGGTAATTTTTGTCGTGGTGTCGGGAACACTGCTAATGCAAACAAGAATCTTCATAAGTACACTATAGATTAAAGTATTAAACAGTTTAAAGTTTTGGCGATACGTGGGGAGGAGGAAAAGGTTTTAGAATGAGGTAAATTTTTAGTGTAGGACAATAGTTCCTTCGGGGTACCTCAGGATGACATTACTTATGCGAAGTTTGAAAACCATTGTAAATACAGTGCTTCACGGGGTGAGACACTAACTGTCATGGATGACAACCACAATAAATCAGAGTGAGTGTGAGTTTTGAGAGTGGTTGTCATCCT
>JBMTCG010000078.1:0-10525 GCA_049430665.1 Flavobacteriales bacterium | reverse complement strand
CCTTCGCTCATCATTTTTAAGCCGAAAAGAAGGAAGGCCAAAGAGCCTAAAAGGTAGAGGATGTTATAGAGTTCTTGATTCAATGTATTACTGTTTTTTGATGTGGCGTAAAACTTTTGCTTCTATGTAGAATATGATTTCTTCGGCCATGTTTTTCGTTAAATCGCCCATTCTTTCAATCTTACGCATTGCTCCCATGATGTATAAAATCTCTTCTGCTTTTTCGGGATTCGATTTCATTTTCTCGATGGCAATTTTTGTTGCTTCGCGGTTGTACTGATTAAGCAACTCATCTAAATTGAAAACTTTTCTAGCTAAGCTTGGGTCTTCCTGACGGTATGCATCCATAATTAGAGAGAACATCTCTAATACCCTGTCGAAAGCCGGCATAATATTGAATACATCCAGCATATCTTTAGGGAAAGGTCCGGGAGCATAATTCACATACATCGCCAAACCTTCAGCATTGTCACCAATTCTTTCTAAGCTGTGGTTCATTTTGATACAAGCCAAAACGAAACGTAAATCTATCGCCACAGGATTATAGAGCGCCAAAATATTCTCGCAATCACGGTCAATCGTCAACTCAGAAGCATTTACTCTTTTGTCGTTGGCCACTACGTGACTCGCTAAATCTCTATCGCTGGTAGAAATTGCTTCTTTACTTTTCTCAATTTGAGAATGCACCAATTGAAGAAGTTGAAAAACTTCCTCTTTAAGGTGTTGTAATTCTGCTGCTAAATGTGACATATTTTTAATTCTTAATTTTTAATTTATAGTTATTAATTTCTGCTTCTTAACACCTTAATTAAAAATTAAGAATTAAGAATTAAAAATTATACTAACCAAATCTTCCTGTAATATAATTCTGTGTTCTTTCCTTTTCGGGATTGGTAAAAATCTTTTTCGTTTCATCGTACTCCACCAAATCTCCCATGTAGAAAAACGCAGTGTTATCGCTAATTCTACCCGCTTGTTGCATGTTATGTGTAACAATAACGATGGTGTATTTTTGCTTCAACTCCCAAATTAAATCTTCAATTTTTGAAGTAGAAATGGGGTCGAGTGCAGATGCAGGTTCATCCATCAACAACACACTTGGCTCTAAAGCCAAGGCACGAGCGATACACAACCTTTGTTGCTGTCCGCCCGACAAAGACAAAGCCGATTTCTTCAAATCATCTTTCACCTCATCCCACAAAGCCGATTGTTGCAACGATTTCTCAACTGTTTCTTCAATCAGTTTTTTATTTTTAATTCCTTGAATTTTTAAGCCGTAAGCCACATTTTCGAAAATAGATTTTGGAAAAGGATTTGGTTTTTGAAACACCATTCCCACCTTTTTTCTAAGCTCTTCAACGCGCACCATTTTTTGGTAAATGTCTTTACCATCAATAATGATATCACCCTCTTTGCGAAAACCTTCTACGTAATCGTTCATTCTGTTGAAGGTGCGTAAGAAGGTAGATTTACCGCAGCCACTCGGACCAATAAACGCTGTTACCGTATTGGATTTAATCGCCATGTTTACATTCTTGAGAACTTGTTTCTCTCCGTAATAAACATTGAGGTCGATAGCCTCTAATTTTTTGTCTTTAATGCTCAGTTTTTCCATAAACAATATTTTACCACTTCACTTTTTTCTGCCATCTGTTTCTTAAGAAAACAGCAATGCCGTTGAGTAAAAATGTAATGCATAACAAGATGATGATACCCGCTGCGGCATTCACTTGAAAACCGTGTTGCGGACGAGATATCCAGTTAAAAATTTGCATTGGCATTACCGTATATTGATCCATTGGAGTTTCGGGAACAAAGGCCACATAAGCCAAAGCACCTGTTACAATCAATGGAGCCGTTTCACCAATTGCTCTCGATAGAGAAAGAATAATACCTGTTAAAATTCCGCCCATTGAAGCAGGCAAAATTTGGTGCCAAATAGTTTGCCATGTGTTGGCGCCCATGCCGTATGAAGCCTGACGAATACTATTGGGCACAGCGCGTAAAGCCTCACGCGTAGAAACAATAATGATAGGTAAAATCAATAAAGAAAGTGTACATGCTCCAGCCAACAAACTGGTGCCCATGCCCATGCTTCTCACAAAGATTTCTAAGCCCAACAAGCCATAGATAATAGAAGGAACACCAGCCAAATTCGCCAAGTTGATTTCTAAAATGTTGGCCAATCTACTTTTCTTCGCATACTCTTCAAAATAAATTCCGGCACCAATACCTAGTGGAATAGCAATAATAGCAGTTAAACCCAACATCCATAAAGTACCCATCATGGCCGAATACAAGCCGGCTTTTTCTGGTCGCTTAGATGGAAAAGAAGTTAAAAATTTCCAATCTATTCTGGCAATACCTTCGGCGATAATATCGCCAATAAAGATTGCCAGAACCAACAATCCAAAGATGGTGCAAGCAATTCCAAACCATTGGAAGGCTTTATCTTTAAGTCTATTTTTTTCTGCGTTAGTCATATTTCTCTTGGAATCTTTTTTTGATATAAAAACTCACTGAGTTCAAAATGAAAGTGAAAATGAATAAGGTGATACCTGCGGCAAAAATTGTTTTGTATTCTAAAGAGCCATGCTGCACATCGCCCGAACTCACTTGCACAATATAAGTAGTGATAGTTTCTACAGAACTTCTAGGATCTCCGGTGAGAATAGGCTGTTGTCCGGCTGCAATGGCCACAATCATCGTCTCACCCACCGCTCTCGCAAAAGCCAAAATCACCGAAACAATGATACCCGACGATGCTGCTGGCAATATCACTCTAAATGAAGTTTGCAAACGTGTGGAACCCATTCCATAAGCTCCTTCACGCAGTGATTTTGGCACAGCATACAATGCATCTTCGCTCAAAGAAGAAACCATGGGCATAATCATAATACCCATTACCAATCCGGCACTCAAAGCATTGAAACCAGCTAAACCTGGAATTAATTCTTGTAAAAAAGGAGTCACCACTGTTAAAGCGAAAAAACCATAAACAACGGTTGGTATAGCCGCTAAAATTTCTAGCAAAGGTTTTACGGTGTATCTAAATTTCTTTGGCGCATATTCGCTCAAATACATGGCAATGGTAATTCCCATAGGAACCGCAATTAGCATGGCAATTCCGGTGGTTAACAAAGTACCAGAAAGCAGCGGTAAAATACCATAATGTTTGTCAGAGAAAAGAGGAGTCCATTGCGTATCTGTTAAAAAATCCCACAAAGAAACTTGTTGAAAAAAGGTGTAGCTTTCTGAGAAGAGCACCCATATAATACCCACTGTGGTAAGCACGGTAAGAATGGCGCATATCATTAAAACTCTTTTCATTTCTAAGCTATATTTTATTTAACACGAAAACCTGCTACCGTGAGATAGCAGGTTTCAAATCTAATTCATTTTTTTTATTTTACTTCTTTTACGAAAGCTTCCCATTTGGTAATTTGTTCTTTTGTTTTTGCTTCAGGTAAAGAAATGTATCCTACTTCTCCTGCCAATCTGCTTGTGTTTGCTAAGTAGTAAGAAACATAAGAAACAACTTCTGGTCTTTTAGCGGCATTACCGTTTACATAAATAAATAGCGGACGAGAAAGTGGAGCGTAAGTACCGTTCATTACTGTTTCAGCAGTTGGAAGAACAGCGCCTTTACCATTGTCTACAGCAACCAATTTCAATTTGTCTTTATTTTCTTCAAAGTAAGCCAAACCAAAGAAACCTAAAGCGTTCGCATCAGCAGCAATTCCTTGAACCAATACGTTGTCATCTTCACTTGCGGTATAATCACCACGACAAGCTTGCACTTTACCATTGATAGCTTCAGTGAAATAATCGAAAGTACCAGAAGCAGTACCTGCACCAAACAATTTGATAGGTTGGTTAGGCCATTCTTTACGAATTTGATTCCAAGTAGTGATTTTACCTTGAGCTTCTGGCTCCCACAACATTTTCAATTCTGCTGCTGTGATGCTTGTTAACCAAGTATTTTTAGAACTCACTACGATAGCCAAACCATCGTAAGCCACTTCTAATTCTACATATTTAATTTTTAAACTATCGCATTCGTGGGCTTCACCTTTTTTAATCGGACGAGATGCATCGCAAATATCGATTTCATTTCTAATGAATTTTTTGAATCCACCACCAGTGCCGCTGTGTCCGGTTGGCGTTTTAATATCTGGCTGAACTTCTCTAAAATCTTCGTTTACAGCTTCAGTAATAGGAAATACTGTACTTGAACCATCAATTTGTATTGTTCCTGAGAATTGAGCTGAATCGCCACCTTTAGTTTCTCCTTCTGCTGCGCCGCCACCACAAGAAAACAATGTAGTTAAAACAGCTGCTGATAATATTAATTTTTTCATTTTTATAATTTATGCGAGCGAAGATAAAAAGTTAATGCACTTTCTATCTTCACTCAATGTTAAGTAATCGTTAACTTTTAGTAGTTGATTTGCAATTGCAAGCGTAACAAATTGCCTACCTGATGATTAGCTGTTTTAACACCGTCTTCATAAACTCTATCCGACATGGTGTACATAGCCACCAATTCCATTTGTTTGAATGGCTGCCACTCTATACCAAATTCGTAATCGTGCACCACATATCTTCTAGCATCTAGCTCATGTTTTTTACCACCTTGGTAGTACTGACCTTTAACAAAAGGGATGATAGTATGTTTACCCAAATCGAGTTTGTAATTGATTAATGCATAACCACCTTCTAAGTTTTTAGTCATGATGCTGTTAGAAGCTACATCGAATTCCGGACCTTTACCCACCGTATATTCTACCTGCACACCAAAAGGTTTAGGATACAAAATCAAACTTCCTCCCAATCTTTGATCATCGAATTCTGGTCCGCCTTTTACACCTTTAGTTAAAGAAGTAACCACCACTTTACCAGAATAAGCCTGCACCCCAGCCTCAAAAATTTGTCCGTTCTTAAACTGAAAAGGGTAAGTCAATCTCGATACAATATGCAAGTTATTATTAGCCTCAGGCTTATTGGCTGTTTGTCCGTTAAAAACCCCAAAACCAAAAACACCATAGTCACCCGATCCTTTCAATCCATCACTCACTAAAGAGCTGAATCTTTTTCTAATTTTCTCAGGCGCCCAGTAAAACAAAGCTGCTAAATCACGCTCATTCGACAAAGCACTATTGAATGCATCGTTACGATCTAAAGACAATCTGTTTTGTGATGACTGTAAATTCTCGAATCCATAAGGAATTTTACTTTGTCCGATTCTAAAACGAAATTCTTTCTTTTTATCTACAGAAATATCGAAATAAGCATCTCTCAATTGAAAAAAGTGAAGAGAAGTTGCACTAGCTGCCGATGCGAAATCGGGTTGTATATACATATAAACATGCTCATTCAATTGTCCGAACAAAATCAATCGACCACGACGCAAAAAGATACCATTGTTATTACCCCATGATTTATCACATTGCTCGCAACCTAAATCGGGATTGGTTTCCAATAAACGGTTGTAACGAATTTGAGAATAGCCTCTAATTTGTATTTTATCATACCAATTGACTTTCTTCTCTTCGTGTTTTTTCTCAACAGGCTTTGCAGTTGAATCAGTTTGAGCAATTGCCGACCCCATGATCATAATTCCTAAAGCGGCACTTAACAAGTTTTTTACTTTCATATTACTTTAAATTAACTGAAGCAAATGTATATTTAACATTGAAATAACAAGGTTAAGAAAAGGTTAAGCAATGGTTAACCTTATGTAATTGCTTGCTGTGCCTTGTTTCTGTACTTACCTTTAATAGCGAATCAAAAGAATTAATGTATTTTTGAAAAGTAAGTATGGAAAGTATCAAACATAAAATTTTAATTGTAGACGACGACAGAGATATTCTGGAGTTTCTATCTTACAATTTAAAGAAAGAAGGATTTGAGGTGTTTAAGGCCGAGAATGGTAAAATCGGCTTGGAAGTAGCTACACAAGAAATTCCCGATTTGATTTTGTTAGATGTGATGATGCCCGAAATGGATGGCATTGAAACGTGCTATCAAATTAAAGAGAAACCCGAGTTGAAAGAGGTGATCGTGGCTTTTCTTACGGCACGAAATGAAGATTACTCAGAAATTTCTGGATTAGAAGCTGGCGCCGATGATTATATATCAAAACCTGTTCGTCCGCGCGTTTTAATTTCAAGAATTAAAGCTCTTTTAAGAAGAAAAGGCAAAGGAGGTAGCGAACCAGCTGAAGATGTAAAAACTTCTATTGTCATTGATAACTCAAGATATTTGGCTGTGAAAAACGGAGAAGAAATAGTTTTACCTCGCAAAGAATTTGAATTACTGAAACTACTTTTATCTGAACCAGGCAAAGTATTTTTACGCCACGAAATTTTAGATAAAGTTTGGGGTACCGAAGTAGTGGTGGGCGACCGTACTATTGATGTACACATTCGTAAATTGCGCGAAAAATTAGGCGACGATTATTTGGTTACCGTGAAAGGTGTAGGTTATAAATACGAAGAACAAATCGATGAACTTCTCTAATCCTAAAAGATTGGTTTTAATACTCGCACTTTTTGCTGCGATGCTGTTCTATGTTCTCGTTTTTATCTTCTTTTTCGATGCCGAATGGTGGCAATTGTTGTTAAGCGGAATCTTCTTTTTCGTTTGCGTTTACTCTATCACTTATGTGCTTATAAAAAAGTTTGTAACCGAGAAAATAAAAGGGATTTACAAGAATATCACCACGCACAAATCAGATGATTTGTTTGAAACAGACATACAAAAATCGTGGGAAGAAAATCCGCTGGATGCTGCGAATGAAAAAGTAGAGCGCTGGACAGAAAAACAAAAAGCAGAAATTGCTACCTTGCAAAAACAAGAAAAGTTTAGAAAAGAATTTTTGGGTAATGTGGCACATGAACTCAAAACGCCAGCCTTCAATTTACAAGGCTACATTCTCACTTTATTAGATGGCGGATTGGAAGATGAAACCATTAACGTTGATTACCTCAAACGCGCCGCCAACAATGCAGAAAGGATGATTAGCATCATTGAAGATTTAGATGAAATCTCACGCTTAGATTCGGGCGAAATTGCGGTACACAAAAGCACATTTAACATTACAGAATTAGCTGCCGAAGTAATACATTCCCAAGAAATTCCGGCAAAGAAAAAAGGCATTGAAATAAAAATCGATAAACCTCGTGATTATTTTGTGAATGCCGATAAAGATAAAATTCGTCAGGTCTTGGTAAACCTCGTTGTAAACGCTGTAAAATATGGCATACAAGGAGGTTGGATTAAAATTCAATTCACCGATATGGACGGCAGTACCCTTATGGTAGAAATTGAAGACAACGGTATTGGTATCGACGAAAAACACTTGCCCCGTTTGTTCGAACGTTTTTATCGTGTAGATGAAAGCAGAAGCAGAGAGTTGGGTGGTTCTGGACTCGGCTTAGCCATTGTGAAACATATACTAGATGCGCATCAACAAAAAATTGGTGTAAGAAGCTCTGTTAAATCGGGAAGTGTGTTTTATTTTACGTTGGCGAAGGGGAAGAAGTAGGTGTAATCTTCTTTTGAAAAGAAGAAGAATGAAATCACTTTTTATGCAACCACTCCAAATACTCCTGCTCCGTCTGCCCTTTAGTAGCAATAAACTCCGCGTTCAATCCCAAAACATGTAAATCCATTATGGTAGAATATCCTGAGCGACAAATTATTTTTTTTGCGGAATATAATGCGGAGATAAATTCATCATCATTGAGATGATTTACAATTTCATGCTCGGTATTTGAAGATGAAAATTTCACATTGGGCTTCCCTCCTATCAATAATGTTTTTCCCTCTATCTTCTCGAAATCGCTTTTCAATTTTTCAAAAAACAAAGTACGTTGCGGTTCCGGTCCGGAGACGATTCCAACGACTTCATATTTTTTTTCAACGCTTGAATTTCCTTTTGTAAAGCGCGATTGCGGACCGATATATTTTAAATTCTTTGGGAAGTTTTTTTTGTAATACTCGTTTTTAGGATGTGATAAAATTCCCGATAAATTATTTTCTCCTTCGTAATCGGGCACCCAACATTCATCGCACTTTTCGATGAACCATTTGTTGATTTTGAAGAGTAGCTTTTCTGCAAACGGACTAATTATATTCACCTGATGTGTTATAAAAACAGAATGAATTTTCTTGTTCCACAAACCAAAACGATTGTCGGAAATTACCATATCAATTTGATGCTCTTCAATAACTTTTTTCAGCTTTTGGTGCTCCTTATAAATAGACCACAAAATTTTAGGCACTTGCATCAACATGGAAAAAATCATGTTGCCTGAATAATGAATGTTCACCCCTTTCCATTCGATGAATTGACATTGCGGAAAACGAGATTTTAATAGAGTGAAAGGAGCACCATCGGCGGCAATAATTACCTCATTACCTTTTTGTATTTGCTGCTCAATAAGAGGAATACAACGTGTGGCGTGACCTAATCCCCAATTTAAAGGTGCAAATAGTATTTTGTTTTTTATATCCAAAAGGCGGAGTCTTTTCTTATTTTTGCCCAAATTAGTAAAATGGCGAAGAGAAAGCTACAAAGATTTGCAGAAGTTGAAACTTTCGACAATGTTGCGAAACCAACCATTGAAGAAGCAATGAACGATTCTTTTCCTTTGAAAGGGAAATGGCATAAAGATTTTTTCAAGAACGACAACCCCATCATTTTAGAGTTGGCATGTGGTAAAGGTGAATACACTATAGGTTTGGCAAAGAACTATCCAAGTAAAAATTTCATTGGAATTGATATTAAGGGCAATCGTTTATGGAATGGCGCCAAATACGCTCTACAAAATAAAATGGCCAATGTTGGTTTTGTAAAAACACGAATTGATTTCATCACCAACCTTTTTGGGCCCGATGAAGTGAGCGAAATTTGGATCACTTTTCCCGATCCTCAAAAACCCAAAAACCGTGCGAGAAAAAGACTTACAGGCGAAATGTTTTTAGACAGATACCGTCAGTTATTGAAAAAAGGAGGTACTGTAAATTTAAAGACCGATAGCACTTTCTTTCACGAATTCACCAATGAAGTAGTGAAAGACAATAAATTAGAAGTAAAAGTAAATTCGGCCAATGTGTACGAAGAATTGATTCCTTCTTTGGGTGAAGCACCTTTAGCAAAAGACTTGATGATTCGCACCTATTACGAAAGCCGATGGTTGAGTGAAGGGAAAAAAATTAAGTTTATTTCATTTGTACCATAACAATGGAAAACGATTTTTTTCTGCAGGTGTATCAGGTAGTTCGACTCATTCCTAAAGGGCGAGTAACCTCTTACGGCGCCATTGCTAAATATCTTTCGTCTCCTCGCGCATCCCGTTCTGTTGGTTATGCGATGAATGCTTCTCACGCTCAAAAGCCCAGTGTTCCAGCGCATCGCGTGGTGAATAGAAATGGCTTGCTTACTGGCAAACATCATTTTAAAACGCCCAATGAAATGCAGGAAAAACTAGAAAAAGAAGGCATAAAGGTAAAGAAAGATCAAGTGCAAAATTTCGATAAAGTCTTTTGGGATCCTACGGTAGAATTGGCATTGTAAAGTCTGCGTAGAATTATTCTAAATAATGATTCTCTTTTATTAAATTTGCCCCATGGCAATTAGTAATGAGCAAATATTAAAAGCTTTAGAATCGGTGCAAGAGCCCGATTTAAAGAAGAATATCGTTGAACTAAATTTGGTAAGCGATATTCAAATTGAAGAGAAAAAAATCTCTTTCACCCTTAAAGTACACAACCCTGCATTACACAACAAAAAGAAGATAGAAGAGGCTTGCGCCTTTGCTATTGGGCGTTTTGTAGGCAAAGAATACAGCACAACGGTAGATGTTATTGCATTGCCAGTTGACAGACCGAATGAATTAAGAAAAGTGTTGCCAAACGTAAAAAACATTATCGCCATTTCTTCTGGAAAAGGTGGTGTTGGTAAATCAACCGTAACGGCAAACTTAGCTGTGGGCTTGGCTCAAAAGGGATATAAAGTAGGATTGGTTGATGCAGATATTTACGGTCCGAGCATGCCTTTGATGTTCGACTGCCTCGACGAAAAACCAGAAGCATTTGAGAAAGACGGAAAAACATGGATTCGTCCGGTGACCAGCTATGGAGTTAAAATGCTTTCTATCGGTTTCTTCGCTAATGCCGACCAAGCGATTGCATGGAGAGGTCCGATGGCTTCACGTGCGCTCGGACAAATGTTTACCGAAGCCTTCTGGGGAGAGTTGGATTTTATGTTAATCGATTTACCTCCAGGCACAGGCGACATTCACCTATCGTTAGTACAAACTGTTCCTGTTACAGGTGCTGTAATTGTTACCACTCCTCAAGGCATCGCTTTAGCCGATGTGCGCAAAGGCGTGGCGATGTTTAAAATGGATTCTATCAATGTTCCTGTCTTAGGAATTGTAGAAAACATGGCTTACTTCACTCCTGCCGAATTGCCAAACAATAAATATTACATCTTCGGAAAAGAAGGAGGTGTGGC
>JBMTCG010000077.1:0-10629 GCA_049430665.1 Flavobacteriales bacterium | reverse complement strand
CTAGTAATTTCAAATTTAGCGAAGAGAACCTGAAATTACGGGGTAATCGGATTTATCACATTTAGTGTTTAATTATTTTAACTTAGGACTCAGTTCGCAAAAACAATTCAATCTTTCTTACAACATCGAAAGGCCTCAGAAACCTAAATTTTATTCGATTAACTTTCAAATCTGCATCGCTATAGAGAGAGGAAATAACTGATAAATCAATAGTTAAATCAGAAACGACAATTGAAGCATTGTTCGTGCCTACTTTATAATACGAAAAATCAAACATTTTGCCCATCCCAAAACCACATAATTCAATACTTAAAACATCGCTGTCGAATAATTCTATTTTCTGGTCTCCCCTTTGAAAAATCATCTTTTTTTTCGCGAAATCAACTGTAATTTCGGTTTCGCGATCTAACCAAAGTGATTTCATTAAAAGCATCAATCCAATGCTGGTGGAAATCACAAAAAAGGACAAGGGAATAGCTATAAATAGTAGCAAAATATTTTTTTTCAAAAGCACCATATACTACCCAAAAGAAATAAGGCACAAAAACAACAAAATAAGCAAACAAACTCCCTGTTTGCGCAAATACAGTCCAAAAAGTCTTTCTATATATTGATTTTTTCTCTCCTTCAAATTTCAACTGTAAGACTGTGGATGTGATTAATATCACAACAGCAGATAAAATGTGAAAAAGAAAGATTGTCTCGCCTTCGAAATTCATTTTCTAAAACTTTAAATATTTACCTTAACTAATGTTCTTACAATTTCAATGTTTTCACTTGAACCCAAATACCCAATTTAACGATTCAAATCGTTTTTTTAGGCCTAATTTACCGATTACAATCGTTAAATTGGGTATAAATAATTCATGTAGGCAATGCAATTGTCGGAGTAAAATAGACACTCGTCTGGAGACGAGCGCCAGGAAAAGCCTTACATCATCCCCTCATCTGCAAAACTAAAATAGTCGTCGCCGCAGAAAATAATGTGGTCGAGCAAGGAAATATCCATCAATTTTGCCGATTCATTTACTTTTTTGGTGAGGTTGATATCTTGCTGACTCGCTTTTTTATTGGCCGAAGGATGGTTGTGTGCTAAGATGATGGAAGTGGCCATGTGGTCGAGCGCCAATTTCATAATTACTTTAACATCGGCCACCACGCCCGAAACACCTCCAATGCCAATGCGTTGTTTACCAATTACCTTGTTGGCTGTATTCAACAAGACCAACCAGAATTCTTCTACTTTGAGTCCGGAAAATTCTTGCCGTAAACAATTGAAAATATCGTTGCTACAAGTAATCTTCACAACTTCTTCTGTTGCGGAATTGTTGATTCTTGAAGCGATTTCGAGCGCTGCGATGATGTTTACGGCTTTGGCCGGACCAACACCTTTAAACTTTTGCAAATCGTTGATGCTGCATTTTGATAAACGTTGCAAATTATTATCACAAGCTTGTAAAATGCGTCGCGACAAATCAACAGCGCTTTCATCTAAGTTACCAGAACCTAGAATGATGGCCAGCAATTCAACATCGCTAAGACTTTTTCGTCCGTTCGTTAATAGTTTTTCACGCGGTCGGTCTTGCACAGACCAATCCTTGATAGAGCTCTTTGAGCTTAGTTCGTTAGTTAGGTACATATAAAAAAATTAGGCTTCCCCAGAAGGAGAAGCCTAATTTACAATTTTCTTTGAGTTGAGCTTACTTAGCAGCAACCAATTTTTTCATCAACTGAGATTTCAAGTTAGCCGCTTTGTTTTTGTGGATAACGTTTTTCTTAGCCAATTTATCGATAGCAGCGATAGTAGTTGGAGTAAGAGCTTCAATCTCTTTTTTATCTTCCGCTTTTCTCACCTTTTTCAATGCATTACGCATTGTTTTATGTTGATACTTGTTGCGTTCTCTTTTTACTTCACTTGCTCTCGCTCTCTTTTTTGCCGACTTATGATTTGCCATAACTTAATAATTCAATTTTTTTCTTTTTGTTAAGATACACTTTACACCTTAACATTCATTTTTTGTAGCCCGTAGGGGAATCGAACCCCTGTTTACAGAATGAAAATCTGCTGTCCTAACCCCTAGACGAACGGGCCATTGTGTTCTTTATTTTAAAAAACGGAGAGCAAAGGTACAAGAATTTTTAAATCTACAAAACCTATCTCAAAAAAAATTAAGAAAAAGTTCTATTAATCACTTCTTTACCTAAGAAAAAGGGCCATTGAAATGAATCAATGCCCTTTTTTTATTTGTTGAGGATGAGCAATTACGCTACTTTCTCCATATTATCTAACACCGCCATCACCTCTTTCACTGCAGTTGCTGAATCAGCCAACAATTTTTTCTCGTCGGCATTCAATTGCAATTCGATGATTTTCTCGATACCATTTTTTCCTAAGATTACTGGTACACCTAAATAAACATCTTTCATTCCGTATTCACCTTCCAACCATGCGCATACTGGGAATACACGTTTTTGATCGCGAACGATAGCTTCAACCATTTGAGCAGCAGCAGCACCTGGTGCATACCAAGCAGAAGTACCCATTAAGTTCACCAATTCACCACCACCTTTTTTAGTTCTTTCCACGATAGCATCTAATTTATCTTTAGCTACTAACTCAGTTACAGGAATACCACCAACAGTTGTATATCTAGGAAGTGGAACCATTGTATCTCCGTGTCCGCCCATCAAGATAGCTTGAATATCTTTAGGAGAAACATTCAATTCGGTAGCTAAGAAAGCTTTGTAACGCGCTGTATCTAAGATACCAGCCATACCCATCACTTTGTTTTTGTGTGTTTTAGCTGTTAAGTAAGCACAGTAAGTCATAACATCTAATGGGTTTGACACCACGATGATGATAGCATTTGGAGAATTTTTGATTACATTTTCAGTAACTGATTTCACAATACCAGCGTTGGTAGCGATAAGGTCATCACGACTCATACCTGGTTTTCTTGGTAAACCAGATGTAATAACAACAACATCAGAGTTTGCAGTTTTTGTGTAATCATTAGTTGAACCAACAACTCTTGAATCATAGTTATTGATTGGGGCAGTTTGCCACATATCTAATGATTTTCCTTCTGCTGTACCTTCTTTAATGTCAAGAAGAACTACTTCATTAGCCAATTCTTTGTGAGCGATAACATTTGCGCATGTAGCACCTACGTTTCCTGCTCCTACTACGGTAATTTTCATATTAATAAATTTAATTATACGTGATTTTTGGAAGGCTTCAAAACTACATCATTTCCAGAAAAAAACACAAAATAAAACGAGAAAATAATATGATGTAAGGCAACTAATTGATAAATTAACGTCCTTATAAAGAATAAATCCTCCAAAACATATTATATGACATCAAAAAGAATACTTCAATTTGCCCTATTAGGAGCCGTAGTATTGAGTTCTTGTAAAAAGAAAACAACTACGGAGGAAGAGAACAACAATAACAACAACACTGTTGTTACCGATCCGTGTACGATGGAAATCACCAAGACCAATGGTCCGATGGCCGGAGTAAAGTATGTATTAGGCACCGACACCAATTTTGCGGGCGACACTAACAACTACGCTAAATTAGGGACAAGCGCTACTTGGCTTTTTGGAACAGCGCAAAGCGACGAGGAAGACGATTTTGATTTTGCCAATCCTACAGGAGAAAACTTAACAAACTATTTTCCAACAGCAAGCTATATCATTAAAGCTAAAGATGCTGAAATAGCAGGAGTATCATCAGATTCAGGCGTTGTATTCACTGGCGCTAAACTACCTCCATTTATTGCCGGAATTAATATTTATCCAAAATTCATCAATCCAGCAACCTTCATCCCCTACACATTGTCGATGAACATGAGCAAAACAGATACATATAAAGCAGTAGCAAAGGTTGCTTATGACACCACCCTTACCATTGGAATGCTTGGTACCTTCCACTTCGACTCGATGGAGGTTACTCTATCAGGGAAAAACTCTCTTACAGCCAATGGATGTGGTAAAATTACAACACCTACGGGAACTTACGATTGTATTAAATATGTCTTAAATCCTGGTGCTGTGAATGATGTTTATAAAGCGCATTTGGTAGGAACAGGTTGGGGAGATTACACTTGGGCTAAAGCGCTCATCGGATTCAAAACACCTAAAATTCCATACATTAATGCTAAAACTTACTTCTGGGTTTCTAAGGAGAAAGGATTCCCTGTTTGCATGGTAAGCTATGATGATAAAGGCAAAGCAACAGTGCAATATTTGAAATAACGAGAGTTATCTCCAACAAAAAAGCTTCAGTCGATGGACTGAAGCTTTTTTGTTTTAAGCTATTTGATTCTACGCATCAATCTTAGCGTATTTAGCATTTGCTTCGATAAACTCTCTTCTTGGAGGAACTTCATCGCCCATTAGCATAGCGAAAGTACGATCGGCTTCCACAGCGTTTTCGATGGTAACCTGGCGAAGGGTTCTGTTTTCAGGCTTCATAGTAGTTTCCCACAATTGCTCTGCGTTCATCTCTCCTAAACCTTTATATCGTTGGATACCAACTCCCGACTCTTTTCCACCACCAGCGAATTCTTTAACAATAGCTTCACGTTGCTCTTCAGTCCAGCAGTAACGCTCTTGTTTACCTTTCTTCACCAAGTAAAGCGGAGGAGTTGCTATATATATGTATCCTTTTTCAATCATCTCCTTCATGTAACGGAAGAAGAAAGTAAGAATTAAAGTAGCGATGTGAGAACCATCGACGTCGGCATCACACATGATGACTACCTTGTGGTATCTTAATTTTGAAAGATTGAGTGCTTTTGAATCTTCTTCGGTACCGATAGTGATACCTAAAGCGGTATAAACATTTTTAATCTCTTCGTTTTCGAAGATTTTGTGTTGCATCGCTTTCTCCACGTTTAAGATTTTACCTCTTAAAGGAAGAATAGCTTGGAATTTTCTATCGCGACCAGATTTAGCAGTACCACCCGCTGAATCTCCCTCGACAAGATAAATCTCACATAAAGCAGGATCTTTTTCAGAACAGTCGGAAAGCTTACCAGGTAAACCACCACCAGAAAGAACACTCTTTCTTTGCACCATTTCACGCGCCTTGTTAGCCGCAACCCTAGCTTGAGCAGCCAAAATCACTTTGCTCACAATAATAGCCGCTTCTGTTGGATGTTCTTCTAAATAATTAGATAACATTTCACTTACAGCTTGATCTACCGGACCAGTAACATCTTTGTTACCCAATTTAGTTTTGGTTTGTCCTTCAAACTGAGGCTCTTGAACTTTAACAGAGATCACAGCGATTAATCCCTCACGGAAGTCATCACCACTGATTTCAAATTTCAATTTAGAAAGTAAACCCGACTTATCAGCGTATGTTTTAAGGGTTCTGGTTAAACCTCTTCTAAAACCAGCCAAGTGCGTACCACCTTCATGTGTATTGATATTGTTTACATAAGAGTGAATGTTCTCTGTGTAAGAAGTGTTGTATTGCATGGCCACTTCCACAGGAATTCCATTTCTTTCACCTTCGAAGTAAATTACATCGGGAATTAGTTTTTCTCTTGCTGCATCTAAATATTCTACAAATTCAGGCAAACCTCTGTCAGAATAGAAAGCATCACTTCTTTGTGTACCATCATCATTTTTCGCTTCTTCTCTATTGTCAACTAAGTTGATTTTGATTCCTTTATTCAAGAAAGCCAACTCACGCATTCTGTTAGCGATGATTTCGTAAGAGTATACAGACTCAGTGAAAATTGTAGCATCTGGCAAGAAAGTAACTTCTGTACCTCTCTTATCTGTATCACCAACTACTTTAACATCGTATTTAGGTTTACCACAGCTGTACTCTTGCTGCCAAATTTTTCCTTCGCGAAATACGTTTACTTTCAAGTCGATTGACAAGGCATTAACGCAAGAAACCCCAACGCCGTGCAAACCACCAGAAACCTTATAAGAATCTTTATCGAATTTACCACCGGCATGCAATACAGTCATTACTACCTCAAGGGCCGATTTACCCATTTTGGTGTTGATGGCGGTTGGAATACCTCTACCGTTATCTAAAACTGTAATAGAGTTATTGGGATTGATGGTTACAAGTATGGTGTCGCAGTGACCAGCCAAAGCCTCATCGATAGAGTTATCTACCACCTCATACACCAAATGGTGAAGACCTTTAACGCCAATGTCACCAATGTACATGGCAGGTCTTTTTCTAACCGCTTCTAAACCTTCGAGAACCTGAATACTGTCCGCTGAATATGAATTATCTTGAATTTCGCTCATTTGAGATATTTTTTTAGTGTTGCGAATATAGCACTTTTATATCTCTGAGGGCAGCGAAAACACTAGCGATTTAACGCATTTTTCAACAACTAATTAACAAAGCAAAAACACTGGGTATTTAAGCCTCTATTTTATTAAAAAGAATAGCTCGCTCCTGCCAAGAAATTAATACCATAATTAGGGTATTGATTCCATCTTCTGTATTGCTTGTTTAAGAAGTTATTTACGTTAACAAATGCGTTTAAACGCTTACTGTATTTGTACTCAAATCCGATATTAGCATCTACCACTCCTGGCAACGGGGTAGCCACCACCTTGTTGTCCATATCGTATTCTTTAGCAAACATACCCCCTAAATAATACACATCGGCTGTAAGGAAGATTAAATTTTGAAAATTGTATCGACCAGAAAAACCAGCATTAATGGTTGGCAACTGCCAAGCTTTCAGCTCGTTATAGGTAGTATAATTTCTATAATCTCCTTTTAAAGCGATTCTAATTTTTGGTAAATCGAGTGACAACTGACCATAAAAACGCGACATAATAACTTGGTCGGTTACGATATTGAACTTACTGTTTCCGTACGTATCAGCATCATTAACATACAATGGTAAATTCTTCATTTTATCGGTTTCTAGACCTACATTGAAATTCACTTTAGAACTAATATTTCCTCTTAAACCAATGAAGGCATTGTTGAAATGACGCGTGTTGTTAAGCGCCATAGTGGTATTGAAAAACGGATTGGTATTGGCGTGTTCCCAATAATCGTAGCGCTGAAAACTCCCTTGAAATTTACCATACACTACAAACACATCTTTTATTAAAATGTATTCTGCTTCGGCCAGAGGAAAGAAAACGTGTGTGCCCGAAGTATCGTCTTGTAAAGAATAAATACTTGCGCCCAATCGAGCGTTAAACTTCTCTGTACGGTATTTAAAAACGGGCTTAATCATGGCCAAAATAGAGTTTTTGGCTTGAGGCAAAGCGCTGTTGTTGTAAGTAAACCAATCAACCGTAGCAAAAACATCTAATTTTAAGTTTTTAAGCTTGGTATCATCTAAAGCTTTAAGGTTAGAGGTAAGGAGTCCGTTAAACGCTACTCTATTCTCTTGCATTCCATAATGATCAAAAATGTTGTAGTAATCTAATGTTAGTTTGTGGTAAGGAATTTTGGTATCGCGATGCGTATTCGACGCGCCCACTTGAAAATGCCCCATAGCAAAACCTTGCTTATTTAAATCTTCGCTAACTTCGCTAAAAGGAAACAATGCTCCATAATACCTATACGTATTGTAATTGTAGCTCATATCGCCAAAAAGAGTGTAATTTTTTACAAATCTTTTTCCCGACAGCTCCAATTGTGTTTGCGTAAATCTTGCTCTTGCAGGAGCGGAAACTTTCATATCCGACCCAAAATGATTGAAACCTATACTATATATATAGTCTTTTGAATATTTAGAGCCGTAGTTGAATTCTGTAAAAGGAAGATTCTTAAAATCAATCACCCCTAGTTTCACAAAACCATTGTACAGTTTAGAAACTTCGGCTGGCGTTGTTCCCAATTTAGGCGCTGTAATAGGCTTTAGTTTAAAAGTAGATGGGGCTTTTCTTTCTACCATACCATATTTCAACTCACTATTTATTTTGATAGAGTCGTTGAAAACCGGATTGTCGTTAATTTTATCGGATTGCTCTATCTCAATTTTAACCTTATCTGAAGTTAAATTGGTACCGCTTTGCGCCCAAACATTAGCCACAACAAGAGTTAAAGCCAATGCTAGAATTCCTTTTATGTTGTTATTTACCTTCTCCATTGTTTTGATCATTTGTTGGATTACTATTTTCGTTCAACTGTTGCGTATCGCTATTGATGATAATTTCTTCTTCTACAGGAGCTGTTGGCGCCGCCACCTTCTCTGAATCTTCAATGGCTTTTAATTTATCTTTAGCTTGTTGCTTGATGGTTAAATCATCGCCTTTGTAATTGTCGATTACAGATTGAAGTGCATACTTGGCTTGGAATTTATCGTCTTTGGCCAAGAAATCATCCGACAATAAAATTAAACCTCTACTCACCCACGTTTTGTAATTGCTGTATTTCTTAGCGAAAGCGTAAATAGCATCTATGGATTCATCGTAGCGCATTTGTACATATAATATGTAAGCCAAAGAATATGAAGCTTCGGCAGCTCTTTCGTTTTTACCACCCAACAACACCGCATTGAAATGTTCTTTGGCTGCCGACCAATCAAACAAAGCCAAATGATTTCTGCCCAAAACAATATGCGCTTCTTGTTGCTCTGAAGCATTGCTCAATTCATTTTTCAATACTTTTTGAGCGTATAAAATAGCTTTGTCGTGACTTTGCATAGCAGCGTAATCGCGCATTAAACTCAATTGCGCTTCATACTCGTAAGCTGGCACTTGAGAAATCTCTTCTAAAGAAGAAAAATACTTAATGGCTTCATCGTATTTTTTCTGCCATTGGTAAATACTAGCTGCTTTATACAAAGCTACTTCTGTGTGCTCTCCTCTTGGTTTTTCTAAAACAAAAACATAAGATTCTAAAGCTTTATCAAACAACTCTTTACTGTACAAACATTCGGCAAGAAAGAAATGCGCCTCAACAGCAAAGAATCCTGTTGGAAACTGCGCTAAATAATCTTGAAAACTCATGATGGCACCTTTCACATCATCGGCCACATACTTATTGATAGCTATTTCATACAATAAACTGTCTTTCTCGAACGACCCTAACTTAGGCGCTCCGATAGATTCTCTAAATTGCTCATATCGTTCTGAAGTGCCAGAAACCACACACAAATCTTTGTAAATCTCTAATAAATTTTTAACCAAAGGAGACGATGGATTCTCTTTAATGGCCTTCTCGTAGTAATCCATCGCTTCAGCATTTTTCGATTGCGCTCTGTAAATAGAACCAATACCTTCGTATGATTTCTGAACCAACTCGGCATTGCTGGCGTGCTCGGCAATCACTTTGCTATAGTATTTTATGGCATCATCGTTTTTACCCGCAAAAGTGTAAATCTCACCCAATTTAAATTTAGCATCATCAACATAAGGAGATTGAGGATATTTGGTAATTAAAGAAATCAACACATCGGCCTGGTCGGTTGGTCGGCGAGACAATTCATAAGAATAAGCCAAGTTATTCATCACGTAATCGGCTCTTAAATCACCATTATTCAATGCTTTTTGGTAGAAACCAGCCGCAATAGAATAAGAATTACTCACCAAATAACAATCGCCCGATTTAATTAAGGCATCGTTCATTTTTGGTGAACGTAAAGCAACATTTTCATCGAAGTATTTTCTAAAAGATTCAGCCGCATTTTTGTAATCTTTCTTATCGAAATAGCAGTAACCAATGTTGTAATACACCTCTTTCTCTTCTTTTAACGAAGAGGCCACCGGCGAAGCCAAAAACTTATTGTAGCTGGCAATGGCCGAATCTAACCTTTGTAAACGATAATAAGCTTCTCCTTTCCAATAATGGCATTGGGCGGTAATTTTAGGGTCAACAGGGTAAGCCAACGACTTGCTGAAATAATACAAAGCTTCAACAAAGTTTTGATTAACACTACCTTTTGCTACCATTACTTTTTCGTCGTTAAACGACTCAATTGCTCGGTAATAGGCAATGCGCTGATAGGCATAATTCAATTGTGGCGTTTTCTTTTGAATTTTATCGATGGCAACAATGGCCTGACGGTAATCATTCGTTGTTAAATAAACTTCTAACAAATACCTGCGAGCGTCATCAATTCTAGGAGAATTAGGGAAGCGGCTAATGAAATCTTCTAATGCGTAAATTGCTTCATGAAAAGGATCGAGCGACAATTCGTAAGACAATTTAGCGTAGTTGAATGTTGAATTTTCGGCAATTACGGTATCGAAATCGGCTTTAGACGCAAAGCGAAAAGCACCTCTAGCCGCCTCTTTGTTGTTGGTTTTCATGTAACAATCGCCAAGGTAGTACAATGACATTTGTCCGAGCGGAGTTGTTTTATCTACCACCTTTTGAAAATACTTAATCGCCTCTTCATATTGACCTACTTTGTAGTAGCAAAAAGCCAATAAATACAGGTCATCTAAGTTAGTAGTATTGGTCACCTCCACATATTTTTTCAAATAAGGTAAAGCTTCAGCGTATTCATTCAACGCATAGTGTCCATCGCCTATCAATCGCGCAATCTCGGCCACACGTGCAGGTTTGGCACTATCCAACAAAGGCGTGGCATAATTCACCAACTCTCTATACTTTTTCTGCAAATAATAAATTTGAGAGATGTAATAAGGAACTATTGGTCCGAAATC
>JBMTCG010000076.1:0-11559 GCA_049430665.1 Flavobacteriales bacterium | reverse complement strand
AAGTCTAGCAAAACCTTACGTGTAGTACAATAGTTCCTTAGGAGTACCTCAGGATGACAAGCACTCTCAAAACTCACTCTCACTCTGATTTACAGTGGTTGTCATCCTGAGGTACTCCGAAGGAACTATTGTCCTGCAAATTAAAACAACTCCCGCTGCTTCTCCCCTCCCCCAATCATCTTCACAAATTCATCTTCACTCAAAATTTGCACTCCCAATTTTTCTGCTTTTTTCAACTTCTCTGGCCCCATATTTTCGCCCGCTAAAACGAAGGATGTTTTGGCAGAAATAGAACCTACGTTTTTACCGCCGTGTTTCTCAACTTCCTTTTTGATGTCGTCGCGAGAGTAGTTTTTAAATACACCGGAGACAACAACAGATTTACCTTCTAAAATATTTGAACCGCCGACTTTCACTACTTCAATGGCTTCGAATTGCAAGCCGAACGATTTTAGTTTTTCAATTAAAGTAATGCTATCTGGTGATGAAAAATATTCTTTAATGCTCACCGCAATTTTTTCACCTATATCTTCAACGTGAATTAATTCTTCTAAAGTTGCTGCGATAATTGCTTCTATGTTTTTAAAATGGAAGGCTAATTTTTTCGCAACGGTTTCACCAACGTGTCTTATCCCCAAAGCAAATAAAACTCTTTCGAAAGGAACTGTTTTAGACGCTTCAATTCCTGCCAATAAATTGTTGGCCGACTTCTCTGCCATTCTTTCTAATGCTACAACTTGAGGAAATTGCAAAGTGTATAAATCGGCAATATTTTTTATTAATCCTGCGTCGTATAATTGGTCGATTGTTTCTTCTCCCAAGCCATCGATGTTCATCGCCTTACGCGAAATAAAATGATACATCTTGCCTTTGATTTGAGGGGGGCAACCCACTTCATTCGGACAGTAATGCTGCGCTTCTCCATCACGACGAATTAAGGGGGTGTTGCATTCCGGACAAGCACTTAAATATTGCAGCGGTTGAGAATCTTGATTTCTTTGCGACAATTCAACGCCCACAATCTTTGGAATAATCTCTCCGCCTTTTTCTACATACACAAAATCACCTTCACGAACATCTAACTTTTCTATAATATCGGCATTGTGTAAAGATGCTCTTTTAACCGTTGTGCCCAACAACAAAACAGGCTCTAAATTGGCTACAGGAGTGATGGCGCCGGTGCGTCCGACTTGATAAGAAACCGACAATAATTTAGTGCAAGCACGTTCGGTTTCAAACTTAAACGCAATGGCCCATCGCGGAGATTTTGCAGTAACGCCCAACTGTTTTTGAACGCTGTATTGGTTTACTTTTATCACCACTCCATCCACATCGAAAGGTAATTTTTTGCGCTCTTCATCCCAATAAGAAATGAACTCTAAAATACCATCTATCGATTCAGTTTTCTTTAAAAAATTGGTTTGCGTTAGAGGCACTTTAAATCCCCATTCGCCTGCCTTTTGAATACTATCAAAATGACTAGCAAACGGAAGATTGTCGCCCAACACGAAGTAGAGATAACAATCCAATCCGCGTTTTGCCACCACCGATGAATCTTGCATTTTCAATGTTCCCGATGCTGTATTTCTAGGATTCGCTAACAAGGCTTCACCCGCTTCTTTTTTCTCTTCGTTGATTTTATCGAAGGCTTCGCGCGGCAAAAAAATCTCTCCACGAATTTCAAAATCTTCGGGATAATCGTTGCCTTTTAATTTCAATGGAATGGTTCTAATGGTGCGCACATTGGCTGTTATATCATCGCCTTGCACACCATCGCCACGCGTTAAAGCTTGCACCAATTCTCCGTTTTTATAGTTCAATGAAATAGCTACACCATCGTATTTCAACTCACATACATACTCTATTTTTTCGTTGGTGAGTTTGCTAATTCTGTTTTCGAAATCAACCAATTCTTCGCGCGAATAAGAGTTACTCAAAGACAACATTGGATAGCGATGTTTTATCGTGTTGAACTCTTTGGTGATGTCGCCACCCACTCTTTTGGTGGGTGAATTGGGTGATGCGAACTCGGGATGTTTTTCTTCTAAATCTTGCAATTCTTTGAGCATCATATCGAATTGATAATCGCTAACAATTGGATTCGACAAGATGTAATATCTGTAATTATGTTCTTCTAATTCTTTAGAAAGTTGGGTTATTTTTTGTTGGATATCGAGCGTGTTCATGAAATATAAACTGTTTATTCTAAAGTGTGTTTGTTTTAAGTATGGACTTCCGGGTGCGCAAATCCCTCTTAGAGAAGAGGGGTGTGACTTTGCATGTGGGAAGGAGGGAGATGGATTAACACAAACGAATCCATCTCCCTCCCACTTCACAGGCCTTTACACACCCCTCTTCTCTAAGAGGGATTTGCGCACCCGGAAGTCCGTAACAAAAAGAACGTTTACTCCCCTCTCATCTTACTCAAGAAAATTCTCATTTTTCTTTCTGTAGCTTCCATGTATGAGTAAGGATCTTCATCTCTTCCGCCTTTCACCTCTTTCTTATCTGGTTTAAGAGAAGCCATGATAGCCATGAAATCTTGGTGAGAAGAAAGCACCGACATTACGCCGCCAGAGTAATTGAAGAAATACCATGTTTTATCGTCAATTTCCAAGTACACATAAATCTCTTCTTTTAATTTTTTGCGCTCAATCATCACATAGCCTTTCACATATTTGTTCAACTGTCGGTTGTCCATAGAACCAATACCAATCATTCCTTGCGATACAAAAGCACTTTTCTCTTTGTCCCAAATCAGGTTCAAATGATTGAATACAAAACTATGTTTTAACTCATCTGGAAAACGTTTGAAAGCACCATACAAGGCTAAATCGGAAATCAATTTATCTCCTTTTTCTTTACCAACTAAATCGCGTAAAGCTCTTTCGTAAGCCTTTCTATTGTTGTTTACAGGAGATAAGTTTGGATTCCCTTCAATGTTGTTCATGATGTGTTTCCACATACCATCATCTAACAAGAAATCCATGGTCATCATCGCATCGAATTTCGATGTATCGGCGCTAGGGTCGTAGAAACCTGTTCCTGCCAATTGCATTTTAACTTGTCCGAGTTTAAACGCCATCTTCATCTTACCCTCTGTTTCAATTGTACACGTTTCAGTATTCATTGCCACATAAGTGCCAGGGAAATTTCTTTCACGCAATTTATCTTTATTTGAAATTCTGTACTCCTTGGTTTCTGCGTCGAACATCAAGAAACCTTTACCAGAGATAATCACATCATCGGTAAATGCTTTTTTAGGCGACATGAGTGTAGAATAAATACCTGTTGAATCGGGAGCAATAGCCAAACCATTGAACAATCGACCGTTAGGGTCACCAAATATTTTGGTAACGGTATCTACCGGAATTTGCACATTAGCAGGGTCTATTTCGCCCTCGAAGCTAATCCAAGGTTTTTGTTGTTTACAGTTGTGTGCCAATTTAGCACCACCATCAAAGAAAATACCTTTACGATTGGCAGCGATACTAGCTCGACCTTTATACATAAATTGAGGCGACAATTTAAACAATTGCGCTTCGGCGATATCACCACTGGCAACTGTTTGATAGGTAGTATCTACGTGAATGTTGGCGAAATGAATTTTTTGTCGGCCACCTTCGGCATCCACATATTCATAATCACCTTTTGCGTTGTAATCTCGCTTAGCGTGAATATCCACTTCGGCCTCCAAAATGGTGTGGTATTGCGTTAAGTTATTGGCTATAATTTTTGCATGTTCAAACGATTTCATTTTTGCTGCTCTCTCTACAAGCACCTCTCCATCACTTGGAAAAACACGTGCATCGGCCACGTTGATGTATTTCACTTCGTGTGCTTTAATGATATAGTTTTTGATATCGAAGTTTGCTTTAGGCGAAATAAATTTCAATGAATCTTGCTTAGGGTGGGTAGAAATAAACTCAGAACCCGACAAATCCAAATCACTAGCACCACCTGCACCATCAGCCGTTTTGGCCTCACCTTTACTAGTACTTAACTCTAATTCGTATTTGTCCATAAACCATGTGAATTGGTCCATGTAACACACATATTGATTCACAGGGAAATCCACAAAAGAAGCTCCACCGTTGGCGATAAACTCACCTTCACGCTTATCGAAATCGATGGTTGATTTTACGTTTTTAGTAGCAAAAGCGATGGAACCATCTTGATCAGTACCAGCAGCAGCTTTCAATTTAAAATCGGAAGTATCGGCTTTGAATTTTCTGTTTTTAAAATCGAAATCTTTTGATGACAACTCGGCATTTTCAAAGTCTACCACACCAAATCCCCCCATTTTTTCGGCACCATAAATCATCGTTCCTTTAAGTCTGGCTTGCGTGCCATACATATCAATAGGTTTGGTGATTACACCCGCCCACAATTTATCTTTGTAGGGTTCAAAATGAAATTTAAGATTGGTACCAGCAGCACTTGGATACTCAACACCATCTTTTCTTTCTTTAACATCAAAGGTTTTAGCGATGGCATTAACAGAATCAACGAAGAAAACGAAGTCATCAGATACCGTTGTTGAAGTAATGTATTCCATGGTACCGTTACCACGAATACCTCTGTTACTTAGGCTTATTTCATTAAAGTATTTTGCTTTACCACCATAGATAGGCACTCCATCTTTTGGCGCAGGATGTTTAAATCCTAAAGAGTGATCGTCCTGAACACGCAAAGTTTCTTCAAAATCGGGAAAGATACCGCCCGATGTAAAAGTACCATCGAAGTTAATACTGTTTCTATCGAGAGTATTCAAACTATCAATGGTAAATGGCTTGATGGTGAAATAAACTTTAGAACGCGCGTAGGCTTTACCTTGCTCATTTCTTTTATCGAAATATACTTTTGAAATAGAATCGGAAGTATAAATTGGATAAGAAGGAAATGAATCGATTTTGATTCCTGATTTATTAAAAGGCTTATCGATAAAAATTCTACCATACGATTTTTCGATGGTACTTTCCACACGTTTCATTTGCACTTTACCTTCAACTGTTTGTTCTATAGTTGGCGCGAACATACGCACTGAATCGGCGTTGATGACCTCAATTTTAAACTCATCGTATTTAAATTCGAACTGCTTACCGAAGAACTCGAACATCCCCGATTTAATAGCCCCACCAAAAGTCATGTCGCGATTTTTGTGCAGAACGATTTCGCCATACATAGGTTGAAAATACACTTTACGCCCCTCACTTAACATTACTTTTTTAACACCGCGCACTATCATATCGCAGCTATCGGTAAGAAACAAAGTAGCGTTTGGTTTATCGGCAATATCAGAATGGATGGAGATATTATCGTAATCTTCTTTTTTCGACTTAGCATATAAATAATGGTACAACTTATCTTTGACCACTACTCTACCCGTGTTGAAATCGATGCCAATGAATCCGAAATTGGCCAAAATAATCAGCTGATTTTTTACATCATTTTCATCGAGGTGAACGTAGCTCACGTAATCGCTAATATTAAAATCGCGTTGTTTGTTGTTCCTTTTATCTACAAACATTTTCATTTGATACAAAGGATGTGCATCTGAAATACCTTGTAAAGAAATGAATCGCGCCTCATCGTAGTAATTAGATGACTCTAAATCCATTTCATGGGTAGAAGATCCAATGATGGCGCTAATTACAATAGCCGGAGTATCTACTCTCCAACGCAGCCACTCTACATCAATATCGATATCATGGTAGGTATCATAGTAAGGCGATTTAGACAACCCTGTTTTTTTATCGCGATAAAGCGTAATAAGCTTCACCGATTTGATGTATTTAAACTGTAAACTAGGGTGATAAATAGAATCGTTTTTAACACGAATAACTACCGATGCATCTGAAGAAACCATGGTACTATCGGTAATAGAAAAGTGCTCGGCACTCAGCTCCATGGTAGGTTTGTTTTGGTATTTAAAAATCAATTTCGCTCTATTTTCAGCAGTACCTTGTGCCAAGAAACGAGAACCTTTAATAGCGAAACCACCATCGAAATCTACATCTTTAGAAATGTTGTTGATCTTTAATCTTTTGTCGTACGACACGAAACTAGGGAAACTTGAACTACTAGAATCCACATCGGCTTGAATACGTTCTTCTAACCGACCTTTCTGTGCTGTGGCAAAATATTTAGAGTTAAAATAAGTAACTGAATCGGCTACATACTTAGAAAATCGAAGATTGATTTTGTACTTGCTCAACATGGCATACGATACTTTCTTAGGTACACCAACGCGCTCCCAAGTCACCGTTCCACCCGTACCAAAGAAAGTTAGTGAACTTGGGTAGTAAACCCCTTTGGTTTCGTAGATGTACGAAGTATCACGTTTCGACACGCAATACAACGTCATTTTTTCTGGAAAAACTACTTTAGGTAATGAGTCGTAATCGAAAGTGAATGACTTAGAAGTACCAGTCCAACGCACCCCTGGCGACACATAAATAGAGCCATACAAAAAGAGGTTGTTGGTAGTATTGATAAAGTTACCGAAACCACGTAAGTTACCGCCCATCAATTTTTTAAGTGTACCATTCCAAGCCGAGAAACTCATCTCCGATTGGTCGGTAATGACAAAGCCCAACAACGAAGTAAGGTAGTTTTGAAAATCGGGCATTGCCTTCATTCTCTTGCTGAGCATGAGGTTACACATATCGTAGATATCGTCTTTTTGATCTAGATTGAATTTTCTGGTTGTGGCCGAATAAACAAAAGAATTGGTGAGTCCGAGTTTCTGCAATCTCTTCTGAAAAATCTCATTTACATTCTTGTAAAACTTCTCCTCTTTTTTAAGCTCCATGGGGTTGGTATTCCATGCCGCTTCAAACTCAGCCATCAAGGCTTCACCTTCATCGGGCATTGAAGTAGTGATGAACGTGTACATTTCTTCAAAGAATTTATCAGAATCTTTGGTAAACTGTTTCAACACAGGTGCCTGAGCAGAAAGCACAGACGAACTCAATAAAAACAAGGAAAGCAATAGTTTTCTCATTCGAAATATTTTTATTTTTTACACTTAATCAAAACCCAACTGCCTGAAAAATTGGGTGAAGCCGACTCTTCTCCTGAAGTTACTAATTTGTCAAATACCAAGCCAAGCGAGGCTATTTTTTCTTTGAGCACCTCTACATCTTGCAATAGAAATCCGCTCATGAAAAGGAGTCCGTTTTTGCGCAATGATTTAACATATGCTTCCATATCGGCCAGCAATATATTTCTGTTGATGTTGGCTAAAATGATATCAAAACCTTTGTTATCGATAGCGGTTACATCACCCTTCAACACTTCAATATGACTGCAATTGTTCTTCTCTAAGTTCTCTACACAATTTTCGTAAGCCCACTCATCAATATCAATGGCTACAATATCTTTAGCGCCCATTTTTTCGGCCAAAATGGCCAAAATACCAGTTCCGCTGCCCATATCGAGCACGCGTTTGTTTTGCCAATCGATGTCTTTCATTTCCTGCATCATCAAAAAAGTAGTTTGATGATGGCCAGTGCCGAACGACATTTTAGGCTCAATGATAATTTCGTATTTAAATTTCTTAGTGATGGTATGAAAGGGAGCTTTCACCACGCACCAATCACCTACCTCGATAGGTGAAAAAGAACTTTCCCAGGTGGCATTCCAATTTACATCGGGTAAATCTTCCACTGTATAAGAGAGTTCTACTTTATTTTGGTATTGCTCTTTCAAAGAAGCAACCACTTCTTCGTTGAACAAGTCTTTTTGCACAAAAGCCTTAAAGCCATTGGGTGTTTCTTCAAAACTGTCGTAGCCTTCATCGGCTAAAGCAGAAATGAAAATATCACTCCATGGCTCTAAGGGTTTAAGTGCAATATTAATTTGTTTGTATTCCATTAGAACGCTGCAACTATTCCAAGGAAATCTTCAGCTTTCAATGCAGCACCACCAATCAATCCGCCATCTACATCTTTCTTGCTAAAAATTTCTTTAGCGTTATCGGGCTTACAGCTTCCGCCGTACAATATGCTAATTTCTTCGGCAACAGCAGCACCGTATTTATCAGTCAATAGCTGACGAATAAAAGCATGAATTTCTTGCGCTTGATCAGGAGAAGCAGTTAAGCCAGTACCAATAGCCCAAACTGGCTCGTAAGCAATAACTACTTTCACCACTTCTTCAGCAGAAAGATGAAAAAGTTCGTCGTTCATCTGACGTTTAACCACTTCAAAATGTCGCCCCGATTCTCTTTCTTCTTTTACTTCACCGTTGCAATAAATAGGAGTTAAACCTTTTGATAAAACCACATTTATCTTTTTTGCGATACTAGCGCTAGTTTCATTGAAATACTGGCGGCGCTCTGAGTGTCCGATGATGATGTATTCAGCACCAATAGCCTGAATCATAGTAGCAGAAATCTCGCCTGTGTAAGCGCCACTTTCTTCTTGGTGACAGTTTTGTGCCGCCAATTTAATAGAGCTACCGTTTACTGCTTTTGCAGCATCAGAAAGCATTACATAAGTTGGTGCAACAATGATATCGACACCCGCTTTTTGCACTTTAGGTGCACCTGTTTTAATTGCTTCAATTAAGCTCAAACCTTCGGTAATGGTTTTGTTCATTTTCCAGTTACCGGCAACAATTTTACGTCTCATAAATCTTCGTTAGAATAATTAATATTTAGTTGTTCCATTAAATCCTCAAAATTGGGGAAGTCATTGATATGCCATTGTCTCAGTACCTTTCCATCTTTGATTAGAAGGAGTCCGGGATTCGAGCGTATCATCGTTTTTAACACCGTTTCATCACTTCCCAAGAAAGGAAAAGGTGCTTGAATTTCTGCGCTATGGCGAAAAGAACCAATATAATCAACGCCCGAGGCTGTTAGGCCAATAAAGCGCATTTCTTCTTTTTCGGCCTGTTTAGCAAATTCATTAATTTTTTCGAAGTTGCTTCTGGTGCTTTCACTAGGTTTGAAATCTATCGCTACTTTACCTTCCATTTGAAATTCACCTAGCTTTTGTAGATTGTAACTAACTAGTAAAAAAGTATAGCCAGTGTCAGCCAAAACCAAAGGGAAAATGTTATCGCCATTCTCATCGGTCATCGATAAATCGGTGATTTTAGGGTCGACACCTGGCACTAATATTTCTTCGCGCATGCTCACAAACTTATAGTTGGCGAAATCTTTAGGATAATCGGCATACTCTTGTTCGTCGCCTGTTTTTATGTTTTTTAGCGTATAGAAATATTTTTTCTTAGCCTCGATACGCGCAGTATTAAAGCGCAAATCGGCACCTTCAACATAGGGTCCTTCATTGGCAAACCAAAGCACATTGCTTAGGTTGAAAGGCAAATGACGATAAGTATAAACCGTAAACAAAGAAGCACACAAGAAAGAAACACCCACCGTAATTTTATCTCCTGTTTCTTCAAACAAAGAATTGATAGAGCGTCGGTAAATAAACAGAATAACAATGAAAACCAGCAAGAACAAGTCTTTCATAAACGACTCAAAAGGAGTAAGTTCTATCACTGTTCCAAAACATCCGCAGGTTTTTACAATTTCAAATTTCCACGAAACAAAGGTTAAGAAGGTGAAAAACACAATCAATACCAAGGCACTTGTGGCTACATAGCGCATCTTGGTTCCTGTGATAATGCACACACCTAAGGCCACTTCAAAAACCACCAGCACCATGGCCAATGGCAGCGATGCGTCGTGCATCAAGCCCATGCACCAAATGCTAAATTCCAATAAAAAATCGGGTAAAAAAGAAGCGTGCGTATCTATTCTAAACTGAAGTTTTGTGGAAAAAACCTCGAAGTATTCTTGTAATTTATAGGCAAAACCGAGCGGGTCATTGGCTTTCACTATTCCCGATAAAAAGAATAGAAATCCGGTGACGATTCTCGATATCCAAATAAGTAATTTCATTCCTCCAAACGAATTAAAGCGAAAATACTGTAGTTGATGATGTCTAAATAATTGGCATCTAAACCTTCTGAAACTATGGTTGCCCCTTTATTGTCTTCAATTTGTTTAACGCGCAAGAGCTTCATTAAAATCAAATCGGTTAAAGAACTCACGCGCATTTCTCTCCAAGCCTCACCGTAATCGTGATTTTTATTGAGCATTAAGTTTTTGGCTTGTTCTAAAAATCCTTTGTGCATTTTGGTAATTTCATCGTGAGAAACGCTGTCGCTCATCTCTACTCCTCTTTCCAATTGAATTAAAGCCATAGCGCAGTAGTTAATGATACCAACGTATTCTGAAGCAACGCCTTCGTCAACTTTCGATACCCCTTTTTCTTCTATGGTTCTAATGCGTTGTGCCTTTATAAAAATTTGGTCGGTAAGCGAAGTAGTTCTTAAAACCCTCCATGCTGTACCATAGTCCTTCATCTTTTTAACAAACAAATCAACACACTGGTTGATGATTTTATTAAACTCTTGCTCAGTTTTTGCGCTCATTGATTACCTTAGCCTTATGATTTTTTCAGATGTCCAAGTTAGTACTTTTTACAACAATTTTACCCTCAACTGCCGGGGTAAAATAGTCGATTTATCAACACCCTTGGTGATGGGAATCATCAACTGCACTCCCGATTCTTTTCATGCAGACAGTCGTGTGGAAAGCACAGAAAAAGCGGTGATTTTAGCGCAAAAACACATCAGCGAAGGCGCAGCCATTTTAGATATTGGGGCTTACAGCAGTAGGCCGGGTGCCGAAAACATTTCAACCGAAGAAGAAATAAACCGACTGCTGCCTGTTGTGGAAGCCATTAGAAAACAGTTTCCTGATGTGTTAATAAGCATAGATTCATTTCGGACTGAAGTAATTGAAAAAGTTTTGCCTTTGGGAATTGATATGGTAAATGACATTTCGGGCTTGGCTGATGAAAATATCTTGAAGATAATTAAGGGCAAAAACATCGCTTACATATTGATGCACACACAAGGCACTCCTCAAAACATGCAAGATGCGCCTTCTTATAAAAGCGTGAATACAGAAGTGTTTTCTTTCTTCAAAGAAAAAATTGAAATCATTAGAAAGCACGGTGTAAAAGACATCATCATCGACCCCGGATTCGGTTTTGGAAAAACCATAGAACACAATTTCGATTTGTTTAAAAACATTCACTTTTTCAAGAGTTTAAACACGCCTATTTTAATTGGCATTTCAAGAAAATCGATGATTTACAAAACATTGAATTGTACTGCAGCAGAAGCATTAAATGGAACAACGGCGCTGCATGCGATTGCATTGCAAAAAGGAGGAAACATGTTGAGGGTGCATGATGTTAAGGAGGCTGTTGAGGTGATTAAATTACATTCAAAATATAGTTCCAATGAATGCTGATAAAAAATTCAAATTTCATTCTTTCTCGATAATAAATATTTTAAGTACCAGAATATTAGCTGGATTAATACTTGTGCCAAGCGTTATTCTAGTTAGTTATTTTGAAATTAACAAATACCTTGGTTTCCCTATCATTATCATTCCTCTCACTATTTATCATTTTTGGCATCAATCTTTGGAATATTACGATGTGAGAATAGCGGTGGCTAAAGATA
>JBMTCG010000075.1:0-12037 GCA_049430665.1 Flavobacteriales bacterium | reverse complement strand
AAAGAAAATAATAAAAAATATTTCTTGTTAAACGCTTGCTTTTCAACATAGAAGATGCATCACCACTAAATGCCGAACTTCTGAAAACAGGGGCATTGCTACCAGTAGTGTTTCGAACGATGGCAAAATACGGGGTGAATGCAGTTGCTCTTTGTTGCCCATCGGTGCTATTACCTGCCCAAGTACCCATGTCAATAGTGGTGTTGTCTTCATCAAATGCTATATAATGATAAACTCTTGAATTTACGCATCCATCTTCGGCAGCAGTGAAGCCATCTGCACCCCAAGCTGAAACCCAGTTTCCCTGGTAGTCTCCAGAAGTTTTTCCGCCAGCCCATTTCGAGTCGGTTAATGTTCTAAAATCCATGCGTCCTATATCTGCAGCTGCAGGGAAAGTCCATAGCATTTCAGGTCGAAAACCAACACCTGTAATGGCTAAGGTGGAACCGTTTCCTGTGTATGAACCTAAATAAGCACTTCCTCCACTTTTTATAGCCAACCAGTAATAAACTACTCCGTTGTCATTTGAAATTCCTCCGGAATTGTCAACAGTAAAGCCATTTGCATCAATGGAAGAGATGTATCCAGTGGTTAGATTACCGCTTCCGCTAATTCTTCTTGCATAGCCTGCGGCCATTGTTGATGTAGCTATCCAACCTAGTTCGGCTGCCGATGATTTAACAATAACTACATGTGGTTGAGAGGTTAAGCCTGTAATTGCTTTTGTGGCTGCACCATCACCAGTGTAACTACCTACAGTATAATTTAACTGCCCAAAAATAGAGGCGTACAGCAGCGATATATAAAATGTAAGAGATAATTTCATGTTGATTAGTTGGTCGCAAATGTCAATAATTTTTGCAAAGGAGTCAATAGCAAATTTTCACTATTTGCGTGAATGCTCCTGCTTTTTACTTCATTGTCTGTATTTTGTCCTTAAATTAGTGCATCATGAAGACGATAGTTGTTTTTTTATTCCTTTCATTTCCCCTTTTGGCGCAAGTAAATCAGCACGGACTGCTTTTTAGCAATACTGAGTTCAACTACGGTAATGTAGAAAACTGGATTTCTAAAATCGATACCATTCAAGTGACTAATTCTACAGCCAAAAAAGTGTTCATTTTAAAGCAGCACTATCCTTCAGAGTTTGAGATTCGTTTTCCTTTGAACGGAATTGAACCAGGCCAAACTGCTTTTGTGGAGATTATTTTTACGCCCAAGAAGGTGGGTAAATTCAAGCGTTCTATTGCTTTGTACCATACTGCTTCTTTCGATTCTTTATCGGTGAAATTTACCGGTGAAGTTGTTTCTTTTGATCCTTATGCCCATTTGGATTGTCCGTCGTTCACCAAGCCTCAACAAAAAAGAACCGAGTTCGATTTGGAGATTTTGGTTATCGATTCTATTACTCAGAAGCCATTGTCGAATTCGTTAATAGAATTATCGAAAGGGGAAAGCTATGTGCAGTATCAAACAGATGCAAATGGACTCCTTCGTTTAAAATCGAACATAGCTTTGTATCATGTTTATGTTGAGCACGAAGGATACAACAGCAAGGAATTAAGCAAATATTTCAATCCCGATAGAAGAAAATTAATACTGCCTTTGAGCGCAAAGCCTCATAAAGAAGTAGTTACAGTTGTTGTTCCTAAGGAGGAGAAAAAAGAAGTTGTTTTTGTAGATACAGTTATTGATAAATCTGCTTTTACCACCACCAATTTCAAAGAAAATCATTTCGTGTTTTTGATAGATGTATCTGGAAGTATGGTGGGTGCCGATAGATTGCCATTGCTGCAAAAAAGTATGATGGAATTGGCCAACTTAATGCGTGCCGAAGACAAGATTACCATTATCACCTATGCCGATAAAGTGTTGGTGCAATTGCAACCTACCTCGGGAAATGAAAAACAACAAATAATCGAGGTGATTCAAGGCCTAAAAGCCAAAGGAAATACAGCGGGAACAAAAGCTTTGCAACAAGCATACGCTTATGCACAAAGTCATTTTATTAAAGGTGGTGTGAATCAAATTATTTTGGCTACCGATGGTGGTTTCGACGGACTAAATGAATCGCAAGATAAGCTTGAAAAATTGGTAAAAAAGCAGGCGAAGAAAGATATTATGTTATCGGTTTTGGCTTTTGGAAATAACAAGACAGGAAAGAGAATAATGGAAAAATTTTCTGTGTTGGGCAAAGGGTTTTATTTGTTCGTAGCCAATGAAAATGAGGCGAAGATAAAGCTGGTAGAAGTGGTGAAAAATATGGCGAGAAAATAATTATTTTTTTTCCTCTTTCATCGCCAAAATAGGAATCAAGGATGTTAAAGCATTTACACCGCAAACCAACACAAAAGTAAGCGCCACATCAAGAATTTGAATATCGATAGGATAAGCGTCTATAGTGAAATTGGCCCCCAAAGAAATAAATCCATAATGATCTTGAAGGGCGCACAAGGTGAGTCCGAGAACCAAGCCAATTACAGCACCCACCACACCAATAATAAAACTCTCTAACCAAAAAATTCTTTTTATTTGGGTAGAAGTGGCGCCCATACTTTGTAAAATAAAAATATCTTTTTTCTTGTCGATGATAAGCATGTACAAAGAGCCAATTACATTGAAAATAGCCAAGAAAGTAATAACTGCTAAAATGAAAAGGGTAATCCATTTTTCGGTTTCTAAAGTTTTAAATAGAAACATGTTTTGTTCGTAGCGCGATTTCACTTCAAATTTGTTGCCCATCAATTTTTGTAGTGCAGTTTTGGTTTCTTCTAGTTTGCTGTCGTCGTCTAAACCAATCTCTATCGTACTTATTTTATCGCCCCATTGAAGCAATTCGTTGGCGTAATCTTTATTGATAATGATGTAATTGCCAAAATCGTCGTTTATTTCAAAGGTTCCTTTGGGTGTAACTGCTATCGACGTGTAAATTTCGGTAGATTCTGTATCGAAAGTGGGTATGTAAATATTGATTCTGGCGTAGGGATTTTTTGGGTTGATACCCAGTTTAAGAGCCAATAAATAGGATAACACCGAAAACTGCTCGCCATTGCCTTGCAGCATAAAATAGCCATGATCTTCGTGTTTCATCATTTGCTCAATCTGTGTCATTTCTTTAAAATCGCCGCTAACGCCTTTAAGTTTGGCTACCTCCTGATTGTCGTCGTATTTTAATAGAACTGTTTCTTCTACCGATTCTACATAATATTTAACGTTGGGAATGGCTTTGATTGATTTTCTCAGAGAATCATTGCTCATGAAATTCTTACCTTCTACCACCGTTATTTTCACGTCGGGGTCGAAATTAGAATACAAATTCATCACTGTTTCATTCATTCCATTTAAGGCAGAAAGAATGATGATGATGGCAGCAGAAACAATAGCTACCACTAAAATAGAAATCCAAGTAATCCAGTTGATGATGTTTTTGGATTTCTTGGCTAGGAAATAACGGGAAGCTATTTTAAGTTCGAAGTTCAATGTTGAACTATTTTTTAAGCAGATTATTTATTTTTTCAGCGTAATCCAATGAATCATCAATTACAAATATCAACTCAGGTGTTTTTCTTAATTGAAAGCGAATAATTTCGGCCAAGCGTTTGCGAATTTCTTTGTTTTGCTCTTTCACATTAGCCATTATTTTGTCTTTGTCTTTGCCCATGATGCTTAAAAAAACACGTGCTATAGATAGGTCGGGAGCTACTCTAACCTGCGTTACCGTAATGAATGCACCACCAAAGAGATTTTTACTTTCTCGTTGGAATAATTGCGCCAATTCTTCTTGCAGCAATGTGCCTACTTTGTTTTGTCTTCTTGAATCCATGACTTAAAGGTATAAAGTAAAAAGGCAAAAGCCAAAAGGTGCGATTTTAAGCGGATTTAGACAATTAACAAACATTCAGCATTTAACATTTAACATTCAACATGCATTTCTCTTATATTTGGCCTATGAAGAATTTTTTGAGGGTATTACAGTTTGTTAAAGGATATCAAAAGTATGTTTGGTTAACCGTGCTTGCAAATGTGTTGTATTCTATTTTCAACTTAATCTCTACCATTCTTTTTGTTCCGCTATTACAATTGCTTTTCACCAATAATACGGTGGCCGATTTTCAAAAGTATTTGTTGCCCAACACCAATGAAGCAGGTTCTATCAATTATTATGAGTATGAATTACAATCTTGGTTATCTAGTCTTATTTTAGAATCGGGAGATATTGTGGCCGGGAAATCGCGTGTTTTAATTCTTTTTGTGGTAGTTATTGTTCTAGCATTTTTACTTAAAAACTTGTTTAGATATTTTGCTATGTTTTTCTTGGCGCCTTTGCGAAATGGTGTTGTTCGTGATTTACGCGCTCAAATGGTAGCCAAATCATTAAAACTTCCTTTGTCGTTTTTTAGCAACGAGAAAAAAGGCGATATGATTTCGCGTATGACTTACGACGTGCAAGAAGTAGAGTGGTCAATATTGTCTTCGTTAGAAGCTATTTTTCGTGAACCTTTAAGTTTGGTAATTATTTTAGGATTGCTGTTTTTTATGGATTGGCATCTTACTTTATTCATTTTGTTGTTTACTCCAATTTCAGTTTTAGCCATTGCTTTTTTAGGAAAAAGTTTAAAACGTACTTCGGGTAAGGCTCAAGATAAAATGGGCGATTTATTGTCGATTATGGAAGAGATGCTTTCGGGGCATAAAGTGATTAAAGCTTTTGGTGCAGAACGATACACCAATGAGAAATTTGAAAGGAGCAACGAAAGATTTTTTCAATTGTCGGTGCGCTTGTTTCGCAAACGCGATTTAGCTTCGCCTACCAGTGAATTGTTGGGTATGATTACTATTTCATTGGTGATATTGGTTGGAGGAATTTTCTTTGTTTTTGCAGGCGAAATTAGTGGTTCGGTTTTCCTCGCTTTTATCTTACTTTTTTATTCTGCTATTTCTCCAATTAAAGGAATTGCTAACTCTTTTACCAATGTGAGCAAAGGAGCAGCAGCAATAGATAGAATTGATAAAATATTGAAAGCCGAAAACAATATTGTTGACCCTGCGAACCCACAAAAAATTTCATTTAACAAAAGTGTAGAATTTAAAAAAGTACATTTTCAGTATGAAGAAATTGAAGTGTTAAGCGATATCAATTTGGTGATTGAAAAAGGAAAATCAATAGCATTAGTCGGACACAGCGGCGGAGGAAAATCAACTCTTGCCGATTTGCTCCCTCGTTTTTATGATGTTACTAAAGGTGAGATTTTAGTAGATGGTGTTGATGTTAGAAATGTAACTTTAAGCGATTTGCGTTCATTGATTGGAGTGGTTACGCAAGAATCGGTTCTCTTTAACGATAGTGTTTTAAACAACATTTGTTTTGGTGGAAATTACAGCAAGGAAGCAGTGATAGAAGCGGCTAAAATTGCCAATGCCCATGATTTTATAATGGATTTGCCGCAAGGCTATGAGACTGTTATTGGTGATAAAGGTGATAAACTTTCAGGCGGACAGCGGCAGCGTTTGTGCATCGCTCGTGCGGTGTTGAAGAATCCACCGATTTTGATTTTAGATGAAGCCACTTCAGCTTTAGATACCGCATCAGAAAAACTAGTGCAAGAGGCTTTGCAAAAAGTGATGAGCAACAGAACTTCGTTGATCATCGCGCATCGTTTAAGCACCATTCAACATGTTGATGAAATTATTGTTCTCGATAAAGGAAAAATTGCTGAACGTGGGAAGCACAATGATTTAATTGCGAAAGAGGGCATCTATTTTCAGTTGTGCCAAATGCAAAGTTTTCAATAAGTCAACCTTTCTTTTTTCTTTCCGTACAAAATCTCAAGGGGACGAACTATCGTCGGAGAGGTCAAGCTACATTTAAATTCTTTTTTATGAAGCACGTGAAATTCGTGATTTTAGCGCTATTGATGTGCTATATCACACCAACATTCTCGCAATCGAATTTAATTTGGAGCAATAAATTTTTCGATACAGCTTCTACTCATACAAATGCTTATTATAACGGAATGGTAGTAGATAACAATGCAGATGTGTGCATTGTTGGGGAAGCTTATAATGGTGCAAGTAATAATATTTTGGTTGCAAAAACAAATTCTAATGGCCAAACAATATGGAGTGTCGTTTTTAACGGAGATGCCAGTATTCAGCGACGTGTTAGAGGAGGTATTGGTGTAGACTTACAAAATAATATTTATATAACAGGCTACCAATTAAAAGATATAGGAGACAACAATAATCGTAGTGATTTCTTTTTGATGAAGATTAGTGCGAATGGGGCGTTGTTATGGACTAAAATTTATGATTCGGGATTTAATGATAATATGGATTTTACCGGAATCGTTGTTAATCCTAATGGTCAAGTAATTCTTGCTGGAATGCAATACAATAGTTTGAATGCAAATTACAACGACTTGCTTTTTGTGAAGTTCGATGCAAGTGGTGACCTGCTTTGGGATGCGACTTTGGATGGCGGAAATTATGAGACTTTGCGTTCGGTTTCTAGTGATGCTAATGGCAATATATATGCTTCGTTTCAAACTTATAATTATACCGAGGTGAGTCTGAATTCCATTGGTGCCGTGAAACTAAGTTCTAGTGGCGAAAAAAAATGGTATCAAGTTTTTTTGTCTCCAAACATTCAATACTTATACAGTAATTTAAACGATTTGTCAGTGAATGATAAAGGTGAAGTTTTTATCAATGGCTACATGAAAACTTTTGACGGGAAAGATTTTGATTTGCTTACAGTAAAATACGATACAGGAGGAAAGTTGATGTGGTATAAGGTTTTTGATTCTGGAAATGTGGATTACAGCGCTGCTATCACTACAGATGGTAAAGGAAATGTTGTTGTATCTTGCAACTCTTTTGACTCTGAAACAGGTGGTTATTATTGTAATTTAGTGAAATATGATGACGGTGGTAATCTGGTTTGGAATTCTAAAGTTTTTAAGTCGAATTTACAAGGAAGTCTTGCTTGGACCTACGACATGGTAAAAGATGACGATGCTAATCTTTTTTTAGTGGGATTTGGAGTTGAGAATGGTTCTTTGTCTGCGAAATCTGCACAAATTAATTTTGATGGCAATGTTGAATGGGACGAAGAATTCAAAGACGTTGAGAATTCCTTTGTTTTTGGTTACGACATCTATTGAGATAATAAAGATGGCGTTTATGTTTTTGGTACTTCGAGTCATCCTAATGGAAGTCCGAAAACCGAACTGTACATTGCCAAATATCCTGTAATTAAAAAAGTTGTAGATGTAACTCCTCCGTTGATTAAAGTTAAAAATATCACGGTGACTTTGAATAATGGATTTGCTGAAATTACGGCTGAACAGATAAACGATGGTTCATTCGATCCATCAGGAATAGATACTTTATTTATATCTCGAACTTACTTTACGTGTTCAACTATTGGTGATCAAGAGGTAGTGTTTACGGCTATCGATACATATGGAAATGTTTCTAGTGATACTGCAATTGTAACAGTGCTGGGTGCCATACCCGCAGTAAATATTTCACAAGGCGAACAAAGTAAATATTGTCAGGGTGGCGCAGTAGTTCTTACCGCAAACTCAAATACTGCAACTTCTTACAACTGGAATGATGGTGATGTTTCTAAATGTAAAAGTGTTTACAGTTCGGGATCTTATTCTTTAACTGTTACTAACAAGTATGGCTGTTCGGCAAATGCAAGCAGAAACGTGATTTATAATCCTTCTAATTTGCTTTCGGCTTATACTATTTTGGCTGGAGAAAATATTGTGTTAACGCCTAATGTGAAAGTGTTGAATGGAGGGTTGGGTTCAAAAGGTTGCGGACAAGTTACTATTAATGCTGATTCATCAGTTACATCTTCAACTACGTTTGTGAAGGCAAAGAAAATTGTATACGCTTCGGGTGCAATTGCTAATCCTATTTATTCTGCTTCTACAGTGACTTATCCTATTTTCTTAGCATTCAATTTTAGTAATGGAAAAAGTAAAAATATTGCTGCCAATGCTGAATTAATAATTACCGATTCTATTTTCGGAAATATCACTATTGGGAACAATGCTAAAGTAACTTTTGCAAGCAAAAATATTTACGCTAAAAATATGGAGTTGGGTAAAAATGTAACAATTGAATTTAGTCAGTTTGCGAATGTTCGTTTGCAAGGAAATTTCTCATCGCAAACGGGATGCAAAGTAAATATTTTACAAAGTAAATCGGTATTGTTCTTCATTTCTGGTGATGCGCAAATTGCTAATAATAATCAATTTAGAGCTGGTGTTTTTGCCAAAGGAAATATTCAATCTGCAGGAAGTGAAAAGAAGCAAAATAGCCTAACGGGAATATTTATCGCATTGCAAGATTTTAAGGCTCACAACACCATTTTTGATAGAGAAGAGATGTGTAATTCTTGTTTTTCTACATCTTATAAAACAGCAGATTTTGAAGAAGATGCACAAGAAATATTTCCTAATGAAAGTGCTACTTTTGAAGCTTATCCAAATCCTGCTGTAAATACTAGCAATATAAGTTATTTGAGTGCTGTCGATAAACAAATTTCGGTGAGTGTTTACGATGTAAAAGGAATGGAAATCTTAAATGTATATCAGGTAGATGTGGTGATGAATCAGCTCTATAATTTTTCTTTTGATACGAGTACTTTTGCTAGCGGATTTTATTTCTGTAAAATAACTTCGTCGGATGGAGAGGTGTTGAGCAAAAAGATAACAGTAGAAAGATAGAAATCTGCGCAACATTTTTTCTATTTTTATCCCATGAGCGATGTCCTCAAAACATCTGTTGAATTTATAAAGGGAGTTGGGCCTCAGCGTGCCGAAACTCTTAAACTCGACATGAATATTTTTACCTTTATCGATCTGCTCAATCATTTCCCATTTAAATATGTTGATCGTTCTCAATTTCAAAAAGTAAATCAACTTGCTCCAGAGAATTATGTGCAGCTAAAAGGTGTTTTACTAAGTGCCGAAGAAGTGGGTAGTGGTAAAACAAAACGCTTGAGCGTGATTTTTAAAGACGATACCGGAACACTCGAATTGGTGTGGTTTCGCGGCGCTCAATGGATGAAGAAATCATTGCAATTGGGCAAAGAATATATCGTGTATGGTAAGCCCAGTTTATTCAACAATAAGTTCAATATTTCGCACCCAGAAATGACATTGTATTCTTTGGGTGCTATGAATGGATTGAAAGGATTGCAGCCTGTATACAATTCTTCAGAAAATATGAAGAATAGAGGAATGGACAGCAAAGGATTGAAAAAAATAATGTCGGTTTTGTTGTCTCAACTCAAAGGGAAAATACCCGAAACATTGAATGCAGAAATCATTATGGACATGCAGTTCATGTCGCGTGAACAAGCCTACTTTCAAATTCATCAACCACAAAATATGGAGATGGCGAATCGCGCCATTGCACGTTTGAAATTCGATGAATTGTTTTTTGCGCAATTGCGAATCTTAAAAGTAAAACAGGGACAGCAAACTATTTTTTCGGGATTTGTTTTCGATAAGGTTGGAGATTATTTCAATACTTTTTATACCAAATATTTACCCTTCGAATTAACGGGTGCGCAAAAACGTGTGATCAAAGAAATTCGAAAAGATATGGGGTCGGGCAAACACATGAATCGTTTGCTGCAGGGAGATGTGGGAAGCGGTAAAACGATGGTGGCAATGATGAGTATTTTAATTGCTCTCGACAATGGTTTTCAAGCTGCGATAATGGCACCTACCGAGATTCTAGCGCAGCAGCATTTTGCTTCTTTTCAAGAGTTGTTAGCTCCTTTAAATGTGCATGTTAAATTGCTCACAGGTTCTGTAAAAGGAAAAGAAAGACAAGCTGTTTTAGAGAGTTTACAAAGCGGAGAATTGCAAGTGATTGTGGGTACACACGCACTTATTGAAGATCCCGTCGTTTTTAAAAATTTAGGATTAGTGATCATAGATGAGCAACATCGTTTTGGTGTGGCACAACGTTCTAAATTGTGGAAAAAGAATTCTAAAGCACCACATATTTTGGTGATGACAGCAACACCTATTCCGCGTACTTTGGCCATGACATTGTACGGCGATTTAGATACTTCTATTATTGATGAATTACCACCAGGAAGAAAACCCATCAAGACTTTGCATTTCACTGATGGCGGCAGGTTGCGCGTGTTTGGTTTTATGCGTGATCAAATTGCTTTGGGCCGACAAGTGTACGTTGTTTATCCGCTCATTGAGGAATCGGAAGCAATGGATTACAAAGATTTAATGGATGGTTATGAAAGTATGTTGCGCGCTTTTCCTCCGCCAGATATTCAAATTGCGGTGATGCACGGACGAATGAAAAACGACGCGAAAGAATATGAAATGAAACGTTTCAAAGATGGCGTCTGCCAAATCATGGTAGCAACTACAGTTATCGAAGTGGGCGTAAATGTGCCCAACGCATCGGTAATGGTAATTGAAAGTGCCGAGCGTTTTGGTTTATCACAATTGCATCAGCTGCGCGGAAGAGTGGGTAGAGGCGCTGATCAATCGTATTGCATTTTAATGACAGCAGATAAACTCAGCAGCGATTCTAAAACACGAATGCGTACGATGGTAGATACCACCGACGGATTTAAAATTGCCGAAGTAGATTTGAAATTACGTGGTCCGGGCGACATTGAAGGAACGCGTCAAAGTGGTATGCTCGATTTCAAAATTGCCGACTTGGTAAAAGATTCTCAAATGCTTCAAATCGCCCGACAAAAAGCGATTGAAATTATCACCGATGATGAGAATATTACTAAACCCGAGAATAGATATATCGCTGCTCGCTTGTTTGAAATGACCGACCCGAAGAGTGGTTGGAGTAGGATTAGTTAGAATATTTTCTATTTTCGCATTAAATAAACAAAATATTTAACTAAGCATTTGTTCGCTAATGCGAACTTTTGTAATTTCACATCACGGTCATGAAAGTACGCTTAATTGTAGAGGCTACTATTTACGATTATTGTAAAAAGAATGCTCGAGCAAAAAGTTCATTTAATAGATTTTTAGAAATTGTAGGAGATGTTGACTGGCAAAAGCCCGACGATATAATAAACACCTTCAATTCCGCAGACATATTAAATTGAGGAAGAGTGGTTTTTAATATAGGAGGTAATAATTATCGATTGATTTGTGGCTACGCTTTCGGAAAGAAATTTGTTCATCTATATATTAAATTCATTGGAACTCATGCTGAGTATGATAAAATTGATGCTTGTAAAGTAGAATTGTAATATGAAATACACTAGAATAAATTCCAAAACTCAATATGTTGATTACTGCAAGCAGTATGAGAAAATTTTGAATGCTTGTGTTGCAAAAGGTATAGATGAAAGTAAAAATGAAGAGGCAGAGTTGTTGTATGTTTTAATTAAAGATTATGATGCACGACATTCTTTTAAAACAGCAAAATCTAATCCTGTAGAATTCCTTAGATTGTTGATGGAAGAAAATAACATTTCGGCAGCTAAATTAGCTGCCGAAACAGGCATTTCTAAAGGAACGATAAGCGATATTCTTCATTACAAGAAAGGGATGGGTAAAACTTTTATTAGAAAAATTGCTGAATATTTTAAGATAGATCAGGCAAAGTTAAATGTGCCATATGATTTGAATGATTATAAAATGGCGTCGTAGAAATCAATAATTTTTTATAATGAATTAAAAGAGAAGAATCATTTTGATTAAGTTATTTAAAGTAACAACAACGATAATGATTATGCTAGGTGTTGCATCTAAATTTATGTCGGTAGTTGCTATGGGTGCTAGTTCGCATAATATTCCATTGGAGGCTAGAGAAGCAGCGTCAAATGAATTTGAAGTTTGCGGTATTTCTGGTTTGACAATAGTAATTTTGATGTGGTTGCCTTGGAAAAAAATGTTTTCAATATCGCAATAGTTCCTTCGGGGTACCTCAGGATGACATCCACTCTTGGACAGCAGCGCTTACCCAGTTTGTCATCCTTGTAGATGTTAACTAATTCGTTGACAGA
>JBMTCG010000074.1:0-12120 GCA_049430665.1 Flavobacteriales bacterium | reverse complement strand
AACCTGTTTTTACCTATCAACGATACGCTTCCTGCTGGCGATTACAAAGTAACGTACAACAACATTCACAAAGAAGGTCACAACATTTATTTCGATGTAGATTACTTCAATAAAAAAGGTGAAAAAGAATTTACGCTTTCTCCTTTCATGCAGCTCAACGACAAAATGGGCAATGTGAGTGAACCTGCTACAAAACATTTCTTGCACAAAGATATTTACACGCACATGCAAACTTTTGAGTTGGCGCAACCCAAAGAAGTTAAGTTAAAAAACGGCGATAGTTTAAAAGTTGGAAAAGGTCATTTGGTGTTAGATACCGTAATGGTGAAAGCCGATCAGACCGGAATGTTGTATCGTTTTGAATTCAACTACCAAGTGAACGGCAAATTTGTAGAAAAGGTGATTTTAGAAAACGAGAAAAATCACATTGAATCGAAAATGACTACGCTAAAAAAAACCGATGCTAAAGTTCGTTTATTACGCATCGCACCAGAAGAAGACAGCTTGGTTTTTGAAGTTGCCGATGCCAACTCAGGCTTTATGATTTTAAAAGCCATTGAATTTCCATTCATCAATATTTTATGGGCTGGTTGTATCGTAATGGTTATTGGAACCGTTATCGCCATCATCCACCGCATCAAACAAAATAAATCGTTACTGAATGTCGGATAGTTATTTATTCAAATTAAAAGACATCACTACCTTCATTTTCGATGTAGATGGTGTAATGACTGATGGTAGAATTATTTTAACATCTGCCGGAGACCAACAACGCACCATGAATATTAAAGATGGTTTCGCGTTGCAATTCGCGAGAAAACAAGGCTATAAAATAGCAGTAATTTCTGGCGGAAAAGCAGAATCTATCCGTCAGCGTTTTGTGGGTTTAGGTATTCACGATGTGTATTTGGGCATTGCCGATAAAATTCATGCTTACAAAGAATTGTGCGACACCTACAACATTAAGGATGAGAATGTGTTGTACATGGGCGATGATATTCCCGATTACGAGGTGATGAGCACTGTAGGATTTCCTGCTGCACCCAACAACGCTTGTGAAGAAATTAAAAATATTTCTGTGTATATTTCGCCTTACACAGGTGGCAACGGTTGCGTGCGCGATGTAATTGAACAAGTGTTAAAAGCGCAAGACAAATGGTTCGACCCTGCAAAAATTAACGATAAAGATTTCAAATGGTAACTAACTTTCTTAAGCTTATTCGATTTGGTAATCTTGTCATCATCGCTTTATTGATGGTGATAATTCGTGTGTTTATTTTCGATGCTGGCTTACCAAGTTTATTCTCCATGCAGCTTGACGTTTTGCATTTTTCATTGTTGGTTCTGTCTGTAGTTCTTATAGCTGCTGGAGGCAACATCATCAACGATATTTACGACCAAGAAACGGATGAAATTAATAAACCGCACAAAAAAATTATAGGCACGCATTTAAGCGAAACCATGGGATGGGTGCTCTACTTGTCTTGCACCATTACCGGAATTGCTATAGGCTACTACTTAGCGCACTATTTTTTAAACGACAATTCATTTCTCTTATTCCACCTTATTTCGCCAGCACTACTTTGGGTGTATGCATCTAACCTAAAGAAAACCGCTTTGATTGGTAATCTTGTTATTTCCCTATTAGCTGCATTTGTTCCATTAACAGCGCTCACTTTTGAGTATGGTGCGATGCTTATTACCTATTGGGATATCATTCAAATGAATGTTTTAGGCAATCCGTTTCAATACATGTTCGATTGGAGTTTCTATTTAGCATTGTTCGCATTCACCACCACCCTTGTTCGCGAGTTAATAAAAGATATAGAAGATATCGAAGGCGACGAACAAACACAAATAAAAACATTGGCGGTAAAGTTGGGTGTAGAGAAAACAAAAACTGCAGCTTTAATTTTATCTGTTTCAATCGCTATTTTAGTGATTTTTTCTGCACTAAAGTTTTCATTATTTGCCGATCACAGAATAGCAGTTGTTGTATACCAAACCCTTACTGTAGTTAGTCTTATCATCTTCTCTGTTGTAAAATTAAGAAAGGCTGAAAGCAAAGATGACTTCCATTTTGTTGGAAATATTTGGAAGTTGATTATGATTTTTGGTTTTTGCACCTGCGTGATTTTATTTATTTTTAATAGCTTTTTTCAAGTTCTTCTATTTAAACGTAAAATACTGTTCCAATGAGGTTAAAAATTTTCGGTACCATCGCACTTGTGTTTTGCTATTTATTATCGGCTTCGCAAACTAGTACTAATGTATATTACAACAATATTAATATTGATGTAAATGATTTAAATGCATGGTTGATTAGATCTGCCAATTTAAAAGAGAACACAACCATAAATTTGATGCAAACTACAAACGATCGCCTTGGCAATATTCATTATAAATACATACAAGAATACAATAACATACCTGTTTTAAACTCAGAAATTATTGTTCACACCAAAAACAACATCATTACTAGCCTTAATGGAAGCGTCATTCCAAATCACGCTATTTTACCTGTGATGCAAGCTAAATACAATGCTAACGAAGCAATTGAGATTGCAAAAAAATATGTGCAGGCCACAACATATTTGTGGGAAAACGACAAATCATATTTACCTAAAGCTGAATTCATTTATCTAAAAAAAAATATTTTTTCTTCGTCTCCTGTTTACCGCTTGGCTTACAAAGTAAATATTTACGCTCAAAAGCCTTTGTATCACGCTAATTTATTCATTGACGCGATGGATGGAAGTTTGCTTTTAGAAGACAAAATCATTAAACACATCGATTACAATACAACAGTAAACACTGCCTATAGCGGCCCCCAATCTATCACCACCAATTTCACAAACATATCTTTCAAATTACAAGCGACAAATATTGGTGGAGGCATAAATACGTACGACTGCAACAACAATACAGATTACAGCAAAGCTCGGCTACCTGTGAGTTTAAATAATGTATGGAAATTTAAAAACGTAAACGACAAAGCAATTTTAGATGTGCATTGGGGAACAATAAAAACCTATGATTACTATAAGATCATGCACGACAGAAAATCATACGACAATGCAAATGCACCTTTAAATAGTTATGTACATTTCGATGAGGACTTTGCTAATGCATTTTGGGATGGTTCTAGAATGACGTATGGTGATGGTGATGGATTTAATTCCTCAGCCTTTACTTCTATCGATGTAATAGGTCATGAACTTACGCATGCCGTTACGCAGCATAGTGCTAACCTTATTTATCAAGGAGAGTCTGGAGCACTAAATGAATCATTTAGCGACATTCTAGGAACTTCTATTGAACACTATGCTAAACCTAATGAATTTAGTTGGGAATTGGGCAATGAATTTAGTTTGAATGGAGAGCCACTAAGAGATTTGTCGAACCCTAATGCTCAACAAAATCCCGACACATATATGGGTAATTTTTGGGACAGCGAAGAAGATGTTCATACCAATAGCGGAGTGCAAAATTATTGGTTCTACTTACTTACTGAAGGAGGTAATGGCACTAATGACAATGGCGATAATTACGCGATAACAGGAATTGGTTTCCTAAAATCACAAGCAATCGCATACAGAACACTTACTGTTTATCTTACTTCAAATGCTACTTATGAAGATGCTCGCAACTATTCCATATTAGCCGCCGAAGATTTATATGGACCATGTTCTCCCGAATCGCAGGCTGTTACTTCTGCTTGGTACGCTGTAGGTGTAGGAAACGAATACAGCAACAAAGTACTGGCAAACTTCTCTGCAAGTTCTACTTTCTTTTGTAATCCTCCTGCAACTGTTCAATTTAAAAACTTAAGTGTAAATGCCAATGCATACCATTGGGATTTTGGCGATTTATCTAATAGTAGCAGTAAAACCCCAACACATACATATAATTCACCAGGAATATATAGTGTTCAATTAATTGCATCTGGAAGTTTATCATGCGGAAATACCGACAATATTGTAAAAACCAATTACGTAGTTGTAGGTAATAATAATGCACCAACTGCACCAACCTGCTATCCCTCCAATAACCCCGATGCCAACTACGGTACTGTTCAATTTACTTTTGGAAGTATTAAGAACAACTCCTCGGCAAGCAATGTAGGTTATGAAGATTTCACTTGCTCACAAGCTACAACCGTGCTGGAGGGCAGTAAAGTAAATTTTTCTGTTGTAGATGCTTACTCACTCGCGAATATTGATGTAGCAATGTGGCTAGATCTTGATAACAATGGTGATTTCGACAGCTCAGAAAAAATATACTCTGCCTCGTCTATAAGCCATGTTGGAAATATTATTATTCCAAAGGGCACCATTTACAATACTCCACTGCGACTAAGAGTAATTTCCGAATTCAATACATCACCTTCATCTGCTTGCTATGTAAGCAACTATGGCCAAACAGAAGATTACACTGTTATTTTACAAAAAAACAATGCGGCACCTATAGCAGACTTCGATGCCAGCTCGATGTATATCTCTCCAGCTTCAAGTATTAATTTTATTGACAAATCGATGAATGTACCTACCTCGTGGCTTTGGACTTTTGAAGGTGCTAACACACCTACATCAAACGTTCAAAACCCAAGCGTAACCTATGATAATTATGGTGACTACAATGTAAAGTTAAAGGTAAGCAATAGCCATGGAGAAGATTCAATTGCTAAAAAGATGTATATCCACGTGGTAAATTTAAATCTTTTGTGTACCAATATTCTTAGTGCCGATAGCTCAGGGGTATTGTACGATGATGGTGGTGCGGCTAACGATTATTCCACCAATAAAACATGCACTTTCCTAATAAATCCGGGATGCAGAGATTCTATAATTATAGACGTTGAGTACCTCGACACAGAATATGGATTCGATTATCTCAATATTTATGATGGAGCAAATACAAAAAGTGACTTGATTTATCACGAAACAGGAACTCATACTTTAAAAAAACAAATAATTGCTTATTCAGGAAAAGCGCTTGTGGAATTAACTTCCGATCCTTTTGTCGCTGGTGCTGGCTTTCAACTTTCATGGAAAAGCAGTGCACGTGAAGAAAATGGAGACATCATTCTTCCGCAAGGACCATTTTATGCAAACTCACCAATAAGTCTTGGTTTTAACGGTATTACCAATAGCTATGAATGGGAATTTGGAAATGGCAGAACATCTACATCTGCAAACCCATTTGCGTCGTACCATGATGCTGGCGATTACACCATAAAGTTAAGCACTACATCGCAAAGCGTATGTTCGCAACTATTAACTAAAAAAATCACTGTTTTGGCAGATACACATGACTATAGCTTTTCGGTATACCCTAACCCATCTAACGGAAATTTTACCATTACCCTTCCTAAAAATACAGGAAATGAGAAAATAGAAATTCGCTCTGTTATAGGCGAACTTCTTTACCAATATACCCCATCATTAAGCGATGGCAGAATTTTCAATATTAATGCAGATCTTCTTTCTAATGCAGTGTATTTTATTACCTTTAATTCCGATGAAAAACCAAAAACAATATCGGTTGTAATAAACAAGTGACATGGTTCAAAATAAAAAAATAATACTCGCTTCTAAATCTCCACGCCGTCAGTCTTTATTAAAAGAATTGAACGTAGAATTCGAAATTCGTTTGAAGGAAGTCGATGAAATTTATCCCGAAAATTTACGCGGTGGCGAAGTGCCTGTTTTCTTAAGTAAACTAAAAGGTGAAACGTTCAAAAACGAACTAAAAGAGGATGAAGTTATTGTTACCGCCGACACCATCGTATGGCTCAACGATTCTATCTTAGGTAAGCCTCTAGATAGAAATGATGCTATAGCTATTTTAAAAGCCTTAAGCGGCAATATGCATCGCGTGATAACGGGAGTGACCATTCAACAAAAAGATTCGGCTTACACCTTCTCAGAAAGCACCGAAGTGTATTTTAAAAAACTATCTGAAGGAGAAATCACTTATTACATCGATACTTTCAAACCCTTCGACAAAGCTGGTGCTTACGGCATACAGGAATGGATTGGCTATGTTGGTGTAGAAAGAATTAACGGTTGTTTTTATAATGTGATGGGCTTACCGTTGTTTAGATTGCATGAAGAGTTTTTGAGATTAGGGATTGTGAGTTTGTAGAAAAAACTACTACGAAAAGTATTACGATGACTCTGAAAATAAAAAAGATTTGGAAGTGGGATGATCGGCTTAACAACTCTAAATTTAAGCTTGGCGGTAATATTAGGGAACTTCTTCAACAAGGATTTATTACAGAAGGCAAAGAGCCCAATCTGTATAAAGTATTTAAAGGTGAGGCTGAGGAAATAACAGCAATTGAAGGCATTATTCGCATCACATATTTTAAAGAAAATTTTCCGTTTTTAGAAAAAGAGGATTGGGATTTAGAACTTCACTTACTTTAGAAAAAAATAAACCTTCTACTTGATCCCACTACAGACGAGAAAATCGGAGATAAATTATTTCTTTTTTCTAGAGGCGGTTTCGTATCGTTTATTGGTTTGTATCGGTATTCAAACCCTTAATATACTCTGTGAGTTTCTGCGTTTGCTGTAAAGTAAGATGCATGCCTATTTTTTTGAGTTTTCCACTTTTTGTAAAAACACCAACAACATCAAATCTTTTCCAAAGTAATTGAAGCATGATTGATTGTGCCGGCCAAATTAATGCCCATAGGCCAAATGGTGCTTTTGGTGCTGGGTCCTCAATTAACTTAACAATTTTGATATTGTTTATGTTTATAGTTGTCACATCCTTGAAAATCCCCTGTTTTTCAACAACCTCTAGTATATTATCTTTCAAAAAAAGCACTTGACTTCTCTTAGCGAACATAAATCCAAAGATTGCAGAAAGAAAAATCAAGTAGAATGGAAAAGCTAATTTCACATGAAATATTGCACGTGTAAAAACCGCAAATAGAATGAGCATGATAAGAAACATAATTAGAGTCCATAGTAAAAGATGCCGAAAACTAATACTATAAACTTTAAAATGTTGAGAGCTATATTCTATTTTTCCTGGTAAAAGCATTAAACTAATTTAACTCGAAAGTAACACTTATCCTTCAGAATTAAAACCCTAATTACGTATGCAATTCGTCCCGCAAACACATTTGTGCGCAGGCCCGTGGCAAAAGGCGAGGGTACATAAAGGCTGTGAACCAAAAAATAAATTCGGATAAAAGGAGTCCGTCAGCTGACGGATTTGGAGAGCGGGCTGGCACCCGTCAGCTGACGGGCACTTGAATTTTTTGCTTACTTTTTTATCCAAGAAAAAAGTAAGTCTTTGCTTCTTTAGAAAAGAAGAAATACTGATGATTAGATTGCTTCAATTTTGGGTACAAAATTCTAGCAATCACGCACCGTGTTTATCATCCTATAGAAAGAAGGAACTATTGCCCTAGATATTACAATATCTTAAACTCCATCCTTCTATTATTAGCTCTCCCCTTCTCTGTATCGTTAGTATCAATTGGTTGCGAATCTGCATAGCCATTCGTAGTTAATCTATCGGCAGCAATACCTTGCGATTCCAAATACTTCTTCACTGCATTTGCTCTGTTTTTCGACAAGGTTAAGTTATGCTCTTTACTTCCTTGATTATCGGTGTGTCCGCCCAACTCAATCCTTAATGCCGCATTGTCATTCAAGAAATTCACCAACTTATCTAACTCAATTTTCGATTCGGGTTTAAGTGTATATGAATCGGTATCAAAGAAAACGTTGTTCAGCACCACTCTTGCATCTTTCGCCATCTTGCTTAAAGGTACATCTTTGCGAAATGCCTCTTCACCGTTTTTAGGATTGGTGAGCTCAAAATTCTCTGTGTAAAACAAATAACCATTGTCGCCTTGTACATTTAAAGCATAGTTTTTTCCAGTAGGTAAACACACCAAGAAAGAACCATCTTTTGCATCAGATGATGATGCATACACTTGTTTTCCTGTTTGTAAATCAATCAATTCAAACTGTGCGCCCAATGGTTGTTTCGTTGCAGCATCGTACACAATTCCTTTCATGTAAGTAACTGGCTCAGGTTTTAATGATGCTGGAACCTTAAATTTATAGATATCTAAATCACCTACTCCGCCTGGTCTGTCAGAAGAGAAATAAGCGAAATCTCCTTTGGCATCGATGAACAAACTTCTTTCCGATTCGCTGGTGTTGATAGGATAGCCCAAATTAACTGGCTCTCCCCAGCTTCCATCGTATTGGCGTTTGCACACATAAATATCGCGCTGACCTAAGCCTGGCAAGCCTGCAGAAGAAAAGTACAACACTTGATTGTTGGGGTGAATAAATACGCCATCCTCAATTTCGGTGGTGTTAATTTTCGGACCCAAATTCTCTGGCGTGCTCCAACCCGCTGCTGAAAAACGAGTAACATACAAATCGGAAGTACCAAATCCGCCTGGTCTATTGGAAGAAAAATACAATGTTTTTCCATCGGCCGATAGTGAAGGTTGGGTATCGTTGTTTCTTGAATTTACTATTGCGCCTAAGTTTTTAGGTGCCGACCATTTTCCGTTAATTTTCTGACAATAAAATAAATCGCCGCTACCTAAGCCAGTTCTTCCTGCACCGTAATTGCCTTCGTCGCCAATAATTACAAAAATCATAATCTTACCATCGGCAGAAAAAGTAGGTGCACCTTCATTCAAATGAGAGTTGATGGGCGAACCAATGTTTAAGGCTGTTGCCCAATGATTGACTTCCCATGTGGCTACATAAAAATCTTCTTGAGCCCCCATTCTCGCTTGCTTATCGGGAATGGTTCTGGTGATCATAAACAACTCACCATCCACTGTGATTACCGGATTGTAATCTTTATTTACAGAGTTGATTTCTGGTCCGGCATTCTCGGGCTTAATATCCAAAGGCCTAGCCATCGCCCATTTAGAAAAATCACAATTGGCAATAATGCGTTCTGCTTTAGGTTTTAGTTTTTCGCCTGGCTTGTATTTTTGAAGGTACTTAGTAAGGATTTCTTTCGCTTTATCGAAACTATGCAATTCGAAATAGAGTCCGCCCAAATCGAGATACATCGCTGGAAAGAAATCTGGATTGATAGAAATGGCCTTTTCGATATTGTCTATCGCTGTTTGATAATCTTTTTTATCGGCGTACACATAACTTCTTAACAAATAAGCTTCGGCAAACAATGGCTCTTTATCAATGGCTTTATTCGCCATAGCCAAAGCCTCGGCTAAGCTATCAATCATCATAGCGCTTTGCGCGAGCTCAAAATACTCAATCGCCTTTTTAGAGGTAACGGTATATTTTTGCTTTGGTGCTTGGGCAGATAAGCAGCCTAACATCAAAAGAGAAATGGATAATGAGAAGATGAATTTCATAGAAAAGAGTTTAAAGTATTTTTTGATGTGTAGGACAATAGTTCCTTCGGGGTACCTCAGGATGACATACTAAGCTCTTCCAAACAATGGTTGTCATCCTGAGGTACCCCGAAGGAACTATTGTCCTACTCGTCATTTCACGCACACTTATTTAAGAACGCTTAATTTTCTTTATCACGGTATCCCCATAAACTTATGAGTCTGCAATGATATATTCCATCGTGGATGTTGTTGCACATAATCAATAATGGCATTCAACATTTCTTTGCTTTTGCTCCATTCGGGTTGCATATACAACCTGCAATGGTCGCCAACTTTAGCGGCATGTTCCTCGGCCCATTTGAAATCGTTGTGATTGAATATAATCACTTTCAACTCGTGGGCTTTAAGATAAATATCGTTTAAAGGAGGCATGGTCTTCTTTGGTGAAAGACAAATCCAGTGCCAGTTTCCTGTTAAAGGATAAGCACCCGAAGTCTCTAAAAAAACCTGTTTGCCGTGCTTGGTCAGTTGTTCTGTTAAATACACCAAATTGTATATGGTTGGTTCGCCGCCAGTAATCACCACATCGGTTGCCGGAAACTGCAAAGCCGCCTTTACCACCTCATCCACACTTTTTAAAGGATGCAATTCTGGGTTCCACGATTCTTTAACATCGCACCAATGACAGCCAACATCACAACCACCCACTCTAATGAAATAAGCAGGTTTGCCCGTATTGGCGCCCTCTCCCTGAATGGTATAGAACTCTTCCATCACAGGAAGCATCTTTCCTTGGTCTAATAAAAGCTTGTTAGAATCGCTAAGATGAGTGATTTGCATTACACGAAAATAGTTAAAACTTTTTTCTATTTTTACCCCATGTTCGCTTTATTCTCAAAAGAAATAAAAAGTTTTTTCGGTTCACTCATTGGATACATTATCATATGTACGTTTTTAGTGGCCACTGGCTTGTTCCTTTTTATCATTCCCGACAGCGGAAACAACAACAATATTTTAAATTCGGGTTTCGCTACTTTAGAACCTTTATTTGTAATGGCGCCGTGGTTGTATCTCTTATTGATTCCAGCCATGACCATGCGCTCTTTCGCCGATGAAAAACTATTGGGTACTTTAGAATTGATTGTTACCAAACCCATTAGCGACCTTCAAATTGTATTGGCAAAATACCTGGCCAACGTAGTAATTTTAGCGCTTACCTTAATTCCAACCATCGTTTATTATTTCACTGTTTACAACTTGGGCGCTCCCGAAGGAAATATAGACAGAGGCGCAACACTAGGTTCTTACATTGGCTTGTTTTTGTTGGGCGCCATCTTCATTTCTATTGGAATTTTCTCTTCTTCAATCACCAAAAATCAAATTATTGCCTTAATCATTTCAATAGTACTTTCTATCTTTTGTTATATCGGATTTGAGTTTATTGCCGACTTAGGAATCTTTGGGAAATACGATTTGGTCATCGACCAACTGGGCATCTCTTACCACTATTATTCTGTGAGTCAGGGACAAATTGATTCTCGCGATGTTATCTATTACTTCACCGCAATAGCGTTTTTTATTCTGTTAACTAAATTGGTGCTTAGCGCAAGAAAATGGTAATGAAAAACAAAAAGAAATATCAAGATATATTAAAATTCGTAGGCATTATTGCTTTGCTTGTGGTAGTGAATTTTATCGCGAGTAAAAAATATGTGCGCTTAGATTTAACTGCCGACAAGCGCTTTACTTTAACCGATGCCACTGTTAATTTGGTCACCAAATTAGATGACGTTGTTGAATTTAAAGTGTACTTAACAGGTGACAACCTTCCTGCGAAATTTGTAGAATTTAAAGAACAAGTAAGAAGTAGATTAGAGGAATTTAGAAACCTCAATCCCGATAATATTGAGTACGAATTTATCGACCCCTACGCTGTAGAAAATCACGAAGATTTCATTCGCGAGCTTACCCAAAAAGGCTTGCAATACACCAATGTATCTGAGAAAACAGAAAACGGCACCAACCAAGTGTACATCGTTCCTGGCGTAATGGTGTATTACAAAGGAAGAAACTATCCGGTAAACTTTTTAAATACCGAGATCACTGCCAACCACATTGAAGTGCTCAACAAATCTATTCAGTCTTTAGAGCACAACTTAACCACCGCAATTAGAATTTTAAAGAAATCGAAAAAAGACTATAAAGTAGTTGGATTCTTACAAGGGCACGGCGAATTAGATGGCAGATACATTAATGATTTGGCTAATTCGTTATCTGATTATTACATGGCTGGTCCGGTTATGCTTACCGACACCAACGGCGTTGTGCAATTGAACGCGCTAGATGGTGTTGACGCTTTGGTGATTGCCAAACCTAGAAACCAAGACGACCTTAACACCATCAACGCCATTAAAAGACAATATTTCAGTCCGGCCGAAAACATCGACGATAAGATGCTTACCGAAGAAGAGAAATTTGTGATCGACCAATTTATCATGCGCGGCGGAGTGACGGTTTGGATGATAGATCAGGTGAAAGCCGAAATGGATAGCTTGCGCGTGACCAACATTTTTCCTGCCATGATCAACAAACTCAACACCGAAGAAATGCTATACAACTATGGCGTGCGCATCAACAACAATTTGGTGGAAGATGCGATTTGTGCGCCTATCACCATGCAAGTGGGCATGTACGGCAACAAGCGCGATTACAAGCAAGTTCAATGGGTATACTTCCCAATGATTACTACCAACAACGAA
>JBMTCG010000073.1:0-12295 GCA_049430665.1 Flavobacteriales bacterium | reverse complement strand
TGATGCGTTACCTTGAAATCAAAAAAGCGCTCACGAAAGTATTGGGCAGAAGCTAATTTTGCATTTTCTGCAAAACAATCCCCTTCAATTGCAACATTCAGTTTAAAAACACTTTTATTCTGATTCATTTTTGTGCCGTCACTAACGACAGCTAAAAATGGAATTACAATTTAACAATGCGGCAGAAAAAAGAGTGGTGAAAGAAATTTCACAGCTTCTTGTTTCCAAAGACCATGTTAAGGTAAATCCGAAGAAAAAAAGCAGAAGTAATGTCATCAAATACGATCTTTCTGAAAAATCGAAATACAAAATACTTCCACATTACAACAGTGAAATAAGAAAAGAGATTTTAAAAGATGTGAGTATTGCTGACTTACACAACAGCAATGAAAGCTTAAACCATATAGTATCAAACTTATTGAAAGAAGTAAGCGAATTTAAACATGTTGATTTATATGCTTCTGAATGGCACGCCTTTTCGGCCTTAAGTGAGTACTACAAAAAAGAAGCGCCCAACAAACTCATTGTGGTTTTGGGCGAACAAGAATTCCCTGTTTCCCCTAACTATCTCTATATAGAGCAGCTATGCGATTTCAATGAACTTCTAAAAACCCCACAACGCATAGCTGCTATTTTACTCGACCCCTTTTTTTTCATACAAAGATCTGCCAATTACTACGGCAGAATCAATACCCTAAGAAAGCAATGCTCTGGGAGCGGCATCGATTTCATTCTCGATGAAAGGAAGACAGCCGCACGAATTCACCTGAAAGGAATCAACTTCGTTTTTCAGTTTAAAGCAGACGCCATTCTTTTTGGCGCAAACTTCACCAATGGCATTCCCCTCGGTGCCATAGCTAGCTCCCGCAGCACTTCAGGTGATTCGGCCCTCCCCAGAGCTTATGCTCCCTCTAGCTTAGCACTTATGGCTTGTAAAAAAATAACAGAGAAATTCATTGTATTGGGCAATGTTTACCACACGCAGCAAAACATTAAAGCCAACAGATTTACAGAAAAAGTAAACCACTATTTTCCCAAGAAAAAACAAAAAGCAACACTACATAATTTTGGAACAATACTATGGTTGAGCGATACCGCTCGACTAAGTTTGCCAGGAAGATTAAGAGCCCAAGGGATATTTTCGCCTAACACATCCATAATGTACCTCCCCTCCTCTTTAGATGCAAAAGAATTTAGCGATTTAGCGCATCGAATTTCCTTGGCAATAAAAAAACCGTCCCGAAAAAAATCGGGACGGTTTACTAACAAAACTACTACCTAAACTGAGAATCTTTATAAATCATTCAAAGCAGAACTCAATGCCTCTTTTGAAATACTGTTGAGTTGAATTTGAGGCGTAACACCTGGAGTAATCAACACCGTTGCTTTTCCGAAGTACAATTTCTTTGTTTTTTTGCCTACACCAATTACTACCAAGGTGGCAGTTTGATTTTTCACCCAATATCCGTTCAAGGTAATATTTGCTTCAGACACTACATTCGAATAATAAGAGCTAAGTCCACAAACACTATTGAATTTTTTGTACACAAATTGAAAATCTAAAACAATTTCTTCTCCCTCTTCATTATCACCAACGACAACACCACAATTACCTTCATAAGTATACTCATCGTACTTTAAATAATGATCAATATTGTACCAACTTTTAGCATATAACTCATTAATTTTTAAGAGATACTGTTGACCAATGAAAAACAATCCCAACGGATCACCATAGCTCGCACTATCGTTGTAAGTTGTGTCTGGCGACTGTTGCCAATTCACAATTGAACCCGATGAATCATTTTCAGTCGGTATATTAACAACATTGTTTCCCGTAAAAACATTCATTGTTGTGTCAACATTATCAGCTGGAATTTTCACGTCAATCGACTTATAATCAGCCAAAGTTAATTCTTGTCCGCCAGCCGTAAATTTCAAATAAAACTCACCACCACTACTCAACAATTTCCCATCGGAAACAGCAAAAACACCAGAAGTCAATTGATCACCTAAAGAAAGAATTTCTTTTAAATCCATGGTTACCGAACCTTGAACAGCATTTCCATTTTTATCTAGAAAAGCATTTGCAGGAATGGCGATTACTGTTCCATCTTCACCTGTAACAACATTATCTTTCGTGGGATCGAGCGTGAAAGATTGCATATCTGGAGCCAAATCTGCCAACACTTCTGCTGGTGAATTGTAATTGGTTGCAGGAGCATCATCCTTCTTTTTGCAAGAATCAGCACTCATCATAACTACAGCACCCACTAAGGCAGCGTAGCTTAATTTTAAAATATTTTTTTTCATAGTCCTTGGTTTATGTACAAAAGATGCACACAATTAAAAAGGGTCGCATGATAAAAATAATTAGAAGCTAAAATCCTTTATCTCCAACTGCAAAGAAACCTTATTTTTCCAATGGTTTTCATTAATCGAATAACAAGCAGAAAATTTATTTCCTGATGAAATTTGTTTGGAAAAATGTGCCTGACGAAAAGCAATAGCAGGAAATTTTTTGGAAGTATTTTGGATCGAACTTAATTCTAATTTTAAATGCTCATTGCCTAAAACACTGCATTCTCCGTTGTTGATGAAATCGTTGGAAGAGAAAATGGGTGTTTCGTTGCCCGGACCGAAAGGCTCGAATTGTTTTAATATGCGGTGAAATTTCTCGTCGATATCGTTGATCGACAATTCATCTTCTACCATGATTTTTGCTTGCAATAATTCGCGAGGAATGGTAGCTGAAACCACCTCTTCGAACTTTGCTTTAAAGGCTGGATAATCCTCTGCTTTCATTGTCATTCCTGCGGCATGATCGTGTCCGCCATATTGCTCTAACAAATAGTCACACTGTTCAATCGCTTCTAAAATATTAAAACCTTTTACCGAACGTGCACTGCCCGTAATTTTTCCTTCTACTTCGGTAAAAACCAAAGTGGGACGGTAATATTTTTCTTGCAAACGAGACGCTACAATACCCACCACGCCTTTGTGCCATGATGAATTGAAAACTACCGAAGTACATTTTTCTTCTTCGCCGATTAACAATTGTAAAGCTTCTTCGGTGATCGATTTTTCTATGCTTTTGCGCTCTTCATTATAACTGTCGATTGCACTTCCTATATCATCGCGCATTTGTTTATCGGAACTCACCAACAATTCTACAATCTCGCTTCCGCTATATAACCTTCCGGCGGCGTTAATGCGCGGACCGATACCAAAGCCTATATCACTCATCGTCAATTCGCCTCCCTTACGTTTGGCAATAGCAATAATGGTTTGTAATCCGGGTGATGGATTACGATTTAATTTCTGCAAACCATAGAAAGCCAACACTCTGTTTTCGCCTACTATCGGAACGATATCGGCACCAATGCTCACGGCCAATAAATCGAGATAACATAAATATTCTTCTTGCTCCAATTCGTTCTTTTCGCAATAAGCCTGAATCAACTTAAAACCTACTCCTGCTCCCGATAAATGCTTGCAAGGATAAGCGCAGTTTTTTCTTTTTGGATTGAGCAGCGCAATCGCATCAGGCAAAATTTCTCCTGGCTGATGATGATCGCAAACAATGTAATCTATTCCTCTTTTTTTAGCTGCGGCAATTTTATCTACCGACTTCGTGCCGCAATCCAAAGAGATGATTAAGGTGAAATTATTCTTTTCAGCGAAATCAATCGAATCATTAGATATACCATAACCTTCCTTGTATCTATCGGGAATGTAAAACGATAAATTCTCAGTGAGTTTTTTGAGAAACAAATACATCATCGATACAGCAGTAGTACCATCTACATCGTAATCACCAAACACCAATATCTTTTCGTTGTTCTTGATGGCCAATTCCAAACGCTCAATCGCTTTATCCATATCCTTCATTAAAAAAGGAGAATGCAAAGAATCTAAATTGGGTCGGAAAAAAGCTTTTGCTTCATCAAAACTATTGATGCCTCTGTTCAACAACAGCTGTGCTAAAACAGCATGTACACCCAGCGCTTTCGCCAATTCTTCCTTTTTAGAATTGTCGCCAGAAGAAATATTAATCCATTGTTTGTTTAGCATAGTGTAAATGTAAAAAATAACAGAGATGATTTCATTAAATTCTCTACATCACATCATTCAAAATCGCTATCAAGCAGCAATCGATAGAAGCACGATTTAAAACATAATTTTATAGCTACCCACCGGGAAAAATCCCAACTGATATTCTGTTTTTACATCTTTATTTACGTTGTCGTAAATCTGCTGAAACACATTTTTGGTATCTAAAATATTTTGCACGTTGAAAGAAATTTCTTGCGTAATTTTTTTAGAGTTGATGCGAATACCTGCTTTTAAATCAGCGCGAAAATAATCGTGAAATTGTTGATTGAAAATATCATTTTCGTCGAATACTGCTTTACCCGCCAACTGCGATTTTGCTAAGTCGATAGGAATATATCTTTTACCGCCTGCATAAGTTATTTTAGCATCAATTTGCAACACTACTTTTTTAGTTAAATTGAATTCTGCACCACCCAAAATATTGGCGGCATAATTTCCATTAAACGCTGTGCTGTGCTCTACGCCATCGCCACCAACGTATTTAGAATCGTACAAAGAACCACTAAACAAAAAGTAATATCCTTTGTGAAAATTACGCTCAACAGTAAGCTCAATTCCCACATTTTTTCCAGTGCCCCTATTTTCTAAACTATCTGCACGAGGGAAGGTGAAATCGCTACCAAAATTAGCCAAGCTGAAATACGAATTGTTCAAAACCGGAATGCCCGATACTTGCTGATAATAACTCTCAACTTTTACGCGCATGTGCTGATTGAAAGAATGATTGTAGCCCAATACCATGTGATTGCTTCGCGATAAATCTAAATTTTGATTGGTGCGCACCATGCTGTTTCCCACCGTTGTTTCTAGCAAATAAACGCTAAAGGGTTGTATTTGCGAATGCATACCTGCACCCAAAGAAATAGTTTTGTTTTTGGCCACATCCCAAGAGATGCCTCCACGTGGTTCTATAGCATAAGAATTGTTGAGCGTGAGTTGCTGATAGTGTGCACCAATATTGGCTCGTATCTTATCGCTAAATTTATGTTTCCATTGCGAATAAGCTTGCAATAAATAGGTATTTCCGCTAAAATCGTAACCAGTAAACCATTGGTAGTTAGAACGAAATTTCTCGTAATATCTAACGTCATACAAATCTACTATCACTCCGCTTTTCCAAGTGTTACGTGAATTGAATTTGGTGTTGACATACCAATTGAAAGAATATTTAATTTCGGCTGTTTTATTGTCGTAAATCAATCCCGGATTTTGGTAATCTTTATCCAAAGAATCGCTATGCACCGTTTGTGAAATACCCGAAACCGCAAACACCGATTTCATGTGTGTTTTTTCGTTAAAATAATAAGTGTGACCAATACCACTCACGCCCATTTGTGAGATCAAGTAATTGTTGGTGCCTTGTTGCGTATAAGAAACGTCGCCTTCCTTTTGTGCTTTATCGGCCAAAATAGAAATGGTGCTGTAACCACCTACGCCAAACATTTCGAGTTTGCCGTATTTTTTATTCATTGGAATATCGATATTGAAGGTTAAATCTTGGTATTGCGGAATAGCCGCTACACCAAAGGAAATACCCACGGCATCAAATATTCCTAAAGTTGAGTAACGATAATTCGCCATGTAAGATGCTTTGCTTTTTTTACTAAACGGACCCTCAACGCCCAGCTCCACACCATTGAAACCAAACATACCAGTGCCTTCAAATTTTTCGTTGTTTCCGTGACGTAATTTTAAATCGAAAGCACCCGCCAAAGCATTACCGTAATCGGCCGGAAAAGCTCCCGTCATAAAATCTGATTTCGCCAAGTTGTTGTTGTTAAGAATGGTGATGGGTCCGCCAGTGCTGCCCAGCGACCCAAAGTGATTCGGATTGGGAATATTAATACCATTCAAGCGCCACAAAATACCCGCTGGAGAGTTACCACGAATGATAATGTCATTACGATTATCAGAAGCCGAAATCACCCCAGCATAATTCATCGCCATGCGCGATACATCACTCAAGCTACCAGCAAAGCGTTCGGTTTGTTTAGGCGACATACTAACGTTGCTGGTGGTAATCATTTCGTTCTCTGCCTTGTTGTTTTTTTTTGCCGAAATTTTAATCTCATTAACTGTAGTTACTTTCTCATCCATTTCAATTTCGAGGTACAACTCTTTACCCGATTTCACTTCTTGATTTTCAAGAAAAATAGGGTGATGCGCTATAGAAAAAATAGAAATAGTTTGTCGGCCTACAGGCACCTTTTCCAATCTAAAAAATCCTTTATCATCGGTAGCTGTTGCAATTTCCGGATCGCTATTTTCTACTTTAACCGTAGCGCCAGCAATGGGTGATTTCGAGTTTTTATCGATGATTTGTCCGCGCACCGTTTGTGTTAGCTGCGCCTGCATTTGCAAAGCAACAAAAGCAAAAAAGAACAAAAGTAAATTTTTCATAGCCTAAGGATTAGGCTGCAAAAATACAATATCCATTTATTAAAAATGTCGTTAGGCTTTAATTACTTTACAAATTTAACAGAGCTTACCATTCCATCTTTAGTTAAGCGAATAACATAAATTCCTTCGCTAAAATTCGAAACATCTAATTGCATAAAAGTTGGCGGAAAATTATTCTTCAATACAATTCTTCCTTTGATATCATAAATTTCCATTTTTGTGAAAGAACCGTTGGTAGAAATATTGATCACATCATTCACTGGATTAGGATACACTTTAATCTCTTCAAAAGCGATTTCGTTCAGCGAAGTTTGATTGATACAAAAATCTTCGATCAATGAAGAAGAGTATGTAGCAGAATTTGCTTTTGCAATTTCGGTAGCATTGTCTTTGTCGTCTAATTTCATGAAGAACGAACCGTTGTTGCAAGTACCCATGTAGTCCCAATCTCCGCCTATGGGTGCGTTTTGCGTCCACCATTTTGCTTTGTACAATATAGTATTTTGATATTGAACAATATCTCCTTTCACGTACGTTTTTTGCACTTTGATAAGCGCTGTAGGCACCACACAATTTAAAATCACCAGCAACAGAAAATTGATAGCATCCGTCGGCCAAACAGAAATCTTGAGTGATTAAGTTATTTGAAGTTTTTAGTGGAATAGTTTTTCCATCTTTCACGGTATTTCCATTTTGTTTTTCGATAATTTTCCAAGTAAGTGGAGCCAGGCCAGTGTAGGTCATAGCATCGGTACTTACCATGTGCGCCACACCACTTTCAATGAAGTAAGCCATGCTTAAAGCGTTGTTGCTGGTAACACTTTCAACAATTGGCAGTGCTGCAACGTATTCAGCTTTTAGTGTATGGTTGCCCACTTCAGCAATTTCTACATTGTTAATTGTGTAAACATCATTGGCATTTAGTGTTGAGCTAAACACTTCACTTTTGTTCAATACATTATCCACATAAAAATTAATTTGTCCGCCCGAAATCGCTGTACTCCCTACATTTTTAATGCTAAAACTACCTGTTACTTTATCGCCACATCTTTCTGTAAAACCATCTAAAGAGACAGCCGCAATATCTGAGTTAGCTTTTTTGTAGCCATCTACAGTACCGCTCATTTCATAGTAGCCAAAAGAACTGTAGGTGGTAAAGCCATCTACGGCAGTAAGTTCGCTACCCGATTTAACAACAATATAGAATTTTCCTGCGGGTACATTTACATCAATTTCTGCTCCGCGTTTGAGGTAAATATTGCTGTGTGCCAAAACACTGAAGGTTGAGTTCATTAAGGTTAGATCAATGTCGAGATCGGTATAGTCAATCACGGTGCTTAGTTTAACATGAACCCTTCCTCCAGTAGTTGTTTCGAAGTAGAAAGTATCTACATCGTTTCTATTTTCTATGATACCATTGTTATCTTGCGCATTGATTGAATCGCCAGCGCCGAAAACTACACTTTGTGCTTTTGTGTAATCGTCGGCACGGTAACCCATTTGTGCACCAATGATAGCGATATCATCTTCGTTGGTGGTAGATTTATTGTAGTCGCCAATACTCCAGGTGATGTAAGGTGTATAACCATTTCCCATTACGGGTGCCCAATCGCTGTGTCCGCCTTTTTAATGGCACAGAAATAAGGACTATTTTATCCTCTATTTTTTGAATTTGATAAGCCAATTTTCCGTTTTCAAAATGGAGATATCCCGACACATTTCCATTAAAGTTTTTGAACAAGAAATCACCTTTTGGTGCAATCGCAATGGCATTGATAAGCGCCTTGCTTTCTCTTTTTACAATAACAGGATTGCCAATTTCAACATCGCCCTGAGGCAATTTTAAGGTGAAATTCGCTTTGCTTCCGTTAAGCCAAGAATTTATAGAAGAGCTGATATTTGTAGTATCTTGAGCGAAGCCCAATTTAACAGCAAATAAAAGTAGAATTAAAGTAAAATGTTTTGTCCCCATAAAAAAGTAGTTTCGCCAAAAGTGGCAAAAATGGGGGCTTGAGTTCAAGTCATTAAAATGCATTTTGTACATTTCACTCGAACACAAAGACTTTCAAAATCCTTATTTTACAAGGGATTCAAAGACAATTTCTTCAAATTTTGAGCCTCATTTCTTCTTCAAAAAGAATGTGAAATATTGGCTCAACAACTAAATATTACCTTCAATTTCGGCTATCGACTTCTTAATAATCTCTACGCATTCTAAGATTTGTGCTTCAGAAATTATTAAAGGTGGAGCAAAACGAATAATATCGCCATGGGTTGGTTTGGCCAACAAGCCATTATCGCGCATTTTTAAACACACATCCCAAGCCTCTTTACCATTCTTAGGTTTGATAACGATGGCATTCAATAATCCTTTACCACGCACCAAAGTGATCATATCTGATTTAATGGCTCTCAATTCTTTTCGCAATAATTCACCCAACACCTCTGATCTCTCCGCCAGTTTCTCCTCTTTCACTACTGTTAATGCTGCCATGGCCACTTTACAAGCCAAAGGATTTCCACCAAAAGTAGAACCATGTTCACCTGGATGAATTACATCCATAATATCGTGTGATGTTAAAACGCAAGATACTGGGTACAATCCGCCACTCACCGCTTTACCTAAAATTAAAATATCTGGTTTTACGCCTTCGTGCTCGCAAGCAATCATTTTACCTGTTCGCGCAATTCCTGTTTGTACCTCATCGGCCACAAACAAAACATTGTTGGCTTTACACAAAGCGTAAGATTTTGCTAAAAACCCGTCCTCAGGCACATATACTCCTGCTTCACCTTGAATTGGCTCTACAATAAACGCAGCCACATTAGGATCTTTCAACTCTTTCTCTAAAGCTGCTAAGTCGTTGTATGGAATAGAGCTTATACCAGGCGTGAATGGTCCGAAATTCTTTGTCGCATCAGAGTCATTACTCGCACTTATAATAGTAATCGTTCTTCCGTGGAAGTTATTCTCACAAAAGATGATTCTTGCTTTATTCGTAGGGATTCCTTTTTTCTCATAACCCCATTTTCTCGATATTTTTAAAGCAGTCTCTACCGCCTCAGCCCCTGTATTCATTGGTAATACCTTATCGAAACCAAAGAATTCGGTAATGAATTTAGAGAATTCCCAAAACACATCGTTATGAAAAGCACGAGAGGTTAGCGACAGTTTTTGCGCTTGTTCTACCAAAGCAGAAACAATTTTAGGGTGCGAATGACCTTGGTTCACGGCAGAATAAGCAGACAGAAAGTCGAAATATCTCTTTCCTTCCACATCCCAAACAAAAACGCCTTCGCCTTTAGAAAGCACAACTGGCAAGGGATGATAGTTGTGAGCACTATATTTTCCTTCTTCATTGATGATGAATTCGCTGCGACTAATTGCTGTTTCTGCCATAAGAGTAAAATTTTAGCAAAAGTAGTAAAAGCGCCTCATAGTTTTTACTTTAAACATCTTTACTTATTTTTGCCCACTTCTATAAAATTAAATAGCGTGTCAGAAAAGCAATTTCATAATTTCGGGAAGTTTGATTTAGAGCTAGGAGGCTACTTACCAGAGCTTACTATAGCCTATCATACTTACGGTAAAATGAATACGGACCAATCTAATGTGATTTGGGTCTGTCACGCATTAACGGCAAATAGCGACCCGTCGGTTTGGTGGGATGGATTGGTAGGAAAGGGAAAACTATTCGACCCTCAGAAATATTTCATTGTTTGCGCCAACATCTTGGGTTCTTGCTATGGCACTACCGGTCCGCTTTCGGTGAATCCCGAAACAGGCAAACCTTATTATTATTCTTTCCCCGATGTTACCATTCGCGATATTGTGAAAAGCTTTATTCTACTTAGAAAAAAACTAGGTATTGAAAAGATAAAACTAGGTATTGGCGGTTCTTGCGGCGGTTACCAAATTATGGAATGGGCGATGATGGAACCTCAGGTGATGGAGAATCAATGTATTTTGTGTTCTTCGCCTAAAGAAGCACCGTGGGGTGTGGCAATACATACGGCACATCGTTCGGTCATTGAGTTAGACCCAACCTGGGGAATTGAAACAGCTTATGCTGGTTTAGAAGGAATGAAACGTGCGCGCCAAATTGGTTTATTGTTTTACAGAAATCATGAGGCCTATAATATCCGACAAAGAGAAGAAAGCGAAAATAAAACCGAAGAGTTTAAGGTGAGTTCTTACCTTAAATACCAAGGTGAAAAATTGGCTAAGAGATTCAATGCTATTTCGTACCATAAATTAACGAAAGTGTTGGATACACATAATATTGCACGCGACAGATGCGACACGATTGAAGAAGCATTGGCGTCTATTGGTCAGCGCACTTTAATCATTGGTATTCATTCAGATTTGCTTTGCCCAGTTTCTGAGCAAGAGCACATGAACGAACATATTCCAGATTGCGAATATCGGGAGATTGAGTCGTTATATGGTCATGATGGTTTCTTAATTGAAAACGAAGAAATTAGTAAAGCGATTAGAAATAGATTTGAGTTTATTTCTTAATAGTCTCTAGCTTTTTACGCAATTGCTTAATCACTTGCCCTTTTCTTTCACATAAGAAATCTTGGTTACTTAGCGTTCCAATTAAAGCTCGATTGCCATTTAAAGACTTATAAAAATCAATTTTAAGGTGGTATTCAAATTCGGTGTTGTAACTGTTTACAGTAAAAATTAGATCCTTGAAAGACAATTGGGCATGACAAGAATTAAAAGCATAATAATCCTTTGTTTCGAAAGAAATTATTTCATCATTATCATTAATTTCAATCGACAAAATGGCTTTGTTATCTTTCCTTTTAAAAAAAATAATTACTGCTGCAAATGCACCTATCGCAGTTCCCCATAATGCCCATACAGTTCGATGTTCCAAGAAATAATTCAAAAGCATATGATTACTTCTTCTGCCCGAAAAAAATGGAACTAAAAGGGTAGCACCAAAACCAATAATGAAAGCCAAACCTAATTCAAAATACCTCCAACTTCCGTTCTGCTTTAATCGGTTTAAATCACCTTCAAATTTTGTAATGTTTTCCAAGACAGTTCAGAATTTTTAGTAAAGATACCCATTCAATTTTCTTTGAAAAAATTTTTCGCTACGCCCTGCCAATACTATTGTGTGCGGGCTCCGTCAGCTGACGGACGAGGGTGTGTTAGCTGTGAACCAAAAAATAAATTCGGATAAAAGGAGAATTTAATTTTTTGGAGAGAGCGAAGGCAGCATTCGTCACCAGAAGAACAGGTCTTTTCGTCAAAGATTTTTTGTACAGAAAATCGGGATCATGCTTCTTTAGAAAAGAAGAAACATCAGTAAGTTTGCTTCGGAGTACCTCGCAATGACGTACTGTGTGATTACACCATTTTCAAACACCACTCCCTCGCATTCACAAAAGCCTCTACCCACGGCGTTACCTCATCTTTTCTATCAGGATAATTTGCCCAATTCCAAGGGAAAGTAGAACGCTCTAAATGCGGCATCATCACTAAATGACGGCCATCATTAGAAGTTAAAACTGCTGTGTTGAAATCAGATCCATTTGGATTGGCAGGATATGCAGCGTGTCCGTATTTACCAACGATGTTATATTTCTCCTCAGCATAAGGGAAAGAGAATTTTCCTTCGCCGTGCGCCGACCAAATTCCCAGTGTACTTCCTTCCAAAGAAGACAACATAATAGAATGATTTTTTTGAATCGTTACGCTAGTAAATACGCATTCAAATTTATGAGAATCGTTGTGAAGCATTTTTGGTTTTTGCTCATG
>JBMTCG010000072.1:0-12331 GCA_049430665.1 Flavobacteriales bacterium | reverse complement strand
TAATTAGATGATTTTCTTCTCGGTAAAATTGATACCGTAATTTTTTAGCTCATTCAAAATTGGCAAATACACTTCTTTGTGCACGGGCACCAAAACTCCTCTTTGTTGTATGGCGCCTTCCAAAATCATTTTGCTAACAATGCCTATTGGCAATCCTACCGTTTTAGCCATGGCTGTTCTGTGTTGGTCGCTTCCTTCAACCACTAAGTAAGAATGAAGTTCATTCATCTTGTTTTGCTTATCGAGGTAATGAAACTTATGAAACATCACAATCATGTCTTTATCATGCTCTTTCAACTTCCATTTCTTTTCTAAAATATGTTGAAGAATTTGAGCTGGAGTAGCGTTTTTTAAACCTATTTTTTCCTGACTGAATATTCCCGTGTACTCTAGCTTTTCCCACATATCCACATCGTCTTGCTCAAGCTTTAAATAATGCTTCAATTTCAACTCTACAGAATCGTGACGGTTGTAAGCCAAAAACAAGTTGATGAATTGGCGATGCGTCATCTTATCGCTATCGGGAATGGTGTAAGTATCATCGGTCATTCCCAACTGAACAAACAAATCCCAAGCTCTGCAAAAGCCCAAACGACGTAAGGTACCGCGAAACATGGTTTTAATACCTTGTAAACCATAAATATCAATATAGCTTAACGAATCGCGATTGGCGTAGCCTTCAAACTTACCGTAACCTTCAATACCTATTACTTCGGTTCTTCTAAATAATTTGTGGTAAGGAATGTATTTATAGGTTCCTTCTTGTAGGAATTTCGCCGCGCCTCCTTGTCCGGCTATCACTACATTTCTAGGATTCCACGTAAATTTATATCTCCACGGATTATCATCGCACGATGGCGCAACCAAGCCACCACAAAACGATTCAAAACCATGAATATTCATTCCTTGTTCTTGCAATTCATCAATGATTTTCATAGCCGAAAGATGGTCTATTCCAGGATCTAAACCACATTCGTTCATGAATATCAATCCGTTTTTCTTCACTTCTTCCTCCATCTCCCTCATCTCCTTCGACACATACGAAGCTGTAACCAAATGCTTTTTATGCGTTATACAATAGCGCGCAATTTCCACGTGGCAATTGGCGGGAAGCATAGAAATTACAATATCGTTTTGAGCTACTAATTTTTCTTTTAATGATGCATCTTGCGCTAAATCATGAAAAGAAAAAGCGTTGTGTTCTTTCACAATTTCTTTGGCATGATTTAAGGAAAGATCGGCAACACTAATTTTCCATTGCATTTTATCGGCATGTTCTTTTAAATAATCTAGCAAAACCGAACTACTTCTACCAGCACCCAACAACAAGATATTTTTCATGATAAGAAATTTTAATAAATCTAATAAAATAACAAATGGCTACATACACGTTGTACAAAAAAGGTTACAATAAAAAGTTATCATTCAAATACAAAATGATGAAACTTTAATTGGCCTTCCATCGTTTCGATAGATGTACATTTTCTTACTACGAACAATCAAAAATATAATATCAATTCATCATGAGACAACTAAAAATTACCAAGCAGGTTACCAACAGGGAAACCGTTTCTTTAGATAAATATCTTCATGAAATTAGCAAGGAAGGCTTAATTACAGCCGACCAAGAAGTTGAATTGGCCAAAAGAATTAAGCAAGGCGATGCCAAAGCGTTAGAGAAGTTAACCAGGGCCAACCTACGCTTCGTAGTATCGGTTTCTAAACAATACCAAAATCAAGGATTAACATTGAGCGACCTCATCAACGAAGGGAACTTAGGATTGATAAAAGCAGCCCAAAGATTTGATGAAACCAGAGGTTTTAAATTTATCTCTTACGCCGTTTGGTGGATTCGTCAGTCGATATTGCAAGCCTTGGCCGAGCAATCAAGAATTGTGCGTTTGCCACTCAATAAAATTGGGTCGATCAACAAAATCAACAAAACATTTTCTCTATTAGAGCAAGAGTTTGAAAGAGAACCATCGACCGATGAAATTGCAGAAGCTTTAGATTTGCCAGTAGATGAAGTAAACGAATCATTGAAAAGCAATTCGCGACATGTATCGATGGATGCACCTTTGGGCGACGAAAGTGACGCTGGTAACATGTACGACTTGATGACAAGCGATGACAGTCCGCGCCCCGATTTCAATCTCCTCGACGAATCACTTAAAGAAGAAATAAAAAGAACGCTCGATACTTTAACACCGCGTGAAGCTGATGTAATAGCGCTTTACTTCGGATTAGGTTCTGAAAACGCTTCTTTAACCTTAGAAGAAATAGGTGAGAAATTCGATTTAACACGTGAGCGTGTTCGACAAATAAAAGAAAAAGCACTGCGTCGTTTGAAGCATTCTTCTAGAAGCGCATTACTTTCAAAATATCTTGGTTAACTACTACTTTTCTACAACCAAATCAAAACCCTCTGTTATTAACGGAGGGTTTTTTGTTTATAAATCATTTCACTTTACCCCTTATACTTTAAACTTTAGATCTAAATTTGCTGCATAAAATTTTTATTATGTCGCACATCATTGCCCCATCTATTCTAGCTGCCGATTTTGCAAACCTTCAACGAGACATCGAAATGGTGAACAACAGTTCTGCCGATTGGTTTCACATTGATGTGATGGATGGAGAATTTGTGCCTAACATATCTTACGGAATACCGGTTATTGAAGCCATTAAAAAACACGCTACAAAACCTTTAGATGTGCATTTAATGATTATTAAACCCGAAAGATATATTTCTACTTTCAAACAAATTGGTGCCGATATTTTAACGGTACATTATGAGGCTTGCACGCATTTGCATAGAACGATTCAGGCCATAAAAGCCGAAGGAATGAAAGCTGGTGTTGCCTTGAATCCGCATACTCCTGTTAGTGTTTTAGAAGACATTGTTGCCGATTTAGATTTGGTGTTGATTATGAGTGTGAATCCTGGTTTTGGCGGACAAAAATTCATTGAAAACACCTACGATAAAGTAAAAAAACTTAAGCAGTTGATTAGCGAAAAAGGAAGTTCGGCAATGATTGAAGTAGATGGTGGTGTTGGTTTAAACAACTACAAAAAACTGGCTGAAGCAGGCGTTAATGCTATGGTTGCAGGCAATGCTGTATTTGCGTCAAAAGACCCAATTGCAACGATTGCGGAATTAAAAAAATAGCACGATTTAGCGTTTAGGTATCACCACATTGAGATAGTGATATTCTTCAAACAATCCTTTATCATCGTAAATCATTTGTCGGATTGGAAGGAAATTTACTTTATCTACATATAAGGTAATTTTCTTACAGTAAGAGTTAGGAATTAATATTTCCTCATCTTCATCAACATCGTCATAACTACTTACGTTTTCACTATTTTTTTCAAGCATCATATAATCACTCAACAACAATCGATTGGCAATAGTAGTAAGCGTTTCGTCTTTCTTTGCAATATACTTCACGAAAGCAAATGATGGATAATTACACGTAACAGAAAAGCATTTTCTTCCCTGCCATTCCACATCACCATCGAGCGTACAAAACTCTTTGTGTTTGTTGGCGATCTTAAGCGAATATGCCGACATCATTCTGGCGAAATAAGTAAATCCAATTTCAAATATTGTATGGTGTTGATTCCCTCTAAGCAAAGAGCTGTATGGATCTAAATAAAGAGTAACATAAGGGAACGCATTAGGATTAACAACCGCTTTATTGTGCTTTTCTACACCATAAACAACTTCTTTTCCTCCATCGGCACCAAGGGTTTTTAAATACAATTTGAATGGTTTTGTTTCTAATTTGATAGCGCTAGAACTGGTAGCCATTACACCATTAATTCTCTCAAATCTTGTAAAGGTGAAACTAAGCACTTTAGTGGCATGAACAGAATCTATGGTTCTTTTTATCAATTCACCCACCTCCATAGTTTGAGGCTTGGTAGAAGATTCAAACAAAACTGTGCTTCCTATCAAGACCACAAAACCAACTATTACACCTAATGCTTTCATATGCTAACCTAATTACCTCTAAAAAATGTACTGTTAGCAGTAAACGAAAAATACTTGAAAATGTTTAGTCTCTTCAATGTTTGATTGCAATGCAAAGTCAAATGCATTCAGTAAATTACTGCCAGAGGTTAACAAATCTTAAATATTAGGAATCCTAAAATTGGCATAGTAAATTTAAGTATGCGAATTTTTGCTGTCATATTAACTGTATATGTTTTGCTCTTATCGGCAGCACCAGTAATGGCGCATTCTAAAGAAATTAAAAAAGAAAAGCATTGTTGTAAAAACAAAAAGACAGAAGAAAAAAAAGACCATTGTTGCGATAAAGGTTGTAATCCGTTTTTAACTTGTTGTGGAGGAATGGGCTTTACTCTTCAAAAAAACGAGATTGTTTTTCAAGAAATTTTCCAATCAGATAAAACTTCCAATTTTCATTACCAAGCAACACACTCTACATATAACAATGAGTTGTGGATACCGCCGAAGGTGTAATTTATTATTGGACCTTAGTCCGACAAATATTACAACCAAAAGAATCATTTATTATTAAATCCATTTTTATGAAAAAGTATATTTCAATGTTATTAATTGGGCTTTTTGCCTTTGTTTTTAACGCTAATGCTGGTGGTGGCGATGGCTGCAGCAAAAAAACAGAATGTTGCAAAAATTGCAGCGATGAAAAGTGTAAAGAAACCTGCACTAAAGTTTCAAAGATGAGCGATGAAGAAAAGAAAAGTGAAGAAGGAAAAAAGTTCATTGCAGAATGCAAAGCTATGTGCGAAAAGAACAAATGCTGTTCTAGCGACACTTCAAAATCCTGTGAGAAAAAAGAAGGAACAGGATGTTGTAAACACTAATTGAGTTAAAAACCCTTCCATACGAATGGAAGGTTTTTTTTTATTTCCTAGCATTTTTAAATATTGCTTGTCTTCTTCTCTTCTCCGCAACAATCAATCGAACTTCACGGCCTGTTTGTCCGGCTATAGAAGTATTTTCTTTCGCCCTACGAATTAAATATGGAACCAATTTTTCCACCTCACCATAAGGAACATATTTAGCAACATTATAGCCTTCGGCAGAAAGATTATAGCTAATGTGATTGCTCATTCCATAGAGCTGAGCAAAATAAATTCTTTTGTCATTGTTCTTAATTCCTTTTTGTTCCATCAAATGAACCATATGCAAACAGCTCGTTTCATTGTGAGTACCCAAACAAACATTCACCGAGTCGATATTTTCAACACAAATGGTAATGGCTTTATTGTATATTCTGTCGGTTTCTTCTTTGGTTTTATTGATAGGAGAATCGTAAGCATTTGCCTCTGCACGTTTTCTTTCCTTTTCCATATATGCGCCACGCACCAGCTTTACGCCAAAATAATAGCCTTCATTTCGAGCATCTAAAACCTGTTCTTTCAAATAATGAATTCTGTCGTTTCTATAGAGCTGAATGGTAGTAAAAACAATAGCTTTTTCCTTGTTGTATTTTTTTATCATCGCTTCAGCGATATCGTCAATCACCTTTTGAATCCATGTTTCTTCTCCATCCATAAAAATACGCACATCACTTTCATATGCGGTTCTGCACAGCTCATCTATGCGCTCTTTTACTTTGTTGAATTCTTCTTGTTCATCTGCTGAAAGCTCCTTTTGTTCTTGCACTTTCACCAACAATTCGAAGCGTGCCAAGCCTGTAATTTTAAAAACAGTGAAAGGAATTTTTCTATTGCCTTTGGCCAGTGCAATGGTTTTTAAAACTTCATTTTTACAAAACTCAAAAGAAGCATCGTTGGCTTGTCCCTCAGCCGAATAATCTAAAATTGTTCCCACATGATAATTGCCATACATTTCATTAATTACATGCTCGCATTCTTTAATATTTTCGCCACCACAAAACTGTTTGTACAAGGTATTTTTAATGATGTTTTTTATGGGCAGATGAATTTTAAAAGCCAGTCGCATCCATCCTTTTCCGTATTTCACCAATGATGGATAACCCATCATTTTAAACAACCAAAAAGAGCGATTGAGTTCTCTGTAAGAGCGACCTTTAAAAGCTATTTCGGTGTTTAAAAAACTAAGCATAAGCAATGTATTACAAAATGATACGGCAAAGAAGATTCAGAAGTTTTATTTCTTTTTCTTCTTTAAATACAATTGCTCTCCTTTCTTAGGAACAGAACCCGGAACAATATTATTTTTTTTGTACAAATACTTTAATCTTATGGCGTAATCTTGCGAAATAGTGCGATAAGTATCACTTTCCTTCACTTCATAAATTTTCACTGTTCCTTTTTTGCGTTTGGGCTGAATAAAAACAACGTCGTCTTTTTTAAGCTGAAGCGTATCGGCTGCATCATTGTATTTTCGCAAGCGTTTGGCGCTAACACCAAACTCTTTCGCTATTTTCTCAAAACTATCGTCTTCTTTTGCCTTCACCAATTTCACATGATTTTTAGAAAGAAAAACGACATGTTTGGTAGAATCTATTGCTTCAATTTCCGAATCATATATATACAATTGATAGCGCTCAATTAAGTTGATTAGCAATTGCGGATATTTAGGATTGGTGGCATAACCAGCCGCTTTTAAACCTTCTGCCCAACCTTTGTAATCGGTGATTTTTAGTGTAAACAACGCGGCATATCTGCTGCGTTCTTTTAAAAATTTAGAATGATCGCGGTACGAATCTAAAACATGAGCATACTTTCTAAAACATTCATTCTTCGCGTCGTCGTCCATATGGTAGGTGTCGCCTGTCCAATCGCTATGACATTTGATACCAAAATGATTGTTTGCTTTTACCGCTAAGGTGCTGTTGCCGTTGCTCGATTCTAACATGCCTTGCGCTAAAGTAATGCTGGCCGGCACGCCGTATCCTTTCATTTCTTTTATCGCATCGTTTTTATATAGGGCGATGTATTGCTCGGGGGTGTTGTTAGCGAACAAGGAGCAAAAAGAAAAAGACAATATGAAAACAAAAAATTTCATCGTTAAAATTGAAGTACAGGACAATAGTTCCTTCGGAGTACCTCAGGATGACAACCAGGGCAAAGATGAGTATTGTATGTCATCCTGAGGTACTCCGAAGGAACTACTGTCCTACACATAAAAATACGCAATAACTTCTCTAAAAGTATTCCAGGTAAATTCCCTTTTAAACATCACATTGTTAGGTCAACACCAAAACGCTCCTTCATTCCCTTATTTCCTTGCAATCCTCCCGTATGAATCATCAATATTTTACTTCCTACAGGAAACGCATATTTGCCAATTAAATCGAAAACACCATACATCATTTTTCCAGTATACACAGCATCCAAAGGAATTTTATAGCGCTGCTGAAAATCTAAAATAAAAGCAATCAACTCATCACTAATCTTGGCATACCCACCAAAATGATAATCGAAAATGAGTTGCCAGTTCTTTTTAGAAGATGAAAATTGCTGAAGATTATTTTCTACTTCTTGTTGTAAAAATTCGGCACCTTTTAACACAGGAAAACCTAAAATTTTGTGATTTTCATTAGAGGAGATAATTAATCCGCTTAAAGTATTGGCAGTTCCGCAGGGCGCAATTATATAATCGAATTCCGCAGCACGTTCATCTAAAATTTCAGCACAGCCTTTTACACCAAACTCATTGGCTCCTCCTTCCGGAATCAGCCAAATCCGACTCTCATCCGTCGGCGGACGGACTTCCCTTCGGTCGCTCTTCTTCAACCTATAATGGTCTCTACTCACAAATCGCAACTCCATTCCCTGCTCTTTACAAAAACTTAATGTAGCATTTTCTACTTCTTCGCCTCTAACAATAGCTATGGTTTTAAATCCATTTTCCTTACCTGCAAAAGCAGTTGCCGCCAAATGATTAGAAAATGCGCCACCAAAGGTAAGCAGCGTATGTGCTCTATGCTTTTTAGCCTCCTCAATATTGCACTTTAACTTCCACCATTTATTACCCGAAATGAAAGGATGGCGCAAATCTTCTCGTTGAATAAACAACTTTACACCATTTAATTCGTCTATTTTTTGAATAGGAATTGTACCTTTAAACATCATTTAACAAAGGTGAGCGAAATTTTTCAAAGCGGAAAACAATTTGACCCCGACGATTTCTATTGGGAAAACGGCTTTAGGGTTTTTACGGCAAAATATTTGCTTAAACGCGGTTATTGCTGCAAATCGGCTTGTAGACATTGTCCGTACGGCTTTAAAAAAAGCACTCCAAAAAATGAAAATACTAAATTATAATACCATGAAAATTAAATCACTTCTAGCCATCACTCTCCTATCTGCTCTAGTCTTTTGTACAAAAGAAGCAGAAACCGACAAAGACATTCGCGCCGATTACATTGGCAATTGGAAATGCACCCAAACCAGCAAATACAATGGCACCTCTGAATTTACCGTAAACATTAAAGAAGATGTAGCCAATGATTCTCGCATTGAAATGTATAATTTTTATGCTATTGGTTCTGCCAATTTCATCTACGCCGATATTAGCACCACTGCTGCCAACTCTATTAGCATTACCAAACAATCGTTCTCTTCCGATTTTATTGAGGGAAGCGGCAACGATGTAAGCAGCACCAAACTTACTTTTAATTACACCGCCGACGATGGAAATGTGGTAGATACCTTAAGCGCTGTTTTCAATAAGATTCAGTAACAATAATTTTCTTACTTTTGCTCAAATTTTAAAAACTATGGCATCAACAAATAAAATTGCAATTCTAGGTGGCGGTAACATGGGCTTGGCCTTTGCGCGCGGACTCGTTAAATCTGGAAAATTCAAACCAGAACAAATTACCTTAACCAGAAGAATGCTTCGCAATGTGGAGGCTATTCAAGAAGAAGGATTTCCTGCAACACGCGATAATGCTGAGGCTATTAAAGGTGCCGATGTTATTGTATTGGCTGTTTTACCTCAACAAGTAAACAGCGTTTTAGACGATATCAAAGCTACTTTAGATGTAAATAAACAATTCATCATCTCTTTAATTTCTGGCGTTACTTCTACAGATATTAAAGGATATTTAAATGCTAAAATACCTGTGGTTATCGCGATGCCTAACACCGCAATCGCTATTCAACAGTCGATGACTTGCTTGGCCGCTAAAAACAGCGACAAAGAATACATCGATTTAGCTACCGAATTATTTGAAACAGTAGGTGAAACAGTAACTATAGATGAAGGTCAGATGACAGCTGCAACGGCTTTATGCGCTTGCGGCATAGCGTTTTTCTTACGCTCTATCCGCGCTGCTTCTCAAGGCGGAACAGAGATTGGTTTCCACTCTCACGATGCGCTGAAAATGGCGGTTCAAGTAGCACGTGGCGCAGCCGAATTGCTACACCAACATGAATCTCATCCAGAAGATGAAATTGATAAAGTAACTTCTCCTAAAGGCTGTACCATCGCCGGATTGAACGAAATGGAACACCAAGGATTTAGTTCTGCTATGATCAAAGGAATAATTTTGGCGAACGATAAGGCGGGGACGCTTTATAAAAATTAAGATGTAGGGCAACAGAAATGTTGCCCTTTTTAGTTTTTATGTTGAACCTTATGAAAACAAAAAACATTCTGATTTATTGCTCAATTTTGGTTTTCACGTATTCATGTTTCCAAACAAACTCATTTAAGAGAGCGACATCTCAAGTACAAGGCACTTGGGTTGATAGCGAGGATAGTGCATCGCATTTAATTTTTCAAAATGAAGAATTGACAATGGTTTATCGAAATACCGACAGTTCTAAATACAACATTTTGCTGACGAATAAATTACCTGAATTTGTCGATAAAAATGCAAACGCTCAATTCCTGATTCTCAATAATAAGAATGATACCTTAAAGTATGAAATATTGGGTATAACCGATAGTACACTAAGTATGATGTATTATCCAAAAATGCATAAACACCTATACAAAAAACAAACTAAACGATAGTTCCTTCGGAGTACCTCAAGGATGACAACCACAGTACCGACGAGCATTGTATGTCATCCTTAGGTACTCCGAAGGAACTACTGTCCTATGATCACTCCCCCACTACAGTCATATTTCGCTCCAGTCACCGACGACAAACAATTCGGTAAATTCAAAACTCTCAAAACACCTAAAAACGCAAAGATTATCGCTTCTTTAAAATCGATTACTTCATCAGCCGGCACTACCACTTCACCTTTGTAATGATGCTTTAATCGTGAGATTAAAAAATTATTTTTTGTTCCGCCGCCTGTTACCAACACTTTTCCTTTTTGAAGATTAGCCGCAATTTGAATGGCAATATGTTCTACCATCGTGCACAACTTATCTTCAACAGAAATTTTAGAGGCTTTAATCAGCGGAAAATAATTTTTCTCGATGTATTCTATACCCAATGATTTTGGGGCTTTTAAAGAGTTGAATTCAACATTATTTAATTGCTGTAATAATGCGTTATTCACTTTTCCTGAGGCAGCAAACTTTCCTCCTTTATCATAAGCTGCTCCTAATTTTTCGGCTAAAGAATTCATGATAATATTCACCGGACAAATATCAAAAGCCAAACGTTTTCCTTTTTTGTTGTATGATACATTGGCGATGCCACCTAAATTTAAACAGTTCTCAAAATTGTGAAACAACAACTCATCACCAATGGGAACGAGCGGCGCGCCTTGTCCGCCCAAAGCCACATCCAGCGTGCGAAAATCACCCACCGTTTTAATTTTTGTTGCTGCAAAAATCTCATTCAAAGAACCAATTTGTACAGTAATTCCCTTTTCAGGCTGATGAAAAATGGTGTGTCCGTGAGAAGAAATTAAATCTACTTTCAACTTATTTTTAGTGATGAATTTCTTCACTTCAGCACCCATCATTTTTCCGAAATTAACATGTAACTCGGCCAGTTGTTCTGCGGTATAAGAACGAGCATTTTTAAGCTGTTCCTTAAATTCATTTTTATAGTTAATTGTTGTTCCGGCACCTGTTTTAAATTGCCATTTTTTTCCTTGTTGCGTAAATTCAACAAAGCTAATATCGAGGCCATCTAATGACGTTCCCGACATCAATCCTATAACTCTAAATTTATTCATAGGCTGAAAAATTACAGATTTAAATTATATTAGTGAAACACTGAAGCAAATACCTTATGGATTTCGATTTAACAGAAGAACACAAAATGATTCAACAAGCGGCAAGAGATTTTGCCAATAACGAATTGTTACCCGGAGTGATTGACAGAGATGAGAAACAGGAGTTTCCTAAAGAGCAAATAAAGAAGCTAGGAGAGCTAGGATTCATGGGCATGATGGTAGACCCCAAATATGGCGGTGCCGGCATGGATACCGTTTCGTATGTTTTAGCGATGGAGGAAATTTCTAAAATTGATGCATCAGTTTCGTTATGTATGAGTGTGAATAATTCCCTAGTTTGTTGGGGCTTGGAACACTACGGCAACGAAGCACAAAAACAAAAATATTTGATTCCGTTGGCTAAAGGAGAAAAAATTGGCGCCTTCTGCTTGTCAGAACCTGAGGCAGGTTCAGATGCAACATCACAAAGCACCACAGCTATTGATAAAGGAGACTATTATTTGCTCAATGGAACCAAAAATTGGATCACCAACGGCAGCAGCGCATCAACTTATTTAGTGATTGCACAAACCGATGCAAGTAAAGGTCACCGCGGAATAAATGCCTTCATCGTTGAAAAAGGATGGGAAGGATTTCAAATAGGAAAAAAGGAAAACAAATTGGGAATTCGCGGATCTGATACACATTCATTGATGTTTACAGATGTGAAAGTCCCTAAAGAAAATAGAATTGGTGATGACGGGTTCGGATTCAAATTCGCGATGAGCACACTCTCTGGCGGACGCATAGGCATTGCTTCACAAGCGCTAGGTATTGCAAGCGGAGCATTCGAACTCGCTACCAAATACGCCAAAGAAAGAAAAGCATTTGGCAAAACGATTGGAGAACATCAAGCTATTGCTTTCAAGTTAGCAGATATGGCCACTCAAATTGAAGCAGCACGCTTACTTTGTTTAAAAGCAGCACGCACCAAAGACAATCATGGTGACTACACAGATATCGGCGCCATGGCAAAATTATTTGCTTCTAAAACTGCGATGGATGTTACTGTGGAAGCCGTTCAAATTCACGGTGGTTATGGCTTCGTAAAAGAATACCATGTAGAACGTTTGATGCGCGATGCTAAGATTACGCAGATTTATGAAGGGACTAGTGAGATTCAGAAGATTGTGATTAGCAGAGGGGTGTTGAAGTAGAGGGCGATAGTTCCTTCGGGGTACCTCAGGATTGTAGAAGTTTAATATTTCGTTGACAA
>JBMTCG010000071.1:0-12508 GCA_049430665.1 Flavobacteriales bacterium | reverse complement strand
TTTGCGTGTAGCAGATATTCTTTCGATTTAAATAGTATTTTTTTTTTTTTTTTTGTGAGGCCATTTGTTTTCTTAACAAATGGCCTTACTTTTTAACACTTTTTTGTAAGCGTTTTCTTTTTAATTAGATTCGGTTTTCATTGCAAATTATGAGCGAACACAAAACACAAGAAGTACTTCAAAGTGTAGAATTTAAAAAGCTTACCAAGAAGCGTTGGTCGGTGGCTTTGATTTTAACAGCGTTTATGTTGTTGGCCTATTTTGGCTTTCTTTTGATGGTCGCTTTCGATAAAGATTTTTTCAAACAGAAAATTGGAGAGGTAACCACCATCGCTATTCCAATTGGTATTGGTTTAATACTGTTGGCTTGGCTTATGACGGGAATCTACACTTACTGGGCAAATAATTTCTATGATAAAGAAGTAGAAGAACTTAAAAAGAAATTATAATCATGCACTTGCTTCAAACTACAACAGCTATAGGGGAAACCAATTGGGTGGCCATTATTATGTTTTTCGCTTTTGTAGCTTTAACCATGTATATCACCTACTGGGCTTCACGCAAAACAAAAACAACATCTGAGTTCTACGCGGCAGGAAGAAGTATCACAGGATTTCAAAATGGATTGGCTTTGGCGGGAGATTATATGAGTGCGGCTTCTTTTTTAGGAATTGCCGGCATGGTAGCTATGCAGGGTTTTGATGGTTTGATTTACTCCATTGGTTTCATAGTAGGCTGGCCATTGATTATGTTTTTAATTGCTGAGCCATTAAGAAATTTGGGTAAATATACATTTGCCGATGTGGTAGCTTTTCGTTTGAAGCAGAAGCCTATTCGTGTTGCAGCATCGATTGGTTCTATTTTAACCATTTTAATTTACCTCATCGCACAAATGGTGGGAGCAGGAGGATTGATTGAAAAGCTCTTCGGTTTATCATACGAGTGGGCAGTCCTAATTGTAGGAAGTGTAATGATGTGTTATGTTTTGTTTGGTGGAATGTTGGCTACTACATGGGTGCAAATCATTAAAGCAGTTCTTTTACTCGGCGGAGCAACAGTGTTGGTGATTTTAGCTTTGTCGCATTTCGATTACAGTGTAACCAATCTTTTTAAAACAGTTTCAGATAAATATGGTGATGGAGCATTGTCGCCTGGTTCTTATTTTTCAAATCCTTACGATGCTTTATCCTTAGGCTTAGCTTTAATGTTGGGTACTGCAGGTTTGCCGCATATTTTAATGCGTTTTTACACAGTGCCCGATGCTAAACAAGCGCGAAAATCGGTTTTTGTAGCAACCGGCTTCATTGGTTATTTCTACATTTTAACTTTTGTAATCGGTTTTTCTGCTGCAGCCTTAGTGGGTAGAGAAGCAATAAAAGGCGTAAACGCTTCAGGAAATATGGCTGCAATTTTACTTTCTGAACATACAGGAGGTAGTTTGTTTTTAGGATTTATAGCTGCAGTAGCATTTGCAACAATTTTAGCTGTAGTAGCAGGATTAACACTTTCGGGAGCATCGAGCATTGCGCACGATTTATATGTAAATGTTTTTAGAAAAGGGGAGTCGAATGAAAAGGGTGAAGTTAAGGTAGCGAAAATGGCTACTATTGCATTAGGTGTATTGGCTATTATTTTAGGTTTGGCTTTTAAAAATCAAAACGTAGCTTTCATGGTGGGATTGGCTTTTGCAGTTGCTGCGAGTGCAAATTTCCCTGCGTTATTGTTGTCTATATTTTGGAAAAAGTTCACTACTAAAGGAGCAACATGGAGTATTGTGGTTGGAGCATTGAGCGCAATTTTACTAATAGTAATTAGTCCGCCAGTAATGAAAGACATCATGAAATTAGATCCCATTTTTCCTTTAAAAAATCCGGCATTGGTTTCAGTGCCTTTAGCATTTATCACAGGTGTAATTGTTTCGTTAATGAAGCCGGAACAAGATGCACAAGAAAAATTTGAGAAAGAGAAAATACGAACCTACCTAGGCGTTGGGGCCGAATAAATGCTAGAAAAATAATTTTTTGATACGAAAGTTATTTTACTATATTTGGCTAGGGAGTCTTCTATCTTACTTTTCTCAACATGTTTATTAAAAATTAGTGCAGCTGATGTATTTTAATATATTTGCTACGCTTTAAACAAACAATTATGAAAAAAATATCATTGATCACTCTCGCTGTTTTGATTACTGGCGTAATTCAAACGGTATCTGCTCAAAAGAGCAAAGAAATCATTGGTTACTTCCCGTCCTGGCAAATGTACAAGCGCAATGGCTGTGTAGTACCAGAAGTACTTGATTACAGTAAGTACAGTATTTTAAATTATTCATTTTATGCTCCCGACAAGGAAGGTAACCTTCAAGGTACCGATGCTTGGGCCGATTCAATCCTTTTAAAGGGTAAAATCGATTGGAGTAAACCACAACCAGCTTATTTCCCAAATTCAAGTTTGATTGATTACGCTCACTTGTATGGTGTTAAAGTGATGGTTTCTATTGGTGGTTGGACACTTTCTGACAATTTTCCTAAAATTGCTGCCGACCCTAAAAAGAGAGCTCATTTTGCGGCTGAATGTGTGAAATTGTTGAAACAATATCAGTTTGATGGAATTGATATCGACTGGGAATATCCAGGTTACGATGAGCACAGTGGAACAAAAGACGATAAAAACACTTATCCTTTATTTATGAAAGCGATTCGTGATTCAATTGATGCTTATGGCGCAAAATTGAACTATCATTTCTTGTTAACAGGTGCATTTGGTGCTAACGTTCCTCAAATGGAAAACATCAAATGGGATGAAGTAGCTTTTATGGATTACTTTAACATGATGACTTACGATTTTAACGGTCCGTGGAGTGACGATGCAAACCACAATTCTCCTCTTTATAATCCAGCTAAAGGATATAAAGGAAGTTTAGATGAGGCATTTCGTTTAATGACTCAAACTTACAAAGTGCCTGCTGAGAAATTAAACATGGGAGTTGCTTTTTATGGTCGTTCATTAAGAGGTTTCGATGGTGAAGAGCCAATCACTGTTTACAGAACTGGTCACCACAAAAAAGCCGATGATGTTATTTTCGCAGAATGGGAAGGTAGCCCTTCTTACTACAACATTTTGGAAGAAATGAAAAAACATGGATACAAAGAATACTGGGATGATGTTGCTAAAGTGCCATATTTGGTGAGTGAGCAAGAGAAATCATTTGTTTCTTACGACAATCCTAAATCTATTAGATTAAAAGCTGATTACATAGTAGAGAAAAAATGTGCTGGTGCCATTATTTGGGATGCATCATGCGACTATGTAGAGAAAAAACCAGGATCTTCTTTAATTTCAGGTACTCCATTGCTTGATCAATTGAATGAATCTTTCTATGGTGCTACTCCTCCGGTTCGTCCGCGAATCAAAAAGAGATGGAAATAGAAAACAAGAATTTGTCACTTTATTAATAGAACTAATAATTAATCTAAAGTCTGAATGATTAAAAAGAACAAAAGTATCCGACACGCGAAAGTTTTGGGAGCGGTTGGCTTGCTTTTCGGATTTAGTGCAGCCTTTGCGGGTCCAGGTGATTCTTTGCCTACCGCACAGGATAGATACTTAACCGGAAATAGAAACATTCCATTTGCGGGAACTTCAACCTTGATGTTGAACCCAAATTACAATCCGTTAACAAGTGGAACTAGCTTAAACAAACATTTTAACTACATAGGAGTAAATCAAGGCAAAGCTTTGTTTTCTGATGATTTAGTGGTATCTGGAGTGGTAAGGTTTCTTACTATTTACAGAAACATGGGAGATCATTATGATGATTTGGCAACGAGTGAAAAGAATATTTCATTTTCCGATTATCCTCTGGTGAATGTTGCTTCTAACTCTAATGGTGGTTATCCAATGTTGGAGTTGAATCTGGCTTCTAAAATAAGAACCAATATTGATTTTAGTGTAGGTTATTCACTTTCTCCGGTATTTACCGGTGATGTATTAGGTTCAACTAGCCGCCAGGCAAGTGCTCGTCAGAATATTAATTTCTCAGGTAGAATTAGAAACGGATTGTTTCAAACCAATGTAATGGCTGGTGAAGTATTGTGGACTAACCTTAGTAAGTTTACTATGGGGCAACCAGAATACAGAGACAACTATTTCAACCGTTTACCTTGGGATTGGTACAGAAGATCTTTTGAAAGATTCGCTGAGTACTATACTTTATCAAGTAACATTGGTAATCAGGCATTGGGAAGAAGTCCGTTAGTGGGTGTTGTTTTTGACACCGAGTACCTACCGTATCAAATTAGCTTAAAAGGTATTTTTGGAAGAACCAACAGAAACGTTGCCATAGCTCAGGCTGTTGATTATTTCCCTTCTTATACCGCTGCTGGTCGTTTAGAAAAAGTGGTGTTTGAAAGAGCCATCAGAGGTAAAATAGGATATAACTATTATGCTAAAAGAGCTAAAACAACTTTTACAAGCGGTTTACCAGATAACAATACAGTTACAACTTTAGATTTTGATTTTAAAATCAAAAAAGTGAATGTATCGGGAGAGTTTGGCGCAGGTAAATTAGAAAACCCAGCAACAGGAGCAGGAACTTGGGCGCCAGGTTTCTATTTCAGAACTGAGTTCGATAAACGTGTGGTATTGGTTCCTTTCTCTGTAGAATACTATAACATTGCAGAAGGATTAGGAAGCTTAGATGGTGGTATTTTAAACAGTAACGCTAGTTTAGGCGATGGAGGTTTTACTACCGAAAAAGTTTACGATAACTTACAATTTACAGGTATTTCTCAAGAGGTTGGACAAATTGCCAACAACCGTCAGGGTGTGAATTTCCGTGCTGAAGGAGGCATTGGTAAACGTGTTAAAATTCAATTGGGATATGCTTTTGGAGCTGAAAGAAAAAATCTACACGATACAATTACCATTCAACATCGTGTAAATGATTTCTCTCGTTCAAGATTGCGTCCTTGGTTTCAGGCAGGTGGGCCATACCACAGAGTTAAATCTTACTGGTTTAGAACATTTGAAACCATTACTATTGATTCTTCAGTGGCAGGTGCAGGTAATACCTACTTGAAAGGCTTTAATACTTTAGAATTATTTACCAAAGCAAAATTCAATATTGGAAAACACGAATTAGTATTATTGAACTTTAACAGCTACAATGTGGTGAGTAAGAAATTTACCCCGATTGCTGGAATGCCAGGTAATTCAAATACTTTGATTTCAGTTTTCTATGAAGATTTTACTGCTGCGTTTAGCATCACTAAAAAATTCAACGTTGTTGCTGAAGCTGGATTTGAAACAGTGAAAGGAAGTATTTATACTGATTTATCTCCAGATAAAATCTTGGATGCAAATGGTAATGCTTACAAACCAGAAGACAGAGTAATCAGTCAGTTAGGAACTACTCTTGCTGCTGGTGTTGATTACGACATCAACAGAAATATGAGCTTACATCTTCGTCACAGATATTTCACGCACAAAGATTACAACTTCTCGAAAGACAAGTTTAACGGACACGAAACTACATTTGAATTAAAAATCTTCTTCTAATATTTTATAGCGATGCAAAACAAAAAAACTTTATTAACATCGGCGCTTATAGTAGCACTTGGCTTTACTGCTAGCGCGCAATTACCGGCTAAATTTTCTATGAATGGCCTTGGTCGTTCTTACATTCTTAACAATAAGTTAAGTGGAAATATTATGAACGGAGACAACCAAACGCACAGTGAAGGTTTGGGTGGATACAACTTATTCGACTTAAAAAACAATTTAGCGATAGATTCTATGTTTCAAGCTTCGGCTGAATTTAGGGTTCGAAGCGAGTTTGGTGCTTTCTTCGGAAGCAATACAACTTTTAAATTCCGTCAGTTTAAAATGATGGGTACTGTTGGTGATTTTAAATATGAAGTGGGTGATATTCGTTTGCAAATGACTCCATTTACAGTGTTTAATTTCTGTGATATGTACAACAAGTACGAAGGAGAAATCTTCAAGAACAGAAGAGCAATAACTGAGTACGAAAACATGAACAGCGGTAATGGATGGTTGTTGCAAGGAGCACACATACAGCACAGATACAACGGAGAAGGTTGGGGATTGGGAACCTATGGTTTTGTGACCAGAACTAGTTCAACCAATGATGCGGATGTGAGCGATCGTTTGCTAGCTGGTGCCAGAGTAGCAGCTACATTAGGAGAGTCGTTAATTATTGGTGGTAACTATGTTGGTTTAAATGATGTTGATATTCAATCGTCTCAATTTTCTTACAAAAACCATGTAGGAACAGGAGATGTAGATTATACTAAAGTTTCTGATGGAGGAACTTTGAACATTCACTTTGAAGGGGGTGCATCTAGTTATAAATATTCTGATGTGCTTAACGATTCTTCTCAAAGCTTCAAAGATTTCTTTTTTGCTTTAAAAGGAAGTTATGCGCTTTCTTCTGGTTTAAAATTTGGTTTGGGCTACACTAATGTTGGACCAAACTACAATTCTCCAACAGCTCAATCAAGAAGAGTAGCTGATAATCAAAATCCGGCTTTGTTTGGCATGGTAAGCAATGCTTCTGTTGCAAGAACTCCAATTTTGTTTGATAGATTGACTTCTGAGCAAGTGTACAATGCAAGAATTAGTGGTGTTCTTACTCCTTTCTTGAACGAATACAACAATGCTCAACCGTATGGTAAGGCAACCCCTAACCGTTCTGGTGCGTCTTTGTTAGTAGCCTCGGATACCAGCATGAAAAACATCTGTTTTGAAATTGGTGCTGATTATTTAACAGAGATTGCCGGAGAAGGAACTCCAGAAAAAAGAACCTTCATGGTTGTTAAAGGAGGTGTGAAATTAGAATTAGGTAAAATGATGGATTGGAGCAGAAAATTTGATGTGTCTGTGGGTGGTAGAATGGAGAAAACCAGCAGATCTGGTAACGCTAGTGTAGCGCTATCGAGCATTGTTGCCGATGCCGGTGCATCGTTTGAATTGGTTAAGAAAATCGATTTACTGTTGGGCTACAAAATGCTTACTGCCGATGGTAACGAGTTTAAAGCACCAAGAAATGATTTCAACCAAATTACAAACATTTCAGAAGTGACGATTAACTCTAGCGAGTCAATTGCATCTGCAGGGTTACAATTGAGATTCTCACCAATGCAAGCATTCTCTGTTAACTACAACATGATTACTTACAACAATGCTTTGGTTGATGCTAATTCGTACAAAATGTCTCAATTAAGCTTGGTTTACCAAGGTAAATTTTAATAATACAATTATGAATAATAAATTATTGTCTTACCTAGGGGTCATCTTAATTATCTCCTTTGCATCTTGCAAAAGAGATAAGATAAAAGGAGATGAGATAAAATTTGCAAATGATGATTTTGCAGTTACCTCTAATTTAGATATTTGGGATTCCAAGGGAATCAACGATACAAATCCGAACTTCTTAACAAAGAATGTTCCGCTAAACCCAATATTTTTTAAAGCAACTTTTAATCAAGAAGTATCTTGGACTATCAGAATCGATGGTAAATTATCGGGAGCTTATAAGGAAATTAAAGGGGTTGGAAATACAATTGATGCTTCCAACGCTATTTGGCAAGGAGACGCTAGTTCTACAGAGTTTTTTGCAGATAATAGCAGTGATACTTGTATGGCCTCTTTATACGTTGCTGGAATCAATACTCCTGTTTCATCAAGAAAATTAGTCATCAAACGTTTAAAATCATTTCATAATGTTACGAATGATGGCGTGCGTTATTTGGTGGTAGATGATTTTGATAAAGGAACTATGCTTGGTTTGCCTACAGGATTAACCGTTGGTGGTTTGAGCAGTTTTTCTACCGATTTGGCAGATATGGGAACACCTAAGGCTTATTTGTACAATGAACATAGAATGCAAGGTAAAAATTCACTGCATATGGAAGGTGTAGACTACAATAAAAATGGTTGGTTAGCAAGTATAAATCATGCAAATTTAGTGGAGATGATTAGCAGTGCAAATGTTGCGAACAACATCGCTGCAACTGATCCAGAGAACTTTTACGTGAACCTTTACATTAGAGGAACAGGTAAAGCAAATAGTTCTGTAGAGATTAAATTGTATGAGTTAGATGATGTAACATCACCCGATAGTTTAAAGAAGCTTGTTACAAAAAACACTGCAGTTTATGATGGTAATGCACAAAAAACTAACGATGGCTGGATTTACGATATCACTGTAGATTGGCTTGGTTGGAAATTGGTTAGTGTGCCATACAGCGAGTTTAGGGTAGCTAATGATTTAAATACTGGTGGTGCTGGTAATCACGTTAAGGAACCTTGGAAAATTACAGGATTAGCTTTATCACTTTTGGCATATCCAGCTCCAGGTGCTGAGGTTTCTGCAGATGTTGATTTTGTGGTGATTTCAGAAGGTGGACCATTCGTACCAAGTTTTAAAAATTACTAATAATTTAAAAATACAATTATGACACGAAATCAATTTTATTGCATTGTAGCAACAGCCATCATGGCTGTTACTGTAAGCTTGCAGTCGTGCGAAAGAGAAGAGGTTTTAGGTGTGCCTATTTGCCCATCAGATAAATTTGCTTTCACTACGCCATTGACAGTTTCTACAACCAATGTTAATATGAAAACCAATAAGATTAACATTTTAGCTGGTTTTAATGAGTTGGTAGAATGGAACCTTATTATCACAGGTAAGACCACTGGTGCTACCAAAACTTATAAAGGTAAGTCTGATTCATTAAATATCGATTGGTATGGGAATGGAGAAACCGATAAGTTTTTTGAAGCAGAAGAGGTAAGCATTGATTTAGATATTGCTTGTAAAGGTATCCAAAAAGATATGAGCAAAACGGTAACTATCAATACCCGACCAAACATGCAAAATGCAGATTTTGCCTTGTTCCTTACCAATTATGATGATCCAGGAAACTTAAATACTTCAACAGGCTGGCCTTCTCCAGCTACCAATAATTATTGCATTAAAAAAGATACTTTGCCAACAGGCGATTCTTCTCCAGAAGGTGGCAAATGCTTGAGAATGCGCGGAGGTGTATTGAATCAAGTGAACAAGGTTTGGTACTTTGGAGGTTTTGAAAGTTCTGGTATTGCTGGTAAAATAAGTTCATTTATTACCAAAGGAGGAACAACAAATCCTGATAGTATTTACATCAATATGTACATTAGAGGTTATAATTCTACTAATCCGAATTCTCAATTGGTTTTTATTATTGTTAGTGGTAATAAAAATTACCAATTCATTCAAAATGTGGATTGGGATGGATGGAAAATGGTAAGTGTAAATTTATCTTCTTTGAAATCTATGTACAAGTTTGAAAATTTCTCTGCTACTTCTAAAGTGGTAGTAGAATTAGGTGCTGGTCCGCTGCAAGCGTCAAAAGCTGAAGTTTTGGTTGACTTTATTATTTTAACTGCTGGAGCTCCATATAAGGAAATTCAGAAAAGGAATTACTAGATTTGTGCAAAAATTATAAAGAGTGGAAAAAATTAAAACTTTAGTGTACGAAGATGCTGTAGCTGGCTCTAAGTTCGTTGCAGGAAAAATTCGCGAATTGATTGAGGCGAATAACAAACAAGGTAAAAAAACGGTGTTGGGCTTGGCAACAGGTTCGTCTCCTTTGAAATTGTATGCCGAATTGATTCGCATGCACAAAGAAGAAAACTTAAGTTTTGCGAATGTTATTTCTTTTAATCTTGATGAGTATTTTCCTATGAAGCCAGATGCTCCTCAAAGTTATGTGAAATTCATGTTCGAGAATTTATTCAACCATATCGATATTAAAAAGGAAAATGTAAACATTCCCGATGGTACTTTGGCTGAAGCTGATGTAGCTGCTTTTTGCGATGCATACGAAGCTAAAATTGATGCTGCGGGTGGTTTAGATTTACAAGTTTTAGGAATTGGTAGAACTGGTCACATTGGTTTCAACGAACCTGGTTCTGCAGAGAATTCGATCACTAGAATGGTTGTTTTGAATGATATTACACGCACCGATGCAGCCAATGATTTTGGTGGCAAAGAAAACGTATGTACCAAAGCAATTACAATGGGTGTTGGCACTATCTTGAAAGCAAAACAAATTTATTTATTTGCTTGGGGTGAGAAGAAAGCTTCTATCGTTGCCGAATCTATCAATGGTGCAATTACCGATCAGGTACCTGCTACTTTCTTGCAAAAACACAACAACACTGTTTTTGTTTTAGATAAAGCAGCTTCGGTTGTAAATGCATAATTGAGTTAATTCAATAGTAAGAAAAGTCCTCCGTCAGCCGATGGAGGACTTTTCTTTTTTATAAGTTTTTTTCCTTAATGTTTTGCCGTTTTACTTTTTAGCATATTTTTGTTTTAGTACTATAAACCAACCAACGTGGAAAAGATAAAAACTATCGTTTATGATGACTCTGTGAAAGGGTCGAAATTTGTTGCCGAAAAAATTCGCGACTTAATTGAATCTCGCAACAAGAAAAAGCAAAAAACAGTTTTAGGTTTAGCTACTGGAACCTCTCCATTAAAAGTGTATGAAGAGTTAGTGCGCATGCACAAAAAGGAAGGTTTAAGCTTTAAAAATGTAGTTACTTTCAACTTGGATGAATACTATCCAATGAAAAAAGATAGCATTCAAAGCTATCAGCGCTACATGTATGAAAATCTTTTCAATCACATTGATATCAAAAAAGAAAATATTCATATTCCAGATGGTACCATTTCTTTAGATAAAGTTGAAGATTATTGCAAAAAATATGAAGCGGCTATCGATAAAGAAGGCGGTTTAGATATTCAATTGTTAGGTATTGGTAGAACAGGTCACATTGGTTTCAATGAACCAGGTTCATCAATGACCACCAAAACTCGTTTGGTTACTCTAGATAAAGCTACGCGTCGCGATGCTGCATCAACTTTCTTCAGCGAAGAAAATGTGCCACGTACAGCAATAACAATGGGTGTGGGCTCTATCTTTAAGGCGAAAACGATTTACTTAATGGCGTGGACTGTTGGTAAATCATACGCTGTGGCTCAAGCGGTGGAAGGTGAAGTTTCTCCTCATTTACCTGCTTCTTTTTTACAAAATCATCCAGATGTAACTTTCGTTATCGATAAGGCTGCAGCAGAGGAATTAGCAAGAAATAAAACACCTTGGTTGGTAGGTCCGGTAAACTGGAACGAAAACCTTATTGTAAACGCAGTTTCATGGTTGAGCTTGAAGTTAGATAAAGCTATTTTGAAATTAACCGACGAAGATTACAATGAATTTGGCATGGGTGATATCACTTCAAAGGCTGGTTCTGCTTACGAAGTAAATATTAAAGTTTTCAATAAATTAAGAAATACCATCACAGGATGGCCTGGTGGTAAGCCAGGTACTGAAGGTCAGGACAGACCAGAAAGAGCTACGCCATTTCCTAAACGCGTGATTATCTTTTCACCGCATCCCGATGATGACGTAATTTCAATGGGGGGTACTTTCATTCGCTTGGTAGATCAAGGTCACGAAGTACACGTTGCTTACCAAACTTCTGGTAACATTGCCGTACATGATGACGACGTTATTTCTTATGCCGATTTCATGCGCGAAGCAGCAGATGAATTAGGTATTTCTAAAAAAGATACAGAAGCGTTTTACAAAAAAATAAAAGCATCTTTTGATAAGAAAGAGGCAGGCGGACAAGATTTGGATGTCATCAGAAGAATCAAGGGGGCCATCAGAAGGGTAGAAGCAAGAGCTGGTTACCGTTATTGCGGTGTGCCTGATGAAAGAGGTCACTTCTTGAATTTGCCTTTCTACGAGACAGGTAAAGTGAAGAAAGGTGGAATAGGGGAAGAGGACGTTAAAATCACTATGGATTTAATTGAGAAAGTCAAACCACACCAAATCTATTTGGCTGGTGACTTGGCCGATCCACATGGAACACATAAAGTTTGTTTGGAAATTATTTTCGAGGCGGTTCGTCGCTTGAAAAAGAAAAAATACATGGACGATTGCTATGTGTGGATGTATCGTGGTGCTTGGCATGAATGGCCAATTCACGAAATTCACATGGCAGTGCCTTTATCTCCTAACGAGGTAATGCGCAAACGTATGGCGATTTTCAAACATCAATCTCAAAAAGATGTTCCTGTTTTCCCTGGTAACGATAGCCGTGAATTTTGGCAACGTGCTAAAGAAAGAAACGAAGAAACAGCTGAGATGTACAACAAATTAGGTTTGCCTGAATACGAGGCGATGGAAGCTTTTAGAAGATGGAATTTTCAGGCTGGAGAAGAGTTATAATCGAAATTAAATGTAATTGTAATGAAAAATGCCTCGTTAAAATTTAACGAGGCATTTTTGTTTTATGACGTGTAGGACAATAGTTCCTTCGGGGTACCTCAGGATGACATACAGGGTAAGTATTGCTTTTCAAGAATGGTTGTCATCCTTGTAGATGTTAACTAATTCGTTGACAGATTTGATTAAAATCAGCAGGAGCTTTT
>JBMTCG010000070.1:0-13643 GCA_049430665.1 Flavobacteriales bacterium | reverse complement strand
TGGAAACCATTGGTGTTTTTAGGAGAAATAAGTTTTGGTATTTACTTATTGCAATTGCCTGTTTACCTCTTCTATCAATCTGTATTTTTTTATTTAGGCTTCACCTTTAATTTTTACGTGTTTCTTCTGTTATTGATTGCTGTAGCAGCGCTCAGTTATTTTTTAATTGAAAAACCTAGTAGGGATTTTATCAATTCTTGGTACTCTAAAAAAATAGCAAAACAAAAGTCGGAATAAGACTATTTTTTTGAATTCTATTTCTAGCGAAATTTTCCCCCTTTTCAACAACCCTTTTTGTAAAAATATAACTTATATTTGCGCGAAGAGGAGGAAGATTTAGTTAGACTTGGGACTTGAAATTTTAATCTTAATATATTTTTAATGGCAGCAAACGCTCCTTATGATTATTTGCCCATCGTGATACAACTAGCGCTAGTGCTAGGTTTTGTAGGGGCAACCATCGCCGCAACGCACCTTATCGGTCCGAAAAGAAAAACTGCCGACAAGCTAGAAACCTTCGAATGTGGTATTGAAATTCACGGTAATGCAAGATCTCCTTTCTCCATCAAATACTTTTTAGTAGCTATTTTATTTGTGCTTTTCGACGTGGAAATTATTTTCATGTACCCTTGGGCAGTAAACTTTAAAGAAAATATTGCAGCAGCTCCGGGCATCGATAGCTTTATTCAAATGGCTATTTTCTTAGGCGTGGTGTTGTTAGGATTTGTTTACGTGATTAAAAAAGGAATTTTAAAATGGGAGTAAATACAAACAGTAAAGTAAACATTGTTGCTGCTCCAGAAGGACACAGCGATGCTGGCTTCTTCGCTACTTCTTTAGATAAAGCGGTAGGTTTAGCTAGAAAGAATTCTATTTGGCCTCTTCCTTTCGCTACGTCATGTTGCGGAATTGAGTTTATGGCTACGATGGCTTCCAATTACGATATGGCAAGGTTTGGTGCTGAGAGATTGAGTTTCTCTCCCCGTCAGGCCGACTTATTAATGGTAATGGGAACGATATCGAAAAAAATGGGTCCGGTGGTTAAGCAAGTATACTTGCAAATGGCCGAACCACGCTGGGTAATCGCTGTTGGCGCTTGTGCATCGAGCGGCGGTATTTTTGATACTTACAGCGTTTTACAAGGTATTGATAAAGTGGTTCCTGTTGACGTTTACGTTCCAGGTTGCCCTCCTCGCCCAGAGCAAATCATTGATGGCTTAATGCGCATTCAAGATTTAATTGGTAACGAATCATTAAGAAGAAGAAATTCCCCAGAATATAAAGCATTGTTAAACTCTTATGGAATTAAATAACGCAGAATACACTAAAGTGGTGGATGCGCTTAAATCTCGCTTCCCTAAAAGCATTAACGATGTTGGTGTGCCTTACGGAATGCTTACTCTATCGGTAGAAAACGCAGATATCAAAAGTATCATCAAGTTTTTATCGGAAGAAGAAATGGGCTTTTCTTACTTAACAGATGTTTGCGGAATGCACTACGAAAGCACTGATGAGTTGGGTGTAGTTTACCACATTCAAAACTTGTACACCAATACACGCGTTCGTTTGAAAACACGCTTTCCTAAAAGCAAACCTGAGACTGACACCGTTTCTGATATTTTTAAATCGGCGAACTGGCAAGAGAGAGAGACTTTCGATTTCTACGGAATCATCTTTAAAGGACATCCTGATTTGAGAAGAATCTTGAATATGGATGAAATGGATTATTTCCCATTGCGCAAAGAATATCCATTGGAAGATGGAACGCGCACAGATAAAAACGATTCAATGTTTGGTAGATAAAATATACAACAATGATTGAAAGCCTAAAGAATAAAGACCTTAGTGAGATTAATTTGAATACCATCAATTTGGGTCCAACGCACCCTGCTACTCATGGTATTTTTCAAAACGTGCTCACCATGGATGGAGAAAAAATTCTTCATGCAGAATCTACCGTTGGCTATATTCATCGTGCCTTCGAGAAATTGGCAGAACACCGTCCGTTTAACCAAATAACACCTATCACCGACCGTTTGAACTATTGCTCTTCTCCTATCAATAACTTTGGTTGGGAAATGACAATGGAAAAATTGTTGGGCGTTGAAATTCCTAAGCGTGTTGATTACATGCGCGTTATCATTATGGAGTTGGCGCGTATTGCCGATCACGTAATTTGTAATTCAATTTTGGCGGTAGATACAGGAGCGTTAACTGGCTTCACCCACATCTTTCAACAAAGAGAAAAAATTTACGAAATCTACGAAGGAATTTGTGGTGCTCGTTTAACTACCAACATTGGTAGAATAGGCGGATTTGAGAGAGATTTCAATGATGCTACCTGGAAAAAAATTAAGGATTTTGTGAACGATTTCCCTAAGGCTTTTAAAGAATATGAAGCTTTGGTAAACAGAAACAGAATCTTCATGGATAGAACAATTGGTACCGGACCAATGTCGCCTGAACAAGCTTTGAACTATGGATTTACCGGTCCGAACTTACGCGCAACTGGTTTAGATTATGATGTTCGTGTAATGAACCCTTATTCATCTTACCAAGATTTCGATTTCACTATTCCTATTGGAAAACAAGGAGATAGTTACGATAGATATATGGTGCGCAGCGCCGAGATGTGGAACAGTATCAGCATCATCAAACAAGCATTGGAAAAAATGCCTGATGGTCCGTACCACGCAGATGTTCCAGAATTCTACTTGCCTCCAAAACAAGATGTGTACACCAAAATGGAAGCTTTAATTTACCATTTCAAAATTGTGATGGGAGAAACTAAAGTACCCATTGGCGAGGTGTATCATTCTGTTGAAGGTGCCAACGGTGAATTAGGATTTTACTTGGTGAGCGACGGAGGAAGAACCCCTTACCGTTTGCATTTCCGACGACCTTGTTTCATTACTTACCAAGCCTACGCTAAAATGATTGAAGGTTCTGTTTTATCAGATGCCATCATCACAATGAGTAGCTTAAATATTATTGCAGGCGAACTAGACGCTTAAGATTATGAGTAGTCAGAAAAACATACAATTCTCAGAGGAGGCCATGGCCACGGTGAACAAAATCATCAGCCGCTATCCTGCAGGTAAAGAAAAATCGGCTTTACTTCCTATTCTTCACGTTGCCCAAGCCGAATTTGATGGCTGGTTAAGCGCTGATGTAATGGCTTATGTTGCATCGATACTAAAGATTCAACCTGTTGAAGTTTTTGAAGTTGCTTCATTCTATTCTATGTACAACCTTAAACCGGTTGGAAAATGTTTGTTAGAAGTGTGCAGAACCTCATCATGCTGGGCAAGAGGTGCTGATGATGTGGTGAACTACATTGGTAAAAAATTAAACATCAAACCAGGTGAAACCACTAAAGACGGAATGTTCACTTTAAAAACGGTGGAATGTTTGGGCAGCTGCGGTACTGCACCAATGATGCAAGTGGGCGCTTCTTATCACGAGAATCTTACTCCCGAAAAAATTGATGCCATCTTAGATAACTACAAGGCTGAAGGAAGAAGAAGAAGTTATACCGACATGGATTATAAAAACACATTGTAAGCATGGGCAAAAAATTATTAATACATAATGAACACGTTGCCAATATTCACACTTTAGAGGTGTACAAGCAACATGGCGGTTATGCTTCTATAGAGAAAGCTATTAAAACAATGACTCCCGAGGCTATCGTGGAAGAAGTGAAAAAATCGGGCTTAAGAGGTCGCGGTGGAGCAGGTTTTCCAACAGGTATGAAATGGAGCTTTTTGGCTAAGCCAGAAGGTGTGCCTCGTTACTTGGTTTGCAATGCCGACGAATCGGAGCCTGGTACTTTTAAAGACAGATATTTGATGGAGAAAATTCCTCACGCTTTGGTGGAAGGAATGGTTACTTCAAGTTTCGCGTTGGGCGTAAATACAGCATACATATATATAAGAGGTGAATACTTTTATGTATCGCGTATTGTTGAAAAAGCTATTGAAGAGGCTTATGCAGCTGGCTTTTTAGGAAAAAATATTTTGGGTTCTAACTACTCTCTAGATCTTTATGTTCAAGTGGGTGGTGGTGCTTACATCTGTGGTGAAGAAACTGCCTTATTAGAATCGTTGGAAGGTAAAAGAGGTAATCCTCGTATTAAACCTCCTTTCCCTGCTATTGCGGGATTGTATGGTTGTCCGACTGTTGTAAACAACGTTGAAACTATCGCTGCCGTTGTGCCAATTGTAATGATGGGCGGCGATGAATACGCAAAAATTGGTATTGGAAGAAGTACGGGAACCAAATTGATTTCTGCGTCTGGCCACATCAATAAACCAGGAGTTTACGAAATCGAATTGGGTTTACCTGTTGAAGAATTTGTTTACTCAGAAGAATATTGTGGTGGAATTTGGAAAGGAAAAAAGATGAAAGCTTGTATTCCTGGTGGATCATCTGTACCTATTATTCCAGCTGAAATGTTATTGAAAACTCCTGCTGGTGAACCGCGCTTAATGACTTACGAATCGTTGAGTGATGGTGGATTTGCAGGTGGTTCTATGTTAGGTTCTGGCGGATTTATGGTGTACGATGAAGATACCAGCATACCAATGAACTTATATACTTTGAATCGTTTTTACCATCATGAGAGTTGCGGACAGTGTTCGCCTTGCCGTGAAGGTACAGGTTGGATGGAAAAAGTGGCGCACCGCTTGGCCGAAGGTCATGGTAAACCAAGCGATATTGATTTGTTATGGGATATTCAAAAACGTATTGAAGGAAATACTATTTGTCCGCTTGGTGATGCTTCTGCATGGCCGGTTGCAAGCGCAATTCGTCACTTCCGCCATGAGTTTGAAGCCTTGATACCTAAAAAAGAAGTTGCTCATTAAAAGAATAGATTATGCCAAAGGTTACCATTGATGGTCATACAATTCAAGTTCCCGACGGAACAACCATTCTGCAAGCCGCAAGAATGATTGGCCCCGAAGTAGCTCCTCCAACTATGTGCTACTATTCAAAGCTGAAAACCAGCGGTGGATACTGCCGCACTTGTATAGTTAAAGTAACGAAGGGTTCTGATAAAGATCCTCGTCCGATGCCTAAACCTGTTGCTTCATGCCGCACCATGGTAATGGATGGGATGGAAGTGGTGAACAATACATCACCAGAAATTGTTGACGCAAGAAAAGGTGTAGTTGAATTCTTATTGATCAATCACCCACTGGATTGTCCGGTTTGCGATCAAGCAGGCGAATGTCATTTACAAGATTTAGGTTACGAGCATGGTTTATCATCTACTCGTTACGATTTTGAAAGAAGAACTTTTGAAAGAAAAGATATAGGCGACAAGATTCAATTGCACATGAATCGTTGTATCCTTTGCTACCGTTGTGTTAAAACTGCCGATCAGGTAACTGATGGCCGTTCTCATGGGGTAATGAACAGAGGTGATGTTGCTGAAATTAGCACTTACATTGAGAAAGCTATCGACAACGATTTCTCTGGTAACGTGATTGATGTTTGTCCGGTTGGCGCATTAACAGATAAAACTTTCCGTTTCAAATCTCGTGTTTGGTTTACTAAACCAGTTGATGCGCATAGAGATTGCAAAAAATGTTCGGGTAAAACTACCTTGTGGTTGAAAGGTGAAGATGTATTGCGTGTTACAGCGCGCAAAGATCAATGGGGTGAAGTGGAAGACCAGCCGAATGGTCAGGCAGGATGGATATGCAACGAATGCCGTTTCGACAAGAAAAAAACCAGCGACTGGAAAATTGAAGGTCCGCGTAAGATTGATCACCACTCGGTTATCTCTCAAAATCACTACAATAAATTAGCGTCTCCACAATATAAAAAGATTGGTAAATGATAGAATTAGCATTAATCGTTAAATTACTAATTGTGGTGGGCGTTTTTGTTCTCACCCTATTGGTTGCCCTATACTCTACTTGGGCCGAAAGAAAAGTTTCTGCTGTAATGCAAGATAGAATTGGTCCGAACAGAGCTGGTCCTTTCGGTTTGCTTCAACCTTTAGCCGATGGTGTTAAGATGTTCACCAAAGAGGAAATTATTCCAAACACAGCCAACAAATTCTTGTTTGTATTGGGTCCGTGCTTGGCGATGTTAACGGCAGGTATGACTTCAGCTGTGATTCCTTGGGGAGATACATTTGTAATCGACGGACAAGAATTTACGCTACAAGCAGCTGATGTGAATATTGGTATTTTGTATGCCTTCGGGGTAGTCTCTGTAGGTGTTTACGGCATCATGTTGGGTGGTTGGGCATCTGATAACAAATACTCTTTGATTGGGGCGATTCGTGCTTCTTCTCAAATGATTTCTTACGAGTTGGCGATGGGCTTGTCGATCATTGCCATCATCATGATGACGGGTTCATTAAGCATTCGCGAAATTGTTGATCAACAACCAGGTTTCAACTGGAACATTTGGTACCAACCTCTTGGCTTTGTAATCTTCTTTATTTGTGCATTAGCAGAAACCAACCGTGCTCCTTTCGATTTACCTGAGTGCGAAACCGAGTTGATTGGTGGTTACCATACCGAGTATTCTTCCATGAAATTAGGTTTCTTCTTGTTTGCCGAATACTTCAACATGTTTATCTCTTCTGCGATTATCGCAGCGGTATATTTTGGTGGATACAACTTCCCATTTAGCGACCAATTGGGCTTGTCTCAAAATTGGTTAACTATTGTAGGAGCAGTGGTATTCTTTGTAAAAGTAATTTTAGGAATATTAGTGTTCATGTGGATTCGTTGGACTCTCCCTCGTTTCCGATACGATCAATTGATGAAATTAGGATGGCAAATTTTAATTCCATTGGCCATTGTGAATGTGTTGTTAACAGGTTTAGGAATTATTGTTTTTAAATAAAATACAATGAAGGCATTAACCAATAGAGCAAAAGTAGCAGTAGACAAAGAGTACACTCTAGCCGAGAGACTCTATTTACCAGCTGTTATCAAAGGGATGTTAATTACGTTGAGCCACGTCTTCAGAAGAAAGGCTACGGTAAAATATCCTGAAGTAGAAAAAGAATTCGCTCCAGTTTATCGCGGGCACCACGTGTTGAAACGCGATGAAGAAGGTCGTGAAAACTGCACCGCTTGCGGATTGTGCGCTGTTGCTTGTCCGGCAGAGGCCATCACCATGACAGCCGCCGAACGCAAAAAAGGCGAAGAAAAATTATACCGCGAAGAGAAATACGCTAAGGTTTACGAAATCAACATGCTTCGTTGCATCTTCTGCGGATTGTGCGAAGAGGCTTGTCCGAAAGAAGCTATTTTCTTAACAGATGAAATTGTTCATGCCGACTACAACAGAAAAGGATTTGTGTATGGTAAGGATAAGTTGGTAGAGAAAATGGACAACAGAATAGATATCACCAAACGTCAAAAAAAATATTAGAATGTTACTTTACGTATTTTATCTTCTTTCTGCAATAACCGTTGGCTGCGCGCTAGCAACAATATTTTCTAAAAACCCTGTTTATAGTGTGTTGTTTGTTATTGCTACTTTCTTTTCAATTGCCGGACACTTCATTTTATTAAATGCTCAGTTTTTGGCGGTAGTGCAAGTAATTGTTTACGCTGGTGCCATTATGGTTTTATTCCTTACGGTTTTGATGTACCTCAACCTGAACAAAACCATTGAAGCATCGAAACCAATGATTATCAAAATTGCGGCAATGGTATCAGGCGGTTTACTTTTCTTGGTGTTAATCGCTTCTTTCAAATCGGGATTAAGCATATCTGCTCCAGTAAATCATGAAGCGGGATTGATCAAAAACTTAGGAAAAACATTGTTCTCAGAATACTTGTTCCCTTTTGAAGCCACTGCCGTTTTGTTCTTGTCGACTATGGCCGGAGCAATCACTTTAACCAAAAAGAATTCATAATATGAACGATATCACTTCAGCTGTACAGGTAGTTCCTTTGAACTACTACATAGTGTTAAGCATTGTGCTTTTTAGCATAGGCGTAATGGGTATGTTGCTGCGCAGAAACGCCATCATCGCCTTTATGTCGATAGAATTAATGTTGAATGCCGTGAACCTTTTAATGGTAGCTTTTTCTTCTTTTAGAGGAGACTCATCGGGACAAGTTTTCGTGTTTTTCATCATGGTGGTAGCTGCCGCAGAGGTGGCTATTGGCTTGGCAATTTTAACTATGGTACACCGCAAAAGCGGCTCTATAGACATCAACTCATTGAATCAACTTAAATGGTAATTTGCAAATGAACGTAGCATTACTCATACCTGTTCTGCCGCTGATAGGCTTCCTCATCAACGGTTTATTCGGAAAAAAACTTTCTAAATCTTTAGTAGGATTAATTGGAAGCACTGCCATCTTCGCAGCTTTTGTTTGTGTACTCATCACCTTCGCCAACTTTGTTAGCGGCGGCATGGAAGTGCAATATGTAACGGCTTTCGAATGGTTTAAAATTGGAAATACTACCTTATCGATATCTTTCCAAATCGATCAGCTTTCACTAATCATGATGACTTTGGTAACGGGCGTTGGTTTCTTAATCCACCTCTACTCTATTGGCTACATGCACGATGATGAAAACTACAATCGCTTTTTTGCTTACTTAAACTTGTTCGTGTTCTTCATGTTGTTGTTGGTAATGGGCGACAATTATGTTGTGTTGTTCACAGGATGGGAAGGTGTTGGTTTCTGCTCTTACTTATTGATTGGTTTCTGGTACAAAACGCCCGAATACAACAACGCAGCTAAGAAAGCTTTTGTGATGAACAGAATTGGTGACCTTGGATTTATACTTGGTTTGTTCTTGATGTTTCAAGAGTTTGGTAGCTTGAATTTTGTGGATGTATTGAATAGTCCGTTTGGACACGAAAATATCCAAATCATTACTTTATTACTATTTATTGGTGCCATGGGTAAAAGTGCTCAGTTACCATTGTTCACTTGGTTGCCCGATGCGATGGCGGGACCAACTCCGGTTTCTGCATTGATTCACGCTGCAACGATGGTAACAGCTGGTATCTACTTAATTGTTCGTTCTCATGTATTGTATGATATGTCGCCAGATACGATGATGTTCATCTCTATTGTGGGCGCTGCAACAGCTTTATTGGCCGCAACTATCGCAATGGTTCAAAACGACATCAAAAAAGTATTGGCATATTCTACAGTATCTCAATTGGGATTAATCTTCGTGGCTTTAGGCGTTGGTGCTTACACCAGCGGTATGTTCCACTTGTTAACGCATGCATTCTTTAAAGCATTGTTGTTCTTGGGTGCAGGTAGCGTAATTCACGCGATGAGCGGCGAACAAGACATTAGAAACATGGGCGGATTGAAAAAATCATTGCCTATTACACACCTCACTTTCCTATTGGGATGTTTAGCCATTTCGGGTATTCCTCCTTTCTCTGGCTTCTTCTCTAAAGATGAGATGTTAGCGCATATTTACAATGTTAATCCTATTCTTTGGGCAGTGGCTTCATTAACCTCAGCATTAACTGCTTTCTACATGTTTAGAATGTACTTCCTTACTTTCTCTGGAGAGTTTAGAGGAACACACGAACAAAAGCATCATTTACATGAATCGCCATCAACCATGACGATTCCATTGATTGTATTGGCTGTATTGGCGGTGTTTGGCGGATTGTTAGGCTTACCAGAATTCACAGGAATTCACCATGGCTTGTCGTATTTCTTCGATAAATCAAGTGATTTAACTGGATTGAACAGAGTATTTGAAGGGGATTTCCACACGACAGAATACATCTTAATGGCCATTGCTACTGGTTTGGCTATTGCGTCAATCATGTATGCTAAGAAAATCTACTTCGACAAAACAACTATTCCAGGCGAAGAAAAAGGAATCAAAAAATTGTTTGCTGGCAAATATTACTTGGATGAGATTTACACTAAAATCATGATCAAACCAGGTTTATTGAAAGGTACTGTACTTCAAAATTTCATTGAAGAAAAAGTAATCGACCCTGCTGTAAATCTTTTCGCCTCTTCTTCTGTTAAGGCGAGCAACAACATTAAAAAAATTCAAACCGGAAACACCGGGTATTACATCTTCGGCATTGTCGCTGGTGTATTGCTAATTTTATTTGCTAATTATTTAATCTGGTTCAGATAATGATGACCTTAATTTTACTCGCTTTACCGCTGCTCGGACTAGCATCTTTGTTTTTATTTAAAGGTGATGCTATTAAGAAAGTGGCTTTTGGATTCTCAACATTGACCTTCTTAACAGCCATATCTGTTTGGGCTCAATTCGATCCAGCAAACTCTACTCAATTCGACTTCAACCAAGCATGGGTTAAATCTTTAGGGATTTCATTTAGCGTTGGTATGGATGGTTTAAGCATCTTGTTGGTGTTGTTAACTACCTTCTTGGTGCCATTAATTATCTTGTCGACTTTCGAAAGAGAATACAAAAATCCGCTAGCTTTTTACGCTTTGATTTTGTTGATGCAAGCCGGATTAATTGGTGTGTTTGTAGCCAAAGATGCTTTCTTATTTTATATCTTCTGGGAGTTAGGTTTAATTCCAATTTACTTCATCTCCTTATTATGGGGTGGAGAAAACGCAAAAGCCATCACTTTCAAATTCTTCATTTACACTTTGGCGGGTAGTTTATTGATGTTATTTGCTTTGTTCTACTTGTACGCTCAAACTCCTGGAGAACACTCATTCGCTATTCAAGCTTTCTACGATTTATCTTTGGATGCCAACACTCAATCATGGTTGTTCTGGTGTATTTTCATCGCTTTTGCGATTAAGATTCCAGTATTTCCTTTCCACACTTGGCAGCCTTCTACCTACCACATGAACAGCACGCCGGGCACTATGTTGCTTTCGGGTATCATGTTGAAGATGGGTATTTTTGGGGTTATTCGCTGGTTGTTGCCTGTAGTTCCGCTAGGTTGCGAGCAATGGGGCGACACTGCAATTTTCTTAGCCATGTTGGGTATCGTGTATGCCTCTTTCATTGCTATCGTTCAAAAAGACTTCAAAAAATTATTGGCTTATTCTTCTATCGCTCACGTTGGTTTAATCACTGCGGGAGTGATGACAGGCACTGCCGATGGTTTGCGCGGTGGTATGCTACAAATGTTGGCGCACGGGGTGAATGTGGTTGGTTTGTTCTTCGTTGCAGATATCATTTTCAATAGAACCAAAACTTATGAAATGAGCGAATTGGGCGGCATTAGAACTAAAGCGCCTTGGTTTGCTACTTTGTTTATGATCATCATGTTGGGTGGCGTTGCCTTGCCATTAACCAACGGATTTGTAGGTGAATTTCTATTGATCAAAAGTGTATTCGATTACAACGCCATAATCGCTGGAATATCTGGTTTAACGGTAATCTTAGGAGCAATCTACATGTTGTGGAGTTACCAAAAAATGATGCTGGGGGAAACAAGTAAGTTAACTGCTGAATTCGCAGATTTAACTTTCAACGATAAAGCGGTTCTAATTCCAATTGTTTTAGTGGTAATCCTTTCGGGCGTTTACCCTAAACCTTTGTTCGAATTGATTGAACCTTCTGTAAAAAGTATATTGACTGTTATTGGTAAATAAGATATTATGAACATTTTAATTCTCGTTTCTGTTTTAGGCGTTATTTCGTTGTTTGCCGGACTCTCTGATTCTCTCCGTCAGCACACACGCAACATCATCATCGCCGGATTGGTGGCCATCACTGGCTTAACTTTATTCACTTGGAATGCTAAACAATATTTCCAAGAAATGATTGATTTCGATAAATATGCAGCGGTTTTTACCTCTGTTATTTTGGTAATTTCTACTTTGGTTTTCATCTTATCTAAAGACCAATTCAACCACGACGAAAACAGTAAAGGCGACTACTACGGTATTATGCTTTTCACCGTAGCAGGCGCCATCATGATGGTGTCATTCTCCAACTTAACGGTATTGTTCATTGGTATAGAAACTCTTTCTGTTTCATTGTACACCTTGGCAGGAAGCAGAAGAGATTCTCTAAAATCGAGCGAAGCATCGTTCAAATATTTCCTATTGGGTGCCTTCGCAACAGGTTTCTTGTTATTCGGAATCACCTTTATTTACGGAGCAACTGGTACATTTAGCGTACAAGGAATTGCTGATTACGTGCACAACACACAACAATTGCCAACGATATTTTATGGCGGAGTAATCTTAATCATGATTGGATTATTGTTCAAAGTATCTGCTGCGCCTTTCCACTTTTGGGCGCCAGATGTTTACGAAGGTTCACCAAACATCATCACTTCATTTATGGCTACAGCGGTTAAAGTAACAGCCTTTGCAGCATTCTATCGTTTGTTTAGCAGAGCATTTGCCGATGTAAACCACAGCTGGGATACCACTTTAATCATTGCCATTGCTTTAACCTTATTGATTGGAAACTTCTCAGCGCTTGCACAAAGCGGCTTAAAACGACTTTTAGCCTATTCTGGTATCGCAAACGCTGGTTACATGTTATTAGCGGTGTTAGCACTTAAAAATGATGCTGCCGACGCTCTATTATACTATTCTGTTTCTTATGCCGCTGCTTCATTGGGTGCATTTGCTGTATTAATCAAATTATCAGAAGACGGAAAAACCTTCAGCATCGATTCATTGAAAGGCTTAAGCAAATCGAATCCATTATTGGCTGTGTTGTTCACCATTATCATGTTGTCGATGGCTGGTATTCCTCCATTATCAGGTTTCTTCGCAAAATACATGGTGCTTTCTGCAGCCATTAACCAAGGTTATTTAGGAATCTCACTTTTAGCCATTCTAACTTCTTTAGTGGGTATCTACTACTACTTCAAAGTTATTGCTGCTGTTTATGGCGCTCCAACAACAGAAGTTCAAACAGAAAACAAAGCTGGAATTGTAGTGTTTGTTTGCGCTGGGATTTCGTTGGTGATTGGGTTAATGCCTGATTTGATATTGGGGCTGTTTTAAACTATGCAAAAAATAACAATCATTTTTGTGTTGTTTCTATCAGCATAATTAAGTGTATTCTCACAAAATAATCCCTCATTTGATAGCATAAAAAATCACACGTATTCAAGTAACATCTTAATTGGTTTGTGGGAATTTGATTACATCAATAGAGATAAGGATTGTGGCTGTGGGGACAAAAAACCAAACTACAAATTCTATAAATATCGATACGGGAAAACAACCATTGATTTCACCACCGATTCTACATTTATACGCGAAACTTGGTCAATGAAAAGTTCTGGTTCCTATTACATTATTCTCTCCTGAGTCCTTTTTCTTTTCTTCTGAACACGAAAAAAGAACGATACTGATAAGTGCTAAACATGCTGTTTTCATTTTTATATTTTTAGTATAATTGTTTGTCTTCAAACCAAAATGAACTAACTCTCAATTGGTGCTTTTCATTAAACCGAAGTTAAATTATTTTTTCTAGCGTTGTTAAAATTCGGTTCTGCTACATTGATTTCATCGAATATTATAAATCCACTTTCAAATTTCATGGTGGGTTTTGATGGTGGGTTTTTGCACCTATATGCAGGTATTTGCATATATTCGCATACATCAATGATATCAAAGAATTCTTACTAAAGTCCTTAAAAACATTGATAAACAAACAAACTGGCTTTGTAGCTCAACTGGATAGAGCATCAGACTTCGGAT
>JBMTCG010000069.1:0-13897 GCA_049430665.1 Flavobacteriales bacterium | reverse complement strand
AAACAATATTTAGGGACAACGCCCAAGTTTATGAATTGTCGCAATTTTCTTAAACTTTCAACCCCAACACCAACATCATCTTTAGCTGTACATGAGGCCTATGAATAGCATCTAATGAACCTATCTTCTTTACAAACCTATCGCAAGAAAGAGATTTCAATTGAAAGCAATCGGCAGAACTGTTTTTGCTTAAGCCGTTACTTTTATTTGCGCTTATCTCATGATGCCAAACATTAGCAAACTTCACGTCGGTAATTGGAACCACCACCCTTAAATTAAGCTTACCCAAGCGCTGGTCGTTTACAACTATAGCCGGCCGCAACTTAGCTATTTCTTGTCCTCTGGTAGGATTAAAATCTACCATCCATATTTCCCATTGATTAATATTCATCAACAACATCGTTTGAGTTGTCTAAATCTCGAACCTCTTTACTATTATAGTATTTCTGTGCCTTAGATGAATCAGCATCCATCTTCATTTGTTTATACATCGCATCCATATCTGTGGAAGCTAGCAAATCACTTAAAGTAACCGTCTGTGGCGCACTAGGCTTAATAAGCAAACCTGTAAGTGTTTTTTCAATAATCACACTCTCTCCAAATGACTTCAAATAACTCTTAGGAATTACAAACCCCATAGAGTTTCCTATTTTCACTAATCTCTTTTCCATAACTTCTCTATTTACATGATTAAACAAGCAATATTTCAAATGTACAAACTATGTTATAACAAAGCAAATAATGTTATAACTATAAAAACAGGTAATTAAAAATGTAAAATTATTAGGAAAAGCGCCCCAATTTTTTGCTGTGAAAAAAAGTTGTGCAGACACGCGCAGATATATCTACCTGGGATTAGTAATTGATAATGAGCTTTCTGGTGATGGGAATTTTTATACAACTGAATTTAGACAGCTTGACCCAAGATTGGGAAGATGGTTTAGTGTTGACCCAATCGCAGAAAGGATGTGGACGAACAAAGAAAGTTGATTACCCCATTTCATCTATTGAAATGAGTTTTTACAAAATGTTGTACAAAATGTTGTACAAAATGTTGTACGATATAATGATTATGATTATCTTTACATCATACCCTAAGTGTAGGTATATGCTTTAGGTGTAGAGCAACAAAATAAAAACTACAAAAGTTATACTTATGGGTTTGCAAACAACAACAATATCTGATTTTAGAAAAGGCATTAAATCCTATGTCGATGAAGTTATTGACGAGCATGAAACCATCATCATTGCTAGAAAAAACAAAGGAGTTGTGGTTATGTCGTTGGATGAGTACAATTCAATCTTAGAAACCGCCCACCTTTTATCGAGTTCTAAAAATGCTGATAGATTGCGTGAATCAATTGCGCAAGCTAAGAGTGGTAAATTGGTGAAAAAGAAATTGATGGAATGAAAAAGAACATCAGTTGGACACCCCACGCGTGGGAAGATTATTTGTATTGGCAAGGACAAGACAAGAAGACTGTAAAGAGAATAAATGAATTAATAAAGGACATCAACCGAGACCCTTTTCAAGGAATTGGTAAACCTGAACCACTAAAGTTTGAATTCAATGGTTGCTGGTCAAGAAGGATTGATGATACCAATAGACTGGTTTATCAGGTAGCCGACCAAAAGATAATAATACTTCAATGCAGGTATCATTACTAAAAACGAATCAGCCTCATTTTTTTCCAACCAATAATTTTACTAATTATATTGAGTAATTTTACTCAATATATTTATCAAGAATCATTGCAGTGAACAAAACAGCTCTCCCCAACTTCTTCATCGTAGGCGCACCTAAATGCGGCACTACTTCGCTGCAATATTATTTAGAACAACACCCCGATGTTTTTTTTGCGCCCAAGGAATTGCATTTTTTTGGGGAGGATTTAAACATTAGAAATCATTTTAACGATTTAGCGAAATACCAATCGTATTTTGCTAATGCCACACAAAAAGCAAAAGGAGAAGCCTCTGTTTGGTATTTGTATTCGCAAACGGCACCTCACGAAATCAAGGCATTGGTGGGCGATGCTAAAATCATTATTTGTTTGCGCAATCCGGTTGATATGATTTACTCTTTGCACGGAGAAAACATTTACAACGGCTACGAAACAGAAAGCGATTTTGAGAAAGCACTCACTTTAGAATACGGCAGAAAATCGGGATTCAACATCCCTTCTTCTGCTACTTTCAACCAATGTTTATTTTATAAAGAAAACGGATTGTTTAGCGCACATATAGAGCGCTGGCAACAGATTTTTGGCAAAGAGAATGTACTTGTGGTTTTACTCGATGATTTAAAATCGAATGCGCTTGAAGTCACCAACAAAACGCTTTCATTCATAGGTGTGTCTAAATTGGAAAACATAGATGCTGAAACACAAAACGAAGCGAAAGATTTTGCTTCTTTAGGCTTACATCAAAAATTCAAATCGGCTAAAAATTGGGAGAAAAATTTACTTCGACTCCTCATCCCTTCTAAGAAAATTCGCGAACGCATTTTAAATAAAGTTTACCAAGCCAACATTAAAAAGTCGGCAAAGAAAACGATGTCGCCAGAGCTAAGGAATAAACTCACCCACTTTTACGTTGAGGATATTAAAGCAACAGAAAAGTTAATTGATAGAAACCTAAATCACTGGATGAAATAATGTGTGGCATTTCGGGCATAGTACAATTCAAAAACACTTTCAATACCGCTGAGGCAGTAAGAAAGATGAACGAATTGATGGCACATCGCGGACCCGATGACGAAGGATTCACCCTATTCAACAACAAAACACCACATTGTTTTTTTAGTGAAGTAACGCCACACAATGTTCGCGAAAGTAGTTTTACTTTTTCTCCTCACAAGAATATTCTATCGGCTGAAAATAATTTTGAAATGGCGTTGGCACATCGCCGCTTGTCAATTCTCGATCTTAGTCCGTCTGGCCATCAGCCAATGTGCAGCGCCGACCAACAACTATGGATCACCTTCAATGGGGAGATATACAATTACATTGAATTGAGAGATATTTTACAAGCCAAAGGACATCAATTTTTATCGAATTCAGATACTGAAGTAATTCTTGCTGCCTACCGCGAATGGGGAACAGATTGCTCCACACACTTCAATGGTATGTGGGCTTTTGTGATTTACGATAGCGCCAAAGAAATTCTATTTTGTAGCAGAGACCGCGTTGGCGTAAAACCTTTTTATTACTTCAAAGACGAAAATAAATTTCTATTTGCCTCAGAACAAAAAGCCATTTTACATTCTCAATTGATCGCTAAAAAGATCAACAAACAAGCGGCTTTCGATTATTTGAGTTTCAATGAAACAGAGCATCATTCGCAAGGAATGATAGATGGAATTGTAGAGCTCCCTCCTGCTCATCAGCTTATTTTAAAAATTCGAACACAAGAGATCTCAATTCAACAATATTACACGTTGGAAGTCAATAGAGAAGTTGCAACAGTTAACCAAAATCAATTAAAAAAATACAACGAAGAGGTTTTAGAGAAAATCACTAATGCTGTAAAACTTCGATTGCGTGCCGATGTTGAAGTGGGTTCTTGCTTAAGTGGAGGCTTAGACAGTTCATCTATTGTTGGTTTGATGCATCATTTGCTTCCCCAACAAAAATTGCATTTGTACACTTCTACCAACAAAGAAAAAGATATTGATGAAAGCAAATGGGCCAAAGCGGTAGTGGATTATTGCAAGGGAACATGGCACACGGTACAACCTACCAGTGCCGAGTTGTTGAAAGATTTGGAAGAGCTTACTTATTGTCAGGACATACCGCTTTTCTCCACCAGCACCTACGCCCAATGGCGCGTGATGAAACAAGTGAAAGAAAGCGGAATTAAGGTTGTTTTAGACGGACAAGGGGGCGATGAGCTTTTTGCGGGCTACGAACACCACCGCTATTTTGCCAAGAAAGACGAACACAAAGCCGAGCTGAGCAAAGAATGGATGAAGCGCGACGGACTAAAATTAGTGCCTATCAAAGTGCTTAAGAAATTGTACCGAAATAAGTTTCAAGATTTTAAAATGATAAGTGCCGACTTGTACAACAACTTCAGTGAACAGGCATTTATCGATTTTAAAAAAGACCGACAGCACGGCTTAAACGACAGACTATCGAGCGAATTTTACAACAGCAGTTTAAAGTCGTACCTCAAATGTGAAGACCGCTGCTCCATGTGGTTTTCTGTAGAATCAAGAGTTCCATTTGCCGATGATAGCGAATTAATAGAATTGCTTTTTTCTATTCCTGGCGCCTATAAAATCCAGCAAAACACCTTGAAGTATTTATTGAAAGAAAACATAAAAGGCTTTATTCCTGAAGAAGTGAGATTGCGTAAAGACAAGCTGGGCTACACTACACCCAACAACCAATGGATTTACGAAATGAAAGATGATGTGCGTTCGTATTTCAACAACGACCTTAGTGAATTCATCGATGTAAAACACCTTCTAAAAAATTACGATACCTTTTTCGATCAACGTCATCGTGCCGAAAACAGAAGAATATTTAAACTGATAAGTTTCGCTATTTGGAAGAAAGTAAATGGGTTGTGATTCTAAACAATCTCATCAGAATAAACAGCGCCATGCAGAGTCTTCAAATTGTAATTTGAAGCCATCACTTCACCATAAGCCCCAGCACTTTTTATTTCAATTAAATCGCCTCTTTTCGACAACGGCAACTCAAGTGCTTTAGCAAAAGTATCGGTTGATTCGCAAATCGGTCCAACCACATCGTAAGTATCTAAATCTGTTGCAGTGGTGCTTAGGTTGTTTATTTTGTGGTAGGCTTGGTATAACATCGGACGAATCAATTCAGTCATTCCAGCATCCAATATCATAAAAGAAGTATTCGCTCCTTTTTTCACATATAACACGCGTGAAATCAACGATGAACATTGTGCAACGATGCTTCTACCCAATTCGAAATGTAGTTTTTGGTGCGGACGCAATTGCAAGAATTCGTTGAAGATGGCGAAATATTCTTCGAATTTAGAAATGTCGTTGGTTTCGGGATTGTAATAATCAATACCCAAACCTCCACCAACATTGATAAATTCCAAGGTAACATGTCGACTTTCAAACCATTCTTGAATATGATTTACTCTTACACACAAGTTTTTGTATGAACTCAAATCGGTAATTTGAGAACCAATGTGGAAGTGAATACCCACAAATTTTAAATTCTTAGATGCCTTCACGCAATCCACTACACTATCCATCTCTTCCATGTTCACACCGAATTTATTCTCTTTCAATCCGGTAGAAATATGCTTGTGTGTGTTCGCATCAACATTTGGATTGATACGTACCGCAATGTTTGCAATTTTGTTGTGTTTGGCAGCCAACTCATTGATAACTTCCATCTCTTGCACCGATTCGCAATTGAAGCAAAAGATGTCGTTTTTCAAAGCTGTGATAATCTCATCATCCGATTTTCCAACTCCCGCAAAAACAACTTCATCTTGAGGAAAGCCCATATCAATGGCCTTTTGCACCTCGTTACCGCTAACGCAATCGGCACCTAAACCATAACTATGAATGGTGTTTAGAATCTTGTCGTTTACATTGGCTTTAAAAGCGTAATGCAATACATAACCATATTTCTTTGCCTCAGAAGTAACAACATTTAATGTTTTCTTTAGCAATTCAACATCATAGAAATAGAAAGGGGTTTTCAGCGTGCTGAAATGTTCCTTTTGCTTTTGCGATATAATCATGCTGCTTAGACCTTTTGTAATTTCTCTCCTTTTAAACCAAACAAACCTTCATTGATGGTTTGCAATGCTTTCAACTTATTAGATGCATCGGTTAAAACAGAAATATTGTGCGTGCTTCCTCCGTAAGAAATCATTCTTAATGGAACACCTTCTAAAGCGCTGAATAATTTTTTCGCCATTCCTCCTTCACCAGAAATCATGTCGCCAACGATACAAATGATGGTTTGATCTTTATCTACTTCCACCGTACCAAAAGCTTGTAATTCTGTTACTATTTGATCTAAGTGAGTTGCATCGTCGATAGTTAGTGACACAGCTACTTCAGAAGTAGTAATCATATCAATTGGTGTTCTGTATCTTTCAAACACTTCGAATACCGAACGTAAGAATCCGTAAGCCAACAACATACGAGTTGAAGCAATTTTGATAGCAATAATACCATCTTTAGCGGCTACAGCTTTAACGAAATTACCACCCGCATTTTTAGGATTTTCGGTAATGGTTGTTCCTTGTGCTTCTGGCTGCATAGTGTTCAACAACTTAACAGAAATATTTGCCTGTTTAGCAGGAAGAATACATGAAGGGTGAAGAATTTTTGCACCGAAGTAAGCCAACTCTGCAGCTTCGTCAAATGATAATTCGGCAACCGGTTTAGTCTCACCAACAAATCTAGGATCATTGTTGTGCATACCATCGATATCTGTCCAAATTTGAATCTCACTTGCATCAATAGCATTTCCAATCAACGAAGCAGTGTAATCACTTCCTCCTCTTTTCAAGTTGTCGATTTCACCAAAAGTATTTCGACAGATATAACCTTGTGTTACAAACAATTCAATTTCTGGATATTTCTTCAATTCTTTAGCGATATGCTCTCTAGTGTAGGCCAAATCTGGCTCTTCATCTTTATTGATTTTCATGAAATTTAGAGCAGGCAACAAAACAGAATTTATTTTTTGCTCTTCTAAATACACTTGAAACATAGCAGTACTCATCAACTCACCTTGAGCCAACAATGCTCTTTCTTGGTAAACGTTGAAAGCTTTAACCACAAAAGTCTTCATGTAATTGAAGTTCTCGTGAATGGTTGCAAATGCCTTATTTTTATATTCTTCATTGGTGTACAACTCACCCATTACAGCTTCGTACTTCTTTTCCATCTCCTCTATCTTAGCAACTGCTTCTTCTTGCTTGTTTTTGTACAACAAGGAACCAATTTCCACTAAACCATTGGTAGTTCCCGACATGGCTGAAAGCACCACAATTTTAGGGTCTTTATCTGCTGTTACCAATTTAGCAACTTCCTTCATTCTTGCAGCAGAGCCTACTGATGTTCCGCCAAATTTTAAAACTTTCATTTTCATACCTTTTATTTTAAGATAAAGTGAGAATTTTTAAGAGCGGCAAATATAGCAAAGTGAAAGGAAAAAATACAGCCCAAATAAAAATATTAACTTTACCTACCATGCTTAAACTGATTTTTTTCTATTTCTTACTATTGATAAGCTTTTGCCAGTGTTCTAAAAACGAGGCCACCCCACCCTCTTACATCAAAATCAATGAAATTGAACTTAAAACAGATTACAACACTCAAGGAAGTAAGAGTGCAAAAATTACAGATGCGTGGATTTACATTAACGACCAATTCATAGGCGCTTTTGAATTGCCTTGCGATATTCCTGTCTCTAATTCAGGTGAAGTGAAAATAAGTGTTGCTGGGGGAATTAAAAACAGCGGACAAGCCAGTATTCGCGAGAAATATATTTTCTACTCTTGGTGCGACACCACCCTCACTTTACGAGAAGAACATCATTTGATTAGTCCGAAAATCAGCTATCTCAATTCAGCCAACTTCCTATACATCAACAATTTTGAAAACAACAACACCAACCTAATTGCCGATATCGACAGCGACACAAACATGTACATTAGCAACAGCGCTTTCGAAGGTTTAAAATGCGGAGAAATCACCGTAAACAGCAACAATAAACTAGCTAAGATTAAAAGTAACTTGAATTTTTCGGCGCCCGCTTCTGGCAAAAGAGTTTTTTTAGAAATGAATTATGCATGCAATGCGCCTTTAGTTGTTGGTTCTATTGCTGGCAACAGCAATACGCCCATTATTACTTTAAACTCAACCCAAATGGAATGGAATAAAATTTATATAGACCTCAGCAAAACCTTAAATGGAGATAAATTTGAATTTTACTTCGAAATTCAGCAAATTAGCGGAGAGGAAAACACAGCTAGATTCGACAACATTAAGATTATCAGCCAAAAATGAATAAAATAGTTCAAGCTTTTAAATATATCATTAGCGATTGGCTAATGGCTACTTTGGCGTGGACTGTCTTTTTCGTTTACAGAAAATCTAATCTCGAACAATCGCTTGAATCGATAGAGGTTATATTGAAAGACCCTAAGCTGCATCTCGGACTCCTCATCATTCCTTTCTTTTGGTTTTGTTTGTATTTAATGCAGGGCCAGTACAGTAATGTGTTTAGAAAATCGCGGTTAACGGAGACTGGACAAACTTTTCTTACTTCAGCTTTTGGTACTATTATTATCTTCTTTACCTTATTGATTAACGATTACAACCATACTTATTACAAATCTATTGCAGCTTTATTCATCATTCACTTTACTCTAACAGCCCTTGTTCGTTTCATCATCACTTCGCAAACAGCGCATAAAATACACCGAAGAATATATGGCTTCAACTCTATCATCGTAGGAAGTGGCAACAAAGCGGTTCAAATTTTCAATGAGCTGGAAAGCATGAAAAAGTCGATGGGAAATAAATTCCTTGGCTATGTGAGCATCGAAGAAGAAGAAAAAAATGCTGCACTCTCTGCTTACTTGAATCAATTGGGTAGCACAAAAGATTTAAAAGAAATCATTGAAAAATACCAAATCGAAGAAGTTATTCTTGCTGGTGAAAATCATGAAAGTGAAATCATAAAATCTCTTTTAAGCAAATTAGAAGGCAAGAACATCATTATTAAAACCATTCCCGATATGGAAGATATTCTTGCAGGATCGGTTAAAATGAACTCTATATTAGGTGCTGCGCTTATTGAAATATCACCAGATCACATGCCTCAGTGGGAAAAAAGTGCCAAAAGAGCTTTCGATATTGTATTTTCTATTTGTGCACTAACACTCGGCTCTCCTCTATATTTAACGCTTGCTATTTTAGTGAAAACAAGTTCTAAGGGGCCTATTTTTTTCTTACAAGAAAGAATTGGATTACATGGCAAACCTTTCTATATCATTAAGTATAGAACTATGTTCACCGACGCCGAAAAAATGGGTCCGGCATTAAGCAAAGACAACGACCCACGTATTACCAAATCAGGAAGAATATTGCGTAAAATGCGTTTAGATGAACTTCCTCAGTTCTGGAATGTGTTGAAAGGAGAAATGTCGGTGGTTGGTCCCCGCCCCGAAAGACAATTCTACATCAAACAAATTGTAGAAAAAGCACCACAGTACTACTATCTTCAAAAAGTAAAACCCGGAGTTACTTCTTGGGGACAAGTAAAATACGGTTATGCCGAAAATGTAGAAGAAATGATTGAACGACTAAAATTCGATTTAATTTACATGGAAAACCGTTCGCTTATTGTAGATTTCAAAATCATTATTCACACTATTCTTATTGTTGTTCAGGGCAGAGGAAAATAATTCAACTTCCCCATCTTTTATTATCTTAGCCCTTGTGGACAAGAAACCCGAAATAAGAAACGCCCCTAGATGGTTCATTTTAGGAATAGACGTGTTGATATGTTTAATATCGATATGCTTGGCTTTCTTTCTTCGTTTCGACTTCAAAATGAACGAACCCGACATGTTTTTTTTAAAGGGTGCAATCATTAGCGTTTTCATTGTTCGTCTATCCTCTTTCATTATTTTCAAATCCTATGCGGGCGTTATCCGTTACACAGGTTCAAAAGATATTCAAAGAATTTTCTTGGTGTTAATTGTTGGTACTTCCTTCTTTTTTATTTTGAACAAAATATTACCCCTTTTTGATATTAATTACAACATTCCTCGAACTATTATTGCCATCGACTTTATGGTTTCTTTGGTGATGATGGTAGCTTTTCGACTCACCATTAAAATATCTTACGAGCAAATTAAAAACTCGGCAAAAAACAAAGCCAGCGTTATTATATATGGGGCCGGTGAATTTGGTACCATTACCAAGAGAGCGCTCGACCGCGATGCTGGAACAAAATACACTGTAGTTGCTTTTGTAGATGATAATTTAGCTCGCGCAGGAATGAAGATTGAAGGTATCAATATCATTAGCAACAAAGACATCGAAAAATTCACCGATAACAAAGACATCCACCACATTATTCTTGCCGATCAAAAACTAAGTTCTGCCAAGAAACAAGAAATTGTTGATTTTGCTCTTTCTAAAAACATTAGAATTTTAGATGTTCCTCCTTCCACGAGCTGGATTAATGGAGAATTAAGTTTCAAACAGATTAAGAAAGTGAAAATTGAAGATTTGTTGGAACGAGACGAAATCAAACTCGACAAGCAAAAAATCATTGAAGTAAATACAAATAAAGTTATTTTGGTAACTGGCGCTGCAGGTTCTATTGGCAGCGAAATTGTTCGACAATTAGCACAATTTCAGCCTAAATTGTTAATCCTTTTAGATCAGGCCGAATCGCCTTTATATGATTTGGAAATAGAACTAAACGACAAATACAAATCGCTAAACTTTGAAGTGGTGATTGGTGACATTTCCGACGAGAAGAGAATGGCACTTTTATTCAACACTTTTAAGCCGCAAATAATATATCATGCCGCTGCTTACAAGCACGTTCCTATGATGGAGAACAATCCGGCCGAAGCGGTGCGTGTAAACATTAAAGGCACTAAAAACATTGCCGATTTAGCCATTTTAAATAAAGTAGAAAAATTTGTAATGGTTTCTACAGATAAGGCGGTTAACCCCACCAACGTGATGGGCGCTTCTAAAAGAATAGCTGAAATTTATTGCCAATCGATTAACAAAACAGCAAGTACAAATTTTGTTACCACTCGCTTTGGAAATGTGTTGGGTTCTAACGGTTCGGTGATTCCTTTGTTTAGAAAACAGATTGAGAATGGCGGACCAATCACCGTTACCCATCCCGATGTTACTCGTTTCTTCATGACGATTCCGGAAGCTTGTCAGCTTGTTTTAGAAGCAGGTTCTCATGGCAAAGGCGGCGAAATATTCATTTTCGACATGGGTAAATCGGTGAAAATTGTTGATTTAGCCAAAAAGATGATTAAGCTTTCTCGATTAGAGTTAGGCAAAGACATTGAGTTGCAATACACAGGTTTACGACCTGGCGAAAAGCTGTATGAAGAATTACTGAACAACGAGGAAAACACGCAAAAAACGCATCACGAAAAAATTATGATTGCTCAGGTTCGTGAATACGACCTTAATGAAATAAGCAATAGTATTGAAGATTTAATAGATTCACTAAAGGAAACCAACAACGAATTGATGGTAAGCAAAATGAAGGCAATTGTGCCCGAGTTTAAGAGTCAGAATTCAGTGTATGAAAAATTAGACCTATAATCTTCTACAACAAGCCTTCAATAATCTTCTCTACAGTCACACCATCAGCCTCGGCTTTATAGTTGCGTGAAATTCTATGGCGAAGAATTGGTACTGCTATAGCTTTTACATCTTCAATATCGGGCGAATATTTACCGCGTAAAGCAGCATTTACTTTTGCACCAACGATGAGGTATTGTGAGGCGCGTGGGCCTGCTCCCCAGTATAAATATTTCTTAACATCTTCTGTTGCTTCGGCTGAATCTTTACGCGTTTTGCGCGCCAATTTAACTGCATAATCAAACACATTATCTGCAACAGGCATCTTACGAATCAACTGTTGGTAGAACAAAATTTGCTCGGCCGAAAGCACCGATTGAATATCTCCAGATGAATTAATGGTAGTTCTTTTCACCACATCAATCTCTTCTTGGTAAGATGGATAATCTATCCAAATGTTAAACATAAAACGGTCTAATTGAGCTTCTGGCAAAGGATAAGTTCCTTCTTGCTCAATTGGATTTTGAGTGGCCAAAACAAAAAATGGTTTGGGTAAATCATGCGATTGTCCGGCATTGGTAACGCTTTTTTCTTGCATAGCCTCCAACAATGCAGCTTGTGTTTTTGGCGGAGTACGGTTGATCTCATCGGCTAAAACTACATTGGCGAAGATGGGACCCTTAACAAATTTAAAATGACGTGATTCATCTAAAACTTCAGCACCAATAATATCAGAAGGCATTAAATCGGGTGTAAACTGAACTCTATTGAACGACAAGCCCAAAGCCTTGGAGATAGAATTCACCAACAAGGTTTTAGCCAAACCAGGAACACCAACCAGTAAAGCATGTCCGTTACTAAAAATAGAAATAACCACGAGGCGCACCGCCTCTTGCTGCCCTACTATCACCTTCCCTATTTCTTTTTCTAATTTCTCTGTTACCTCTTTTAGAGAATCCAAAGCTTTAACATCTGATTCAAAATTCATGATTTGTTATTTTTTGGTTAACCAACGCTCACTTTGTTCGCAAGATTGATAATTGGCACTTACACGAGAATAGGTTCCATCTAATCGTTTTTGCACCCATTTCAAAATAGCTTCTTGCTGTTTTTCTTGTAATGCAGCATTTTTAATTTGTTCGAAATCGTCGTTCAAATTGGCTTGATGGGCTTCAGTATAAGCCACCAATTTGTAAATTTTGTATGAACTCCCACCACCATAATCTACAGTCATTTCTGGCACAGTAAACATACCTTCTTTTAGCGTACTCACTTTAGCAGCAATCTCGGGGTCTAAATCCTCTGCCATAAATTTAGCATCACCAGTTTTAGGATTAATCAATATCCCTCCATTACCTTTTGTGTTTTGATCGCTTGAATACTTAGCTGCCATTTCACCAAATGAAGTATTTTCATCCTGCAATACTTTGTAAATTGAATCTGCTTTAGCTTTGGCAATACCCAAATCGAAATTGTACATTTTTGGTTTTTTGAGGATGTGACGCACCTTCAACAACTGTCCTTTTTTCTCCAACACTTGTAAAATATGGAAACCGAATTCTGTTTCAAACACCTCTGACACCTCATTAATTTTCATTCTAAAAGCCACTGCAGCAAACTCAGCCACTACTTGATCTCTGCTGATGTAACCCAAATCACCATTGTTCACTTTCGACCCATCTTCAGAGAAAAGGTAAGCCATAGTACCGAAATCTCTTCCGCCCACCACAATATCGTTTCTAACGCGTTGCATTTCTTTCACCACACGTTCTCTTTCAAACTGATTCATTTGTGGCTTAATAGCAATCTCTGCTATTTCGTAATTCGCTGGAATAACGGGCAAACTATCGCTTGGCATCTTAGCAAAATATTGTCGCACTTCAGAAGGCGTAATTTTAATATCACCTGTAATTTGAGAACGCATTTGACGCACCAACAACTCCTCCCTAATGATAGGTGTTTCCATTTGTTTAAATTCTACAATGCTGCCATAATTTTTTTCAAACTCTGCCTCCGAACCTCCCAATCGTGATAAGTGGTATTGCAATCGGCGATTGATCTCATCTTCTACTTCTTTATCAGAAACCTGCACACTATCCAACTCGGCTTGTTGTAAAAGAAGTTTTTGAAACATAAAATTTTCAAACAATTCACAGCGAGAACCTTCTTCAACAGGATAACCCTGAAGTTTCATTTGCTCCAATTGAATATATATATCCGATTCTAAAACTACGTATCCGCCAACAACACCAATAACACCATCAATTTGCTGTTGAGCTGTTGCTACAGAAATTGCGGTCGACAATAAAACACTAAACACTAACTTCATACTACAAGATTACCAATATTTTTTTGTTTTTTAAGAGTCGATTAATACTCCTCTACTTCACCATCTTTAACTGCTTCATCGTACACCGACTTCTCCATTTCCTCCATCAATTTAATTTTGCGTTGATTTAAAATTATCCGTTTAATTTTCTCACGCTCAAACTCTAAAGGAGACGCGCCATCTTTAATTTTAAAATCAGTGAAAGTGACGAGACTGTACTTAACGGAATCTGCCCCTTCGTAGTATTTAGATGA
>JBMTCG010000068.1:0-13929 GCA_049430665.1 Flavobacteriales bacterium | reverse complement strand
GCTGATTTTAACCAAATCTGTCAACGAATTAGTTAACATCTACAAGGATGACAACAACTCTCAAAACTCACTCTCACTCTGATTCCTGTGGTTGGCATCCTGAGGTACTCCGAAGGAACTATTGTTCTACAAAATCTATTTAATCAAACTCAATCCCTCTGTCGCTGATTTATCTCCTGGTGACAACAACAACACTTTATTAAACAACACCTGTGCTTCGCGCGTTTTACCTAACTGAAAATTGGTCCATGCAAACATCAACAATCCGTCGTAAGTGAAGGGATACAAATTCACCACTTTCTCGAAATATTTGTAAGCCGTTTGGTAATCTTTTTTGTCGTAATAGATATAGCCCATTCTGTAATTCGCAGTGGAATTTTGTGGATCTAATTCTAACACTTTAGTATATTGTTCTATCACCTGATTCATATTTCCAAAAGCTGCCCCAGGATAAACATAGCCTAATCGAGCTTCAATAGAAACAGGCATAAGATTTATGGCTACCTGATAATAAGTCATTGATTCTTTGTAATGCGCAGCATTGTAACACAACCATCCCAAACGCAAATTTACTTCATAAGAAGTGGGCGCATATACTTTTTTCATCGTTGATATTGCAGCCGCATAATTGGCCACTTTTTCGTAATAATAACTTTGGGTGAAAGCATCGGCAACTGAGTTGTCTTGTGCTTTTACGCTATTGATTCCCAAAAGCAATAGCATACTTAAGAAAAGTTTAAAAGTAGTCTTCATGGTTTAAATTTTAAAGAGAAAAACATTGAGTTAAATGAATAATTTGAAGTGTATCGTGCATCCTTCGTTTCGTTTTGGTATGTAGCCGACAAATCCCATTTTGGCGACAAAGCGAGAGTGGCGGTTAGCGAGAGTCGGCCTGTTGTTATATCAGGAGAATTATTAATTAAAGCACCATTCCACTCGGCGATATTATCGACTTCATTGTATAAATACGATGCGAACAAATTCACTCTATTGCTTGGCCTAAAATTAAGAAAAGGCAAAGCTGCAAAATTCAATTTGGAATAGTTTTGTTGCGAGATCAAATAAGCTTTAGCGCCTATAGAAAATTTGGTGTTTGAAAAAGGGTAATATGCATATGTTAAGTCGTGCTGAAACTGAAATGCACTATCTAGCCACATGGCTGTAGAACCTAATGCAAATTCGTGATTTCTAAAATATTTAGAAGCAGTAAACGACTCAACATAATTGTAGCCTAAAACACTTTGAGTGGATACTTTATTTTTCATCAGACCATTTACTGGCGCAGTTAAATTCACAGTCGTGTTTCTTTGAACAAAATGAAATGACCCCGACAGCAACCAATTGTTTTTCAGCGGCACATTCATCTTTACGAAATATTGCTTCTGCTTAACATTCCAAATATCATCACCTTGCAAATAATGAAAATAACTGTGCGTAAAATAAACCCTGTTAAATAGATAATGTCCCATACTTGCATCAAACACATTTGCATCGGGCACATCTACGATCGTAGTAATTTTCTTACCACCTCCAACAGATACAAAATCCACAGCTGTTAATTTGTCAAAACCTATTTTAGATTGCAAGGATGCAGAAAACTCTTTCGCTACCCTTCTACTCTCTTCAAATCGCTGGGTAAAAACATAACAGTAGTACAAATATTCTTTGGGTAAATCTTCGAAGGAATTAAATTCTAGCGCTTTTACAAAATGATTTTCAGCGCTGAAATATTGTTTCAATTCATAATGTGCAATCCCTAAACGAATGCGCAAATAATAGTAATCCACATTATTATCAAGAGCCGAATCACCCAATAAAATCAAGGCCTTCCAATCATTATTCAAATACAATTGATAAGAGCGATACTCCACATATTCTGAAGAGAATTCTTCTTGTGCTTTCACCGAAAAAGAAAACACAAAAAGCAAAATCGCTGTTATGCTATACGTTTTGCTACCAACCATTTTGTGTCGTCTTTAACAATGAATTTATTAATTCTTTCTTCACTCAATTCTATTTCAAACTGCAGTTCTTTTTGAACAGATATGCCTGACTTTGCTACGGCAGAAGATTGTATTTTAATTTTTCGAGGCTGCATCGCATCATCTATCTCCACAAATTTTGAAACATATTCTGCATTCAAATAAATTTTAAAAGGTGCGATAAAATCTTGAATCGTCTTGCTTAGGCCCGAGAAAAATCCGTCGATAGGCAACACGTCTTTCACTTCCAAATTATCATAATAACCCAACAAAATTTTGTGCGCGCCTAAATAAAATTGATACAACAATGAATCTCTATCTCCTTTAAATTCGGTGAAATAATGCAGTGTTTCATTGTTCACCAAATAGGCGTAAGATTGGGTTTCGTGACAATAAATGTAAGTTAAATTCAAGGCATCGGTAAATACTTCCCACTTCACGTTTTTCTTATTGCCTTCATTGTCTACTTCAAATTCCATCGTCATTCCTGGCACAAAATAAAAGGCTTTAGTCAGCAATGAATTAGGTGCAACTTTAAAAACAGTTTGATTCTCTAAGGGATAATCAAAAGAATGAAATGTATATTTCCCATTCAATTTTGAGATGTAATAAGCCAATGGATATTTCAATGTTTTGGCACCCACATAAGGTGTGCTTTGCATTTGAAAATGAATGTGAGGCTCAGGCGAACGTCCAGAATTACCACACGTTGCCAACAAATCACCTTTCTTCACATAATCGCCAACTTTAACTTTGAATGATGCATTTTTCAAATGCGTTAATTTACTGTACAAGAAATCAGCGTGTTTAATTACAATAGCATTTCCCCAATTTTCCCCCAAATTTATTTCACCAATAGCGTTGTCTTCTACTCCATCTAAAACAGTTACCACATAACCCGCTGCGGGTGCAAGTACCGGCAAATTGTAGCAATAAAAATCTTCTACAGTTTCGCCCGGAGATTTAAATGTTTTTTGTGTTTCATCGGCAATCACAAAATCGAAAGCAAAACGATAATCTTCTTTGTGTGTAATTTTTCCTTCGTGTGCTTGCGATACAAACCACTCGCCGTAAAAAGGCAAATGAATGTGGAAATAAGTATCGTTTTTATAACGCTCTAATTTGTGGTGATGCGCATATAAATTCTTTTCTGGTGAATACAATTGCTGCAGCACTAAATCTAATCCATTGGCAGAATAACGTTGCAACAAAACATACAGCAATAGCATCACAACTAAAGAAAAAGGCAGCGAATACATAGGCAAACCAAACGTGAATAAAACTTTACCCAAGGCACTTATGCTTAAAGCTATCATCGCCACAGAAGCCATTACCAATAAATAAGCTCTCCACGATGGAATTAAGAAAAATCCGCCTAAAGCAATTGATGATAAAATATAATTGAAACCGATATAACTGTATTCCAACTCTGTCATATTTCCTTGAAACAACTCAACAAAATAATAGCCTGTTAGAAATCCTAAAACAGAAAGTGTAAATGCAATTCGTGAGTAAATCAACAAACCTAGAGCAATGATTATTCCTACCAATAAATTGTATTGAAAGAAAATGGCACCGAGAGATTTTAAGTAAACGTCAATAAGTAAAGGGAATTTTATTTCTGTAATTTTTACAATTAGCTCTCCCAAATCTTCTCCCCAAAAACTGTAAATTTCATTAATGGCGAAAATACCGCGCTCGCTTAATTCAATTGCTTGAAATCCTCTCGCACCCAACAACACGGCCCACACTCCCAACATAAAAGGCAAACTTAAAAACGGAATTCTATAACTCGAGAAGAATGCTGCCAACCAAACAGAAATCAACATCGTGAAGAATGAACCCAACAACAAAATTCCAAAGAAGGCCAAATTGAATTGAAAGAAAACACCAATGGTAAAACCTACTAAAATAGAATTGTACGAATACAACGCACTGCGAATAGCTTCTTTATTGTAGCCCATCCAGTCGGCAAAAATCACCGATGATGCAGCTGCAATAAATCCGCTAATACCAATGTACGGATCGATAAACGACGCCAACAACAGCAAATACCCAAACCATTTATGATTGGAAAAAAATATTTGTCCGTAAGAATTGACGATACCGTCGCGATATAATAACAACTTCAATTTCATTTTCGTTGGTTCAATGTTCAACGTTCAAAGTTCAAAGTTCAATGTTAGCTAACTTTAAACATTGAACCTTGAACATTAAACGATTTAAAGTTTAAACTCCTTCAAATACGCTGGCATCACTTCTACATTTTCAATAGAATCTAATGTTTCTCCATTTCTAATGATGTGTGCCTTCTCATTCATATCAATCATCACAACAGCCGGACGCATTGCAATAAACTGCATCCACTGTGTCATATTGTAAGCACCCACCGTGTGCACCACCACATGATCATCTTTCTTCAACGGAGGCAAAGTTATATTTTCTCTGATAACATCTATGTTCATGCATAACGGACCATACAATACCGCATCTTCAGTATACTGAGAAAACTCTTGCGCCGGAGAAATTTTGTGGTCGTACCAGAAAGAAGTAAATAAAATGTTCACTCCAAAATCCATGATGGTTGCGCGTCTTCCGTCGCTTAATCTTTTGTTAGAAATTACAGAACCCAACAACGAGCCAGCTTCATCAATCAATGATCTTCCCGATTCTAAAATCAACAAAGGCAATTCATTTTCTACAAAACCTGCATTTAGAATAGCTGTTGAAATTGCTTCAGCATATTGATCGAAAGTGGGCGCTGTATCAACACCTTGTAGGTATGATCCTTTCAGTGTATTTTTTGATGCGAAGCCTCCTCCTAAATCTAAATACTGAATATTCTTTTTGTATTTCTTCTTGATGCCTAAAGCCAAATCAGATAATTTAGAAGCTGCAATGGCATAAGCATTTGGCGACAACATAAATGTTCCAATGTGTGCATGCAAGCCCACCAAATCCATTTTATCGTTCAACATAATTTTATTGATGGCATCCCACGCTTGTCCGTTTTCATAGTTGAAACCAAATCTATCCCAAATTGGATAAACTCCTGTATCCATGTTTACACGAATAGCAACTCGTGGTCTTTGGTTCAGCTCTATCGCCAACTCTTTAATCAAATACAACTCATCTAAATGGTCGATATGAATCAATGAATTGTTTTCAATGGCGAGGCGCAAATCTGCCTCCGTTTTATCGGGACCGTTAAATATAATTTTATTGCCAGGCACTTTATTTTTCAATGCTTTGTGGTATTCGAAACCAGAAACCACCTCGGCCCAAGAACCTTCTTGATGAAAAACATTACACACCGCATTGATGTAATTTGTTTTGTACGACCAAGCAAATTGCACTTTTGGATAACGTGTGGTGAAAGCGCGATTGGCATCTTTAAAAGTTTTGCGAATTGTTTTTTCAGAGATCACAAACAATGGCGAGCCAAATTTTGCAATTAAATCTTTCACCGCAACACCATCAACATGAGTTACTGGCGCGTATTCTGTTCTTGTTCCGAATTTATTGGTAACACCTGTATTTAAGCGGGTGATTACCGGACGTTCATATTGTTGCTTTTTCATAATAGTAGTATTTTATTTTTTTTATAACTCTCCCAAGGTTGATATCTTCTCGAATTCATCTAAGCCAACAATCATATCGTAAGCGTAGCGAATAAACATTTTTCCAACATCGTATTTCTTGAATGGTTTTACCTCATCTCCCATCGCCAAGCGCATGAGCGCATCTGGATGATTTTGTCCGCAACCCACCGCCAAATAAACCCAAGCAGGAAAACGCGGATTGATTTCCAATAAGTAATATTCATCTTCATTGGTTTTGATAATTTCCAATTCTAAACCACCACGCCATTTTGTTGACTTAATCATTTTGGTGGTCATCTTCATCAAATTATCGTCGCTAATAGAAATACCTGCCCATGCTTTTCCTTTATCGGTGATGTATGTTTTACGCATCGCCACAGCTCCAATCGTTGTTCCTTTGCCATCACCCAGCGCAGTAACATTTACTTCTTGTCCGTGAACAAACTGCTGTATGATAATGGGCAATCCCCACTTCGCAGAAATTTTATTGAAATAATTGGCGGCTTGCTCTGGAGTATATGCAATTGACGCATCGTAGAATTTTCCTTTCACCACCAATGGATAAGTGAACTTTTCTTTCAGCATAGGTATTTCAGCAGTGCTAAAAATCATTTTGCTGTAAGGCACTTTAATACCGTGTTTTTTACCAAACTCATCTAGGTTTGCTTTGTGTCTTTCCTCAAACTGATGTTCGGTAGGCACAAAAACTTTAATACCCATTACCTTATCGAAATGATCGGCCAGCTTGATAAAGCTAAACAACTCCGCATCGAAGTTTGGAATAATTAAATCTATTTTCTCAATAGAATGAATGTATTGCAAACGAGTGAGCAAGCTATCCATACCTGATGAAGGGAAAGGAATTTGGTATGTTTTATCTACCAAATCATGCATGTAAATTCCTGGCTCGAGAGCTTCGTATGAAAGTCCGATGATTCTCACATCATATTCCTTACTTTCTCTCAACCCTCGAATTACAGGCACTCCTGGTCCCGGACTGTCGATTGCATTTAAGCCCGTAACAGCCACGGTGATTGTTTTTTTCTTCTTAGCCATTTTGTGTTAAGTTTTAGAGGTGACTACTTCTTCCCTTCTTCGGCAACTTTTAATTTCACAAGAACATTTACGAAATCGTAAAAATCTTTTTCAAACGAAGCGTCATCAGTCATGTAGTTGTTTACCACATGTTTTTTAATATCATCAGCCGACTTCCCTTCTTTCATCATTTTGATAATTTCTAATCCGATTGGATTGGTAGAAAACGAATCTCCCGTTGAAGGATCAAAAACGAATCCTGAATCGCTTAAAGCAATGTTCTTCTTTATATTCATAACAATTGATTTTTAGATATTATTACCACTGTAGCAAAGAAACACCTAATACGAAAACTTATTGTTATAGTTTAAAGCGAAAATGTTATAAGATTCCGACGAAAAAATAAAGTTTTAGAGGGGAGGCAACTGTTGGGGAAGGTGTGCGTTTTGGGCAAATTTTGAATCAAAGTGAATAAATGATATAAAGGCACTTTTTATAATATAAAGCGACGCCAAACAAAGTGAACTTAAGGTTGATTCATGATTTTATAAGTCGCTAAAATCCAACATTATTCTTTTTCACCATCTTTGTTTTAGCGGTATTTTCCCGACGGCATTCTCTACTACTTTTCATAGATATTAATACTTAAAAGCTAACATTATGAAAAAAAAATCCATGATAACGTTGGGGTGCTTCATAGCATGTACCTCATATGCGCAATTTCAAATTAATTACGCACAGCAATTTCCTGTAGCAGGAACCAAACAAGAATACTCGTACAGTGAAACACCTGTTAGCGTTGGGAATTCTGGAACTAATATAAGTTGGAATTACTACCCTTTACAATCCTTATTGAATAAATCACTGGAAATAACAATGGATAGTGTTGGAGCAATAGATAGCGCATCGGCATTTCCATATGGAGATGCAATCTTATTGAGGGAAACAGGTAAGAATAATATTTCCTTTCCAATTTACAAAGAAATGCTAGACACGAATTATTACACAGCATTGTTTGAAATAGGAACTTACGATTCAAAATATCACAACTTCATAACCTATTCAAAGCCTCTAAAAAAATTACATTATCCATTTTCATATTTAGATGAATTTACCGACAACACAAATTACACAGCAGGCATTAGTGATGTATCGATAAGAAGAAGAGTTAAAGCCGACGCATGGGGCAACATCAATATTCCGCATGTTGGAAACAGAGAGTGCTTGCGCGTTGTTACTTACGATACTATTCGACAAAACGGCTGTGGCTTAGGAGGCTGCATTGAATTCATTAACTATATCACAACGTATGAATGGTATGGAAACACCGAAAGTCAGCCAGTGATGAAATACGAAATCACTGAAAGCAAAGGTGATATTATTCAAAAACACAAAGTAATGACGCTAAACAACAATGCATTAAGCGCAAATCATACAAACAAAAATGATTTAAACATCTATCCCAATCCATTTTCCGAAACACTAAATTTCCCAACAATATCGGGCAATGTAAAGATTTTCGATGAAAGCGGTAAAATCATAATAAACACTGTGTTATCACATCAAAACCAGCTTAACTTAAGTGCTTTACATCAAGGGGTTTATTTCATTGAAATAATTAGTGATAATGGAGAAAAGCTCTTATTAGATAAAATAATAAAGAACTAATTGTATATTTTCTCGCAATAAAAAACCAACTTTTCTCAGAAGAAAAGTTTGTTTTTTATTGTTAAAGAAACAACACAATTCGCGCATACAACTAATCATACCGAAGAATTTTATATTTCAGCTCCAATCCATCACTTAACACTACTTTTACTAGATATAATCCGCTTGGAAAAGAGTCCAATGATATTATGTTCACAGTTGGCCGCCAGTATGCAATTTTGATGTTGCCTTGAAGATCAAAAACAGAAATATAACTCACAGATTCAATGCCATCGACTTGTATCTCTTTAGATTTACCATTATAAACAAATGCAAAACCGTTATTATCATTAGCTAAAACCGAAACAGAATTAGCAATCATTTTATAGGTAAATCGAACACTTATTCGGTTGCCAAAGCCAGTAGATACGATCTCTTCAATTCTAAGCGCAGCATACTTTCCACTTTTATCTATATTAACAATAAAAACATCGCCAACCTTTATTCCTTTTTTAAAACTCATCACAGAACCAGCGTTATACTCGTTGATCAATTCACTTTCATGAGTCAATGTTGAATAAGAAAAATTATTCGATGCCAACACCATTGCATTCTTAGATGCAACAGAAAAATACAAATCATTATTACTCCAATCGAAACCTATTTCATCAATGTGCACCGTCGCGCCAGGATCATTATCAATAGTAAATTTACCAGTGAGCAAATTAAATTTTAATCCCATATTATTAGTTCCCTTGTAAATGTTCCAATAATCAACACTATGATGCTCAAAGATCTCCATTGTATCGGAGACAAATACTTGTGCTTTCGAGTTAAACTTTAGAATCATGCAAATAATAAGAACTTTAATTTTCATGGTTTAAATATTTTAATGAACGAAAAATTAGTTTGTAATACTGAGAGTGAAAAAACAAAAAAGACAAAAATTAGCGACCGAAAAAAGCGAATATCATTCTACTTCTTAAACCACAATACATTTTGAATTTGAATATCGACTTGAATCGCTAAATTTCATTTTTTTTGTTTGCATATATGCACAAACACTGCGTTTTAGAACTAAACAAAAAACTTCATATTATGAAAAACTATCTTTTTTATTTATTTCTATTCTTAGCAATTCTTCAAAAATCATCTTTAGCACAAAACCAAATTCGCAGCGACTCCGCATCTTGCATATCAGCAGACTCCCTTAGGGCATTGTATAACCAAAAAGTACTTTACTTGGGAGAGGGCAATCATTTCTACTTGAATGACGAGAAAATTCGACTCGGAATTTTTGCAAAGAACCTAAGAAAAGAATTGGAAAAATATCCTGAAGCATACAAGTTATATAAAGAAGGAAAACATCTTGCTGCAATTTCTGTAAGTATGTATTGTGCTGGATTACTCGGAATCGTTTCCACCATTATTTTCCCTCCATCTTTGGCGGTTTTTATACCAACGATAATCATTAGCTCTGCAACCGCATATTCTTCAATTTACCTGATGTCATCTGCCGGCAAAAAAATCAGTAAAAGCATTTGGATTAGAAACAGAGAAGCGTTAGTCCGATAGAAAGGTATTATTATAAAATTAAAAAGCCCCGAAATCTTCTTTCGGGGCTTTCTCTATATATTAAGAATAACTATTTTTTAATAGCGAATTCTTTTTTGATTTTCTCAACGTAATCTAATTTCTCCCATCCGAAGAAGGTAACTTTTTTCTTAGATTTTTTACCGTTGTACAACAACTCAACTTCTTTCTCATAAGATGTTCTTCCCATGTGACCGTAAGCAGCAGTTTCGCCGAAGATTGGGTATCTTAAACCGAATCTTTCGATGATAGCAGCCGGACGCATATCAAACAATTTATTTACTTTTTGAGCGATTTCACCATCAGTTAATTTCACTTTTGCAGTACCGTATGTGTTAACATACAAACCTACTGGTTTAGCAACACCAATTGCGTAAGCCACTTGAACCAAAACCTCATCAGCTACACCTGCAGCTACTAAGTTTTTAGCGATGTGACGCGTTGCATAAGCAGCAGAACGGTCAACTTTAGATGAATCTTTTCCAGAGAAAGCACCACCACCGTGAGCTCCTTTTCCACCGTAAGTATCAACGATGATTTTTCTACCAGTTAAACCAGTATCACCGTGAGGACCACCAATTACGAATTTACCAGTTGGGTTGATGTGGTAGATGATGTCTTTACCGAATAATTTTTTGTTAGCAGCCGACAATTTAGAAAGCACTCGTGGCATCAAGATAGTTTTCATATCTGTAGCAATTTTCTTCAACATTTTATCTTCTTTGTCGAAATCATCGTGTTGAGTAGAAACAACGATAGTATCAATTCTTACTGGTTGATTTTTGTCGTTGTATTCGATAGTCACCTGAGATTTAGCATCTGGTCTCAAATATTTCATTTGTTTACCTTCCTTACGGATAGCAGCCAATTCAATCAATAATTTGTGAGCGATATCTAAAGCCAAAGGCATGTAGTTAGCAGATTCTACAGTAGCATAACCAAACATCATCCCTTGGTCACCAGCACCTTGTTCAGCGTGCAAACCAGCACCTTCATCAACACCTTGAGCGATGTCGGGAGATTGTCCGTGAATAGCAGAGATGATACCGCAAGAGTCGGCATCAAACATATATTCAGCTTTATTGTATCCAATTCTTTTAATTACTCTACGAGCAACTTCTTGTTGATCGAAGTGGCCGTTGCAAGTAACTTCACCAGCCAAAACAGTTAAACCTGTAGTTACTAAAGTTTCGCAAGCGATTCTTGAAGAAGGGTCTCTTCTTAGATATTCATCAACAAGCGCATCGGAAATTTGATCGGCAACTTTATCAGGATGCCCTTCTGATACTGATTCAGATGTAAATAAGTAATTAGCCATGAGTTAAATTAAATTTTAAAATATTTTTAATGCGTGCAAATTAACAAAAGTTAATTCCTTTTATGAAATTATTTTGAAGATTTTGTTGAACTATTTTTCAGCGAGTTACAAACTACTTCGTCAACTCCTGAAACACCTTCTCCAAATTCGAATTTTTCTGAGTCAAATTTGCAATAGAATCATCGGCTACAATTTTACCATGATTTATGATAATGGCGCGTTCGCAAATTGCCTGAACCTCTTGCATAATATGGGTTGACAGCATTACGGTTTTATTTTTACCCAACTCTTTAATGAGATTACGAATCTCTACCAATTGATTGGGATCTAAACCTGTAGTTGGCTCATCTAAAATTAATACTTGTGGATCGTGTATGATCGCTTGCGCCAAGCCAACACGCTGACGGTAGCCTTTGGAAAGTTGTCCGATTTTTTTGTTTTGCTCAATCGTTAAACCTGTAATCTCCACCATCTCCTTCACTCGTTCGTTCAATTTTTTTACATTATAAAATCTACCCACAAATTCTAAATATTCTTTCACGTACATATCCAAATAAAGAGGATTATGCTCAGGTAAGTAACCCACTTTTTTTCTCACTTCCATCGATTGCTCCATCACATCTAAACCGCACACTTTCACAGTTCCTTCGCTAGACGGCAAATAACACGAAATGATTTTCATTAAGGTAGATTTACCGGCACCATTGGGGCCCAAAAAACCAATTATTTCACCCGATTGAATAGAAAAAGAAACATCGTTTAGCGCTTTTTGTTCGCCGTATAATTTTGTTATTTTTTTTACTTCTATTGACATAGCTTACAATTTAGGACCTCAAGGACGATGAAGACCTTGAGGACTTTGAACAATTTTTTGGCTTTTGACTTTTCCCTTTTTACATTTTATAGATATCCAAATCTTTTGAGCTGTTTGTCGTCGTTTCTCCATTCTTTCTGCACTTTAACAAACATTTCTAAAAACACTTTTTCTTGCAGAAAAGCTTCCAATTCTTTCCTTGCTTCGATACCCACTTTTTTGAGCATGGTACCTTGATGACCAATAATGATTGATTTTTGCGAATCACGCGCAACATAAATTACCGCAGCAATTCTGGTGATTTTCTTTTCGCGTTTAAACGACTCCACTTCCACTTCAACGCTGTAAGGAATCTCTTTGTCGTAATTCAACAATATTTTTTCGCGGATGATTTCGCAAGCAAAAAATCTTTCTGATTTATCAGTGAGTTGGTCCTTTTCAAAGTAAGGCGGACCCTCTGGCAAATTCTTTAAAATCCACTGCAACACAAATTCGTGATTGATACCATTGAGCGCCGAAATAGGCAAAATGCTCACTCCTGGTATTTTCTTCGCCCACGATTCAACTATCTCTTCCAATTTTTTCTGGTCAACTAGATCAATCTTATTAATGATTAAAAGCTTTGGGGTACTGGTTTTCGCTACCTTATCCCACAAATCCTCATTCGATGGTTTTTCTTCTTGCACATCGGTCACCATTAAAAAAACATCGGCATCGGAAACCGCAGTTGTAACAAACTGCATCATTCCTTCTTGCATTTTGTAGTTGGGTTTAATCATCCCTGGAGTATCAGAATAAACAATTTGAAAATCGTCGCTATTCACAATACCCATGATACGGTGACGTGTAGTTTGCGCCTTAGACGTGATGATAGACAAGCGCTCGCCCACCAATTGATTCATCAATGTTGATTTACCAACATTGGGAGAACCTACAATATTTACAAAACCGGATTTGTGTGCTGCCATGGGGTAAATATAAAACTAATTTCCCGCAGATTTCGCAGATTTTCGCGGATAAGTTCTGCGCCAATCTGCGAGATCTGCGGGACAATAATCAAAGCGCTATCCACCAATTCGAATACTTCTTCACTTCCTCACTCAACTCCACTTTCTCTTTAAATATTCCAAAGAATGATGAACCACTACCGCTCATGCATGCGTATTCAGCGCCCATGTTGTAGAGTTCTTCTTTCAATTTTATTAGCTGCGGATGAATCTCAAAAGCGGAAACTTCGAAATCATTGATTAATTTATCTTTCCATTGATCAACGGGTAATTGAACAACATCGCGAACATTGACTTGCGGCGCTTGTGGTTTTACAGATGAGTAAGCCTGAGCCGTGCTGATGTGCAAATTGGGATAAACTAATAACAAGTGAAAATCTTTCAACCACATAGAAATTGGCTCCATCAATTCGCCTCTTCCCCAAGCGTAAGCGGGTTGATTGTCTATGAAGAAAGAACAATCGCTACCTAATTTAGCTGCGTATTCTTTCAATTGATCATTCGACAAAGGCAAGCGAAAATAATCGCGTAACGCCTTTAACATAAATGCCGCATCGGCAGAACCTCCACCTAAACCGGCACCAATAGGAATCACTTTATGTAAATGAACTTTAAGATTTTCCACTTGAGAAAAATCTTTTTGTAGTAAGGCTAACGCTTTCATTACCAAATTATCTCCACTACCAGGAATGGCAATGCCTGTTGAAGCAAAAGAAGAATCGCTTTCTGCGCGCACAAACTCCAACACATCGTTAATAGCTATAGGATAAAAAACGGTTTCTATATCGTGAAAACCGTCATCTCTCTTGCGAACAATGTTGAGTCCGAGATTTATTTTAGCGTTGGGATAGATTAACATTGGTATTTTTTATCAATAGGACAATAGTTCCTTCGGGGTACCTCAGGATGACATACTGGGTAAGTGTTACTT
>JBMTCG010000067.1:0-14229 GCA_049430665.1 Flavobacteriales bacterium | reverse complement strand
AAGTTGAATCAGCTCAGCAAAGACTAATAGATACCTTCTTAAGCGAGCGCTATTTGCTCAATTAATTTCCTTTATTAACATTTCTTGATAACTTACTTCGCCAAAGGCAGTGTTTTTTCGCTAACTTAAATTAAATTAGAGCCCTAACACCTTTAAATGAATAGAAAAACGCTGATAATCATTTTTGTTTCTGTCTTTGCGGCAGTTTCTTTACTTTGGTTTTTTCTATTTCCTTCATTTTTAGGTTTAATCAAAGATATACCCGAAGACCAAAAATTATTTCAAGTGAAATCGAAGGGGATGGGTTTTGATTACTACGTGAAGTATTACGATACAGCTCAAGTAGACATTCAAAAAGGAATCGATAGTATATTCAAAGCTGTGGAAGCTTCTGTGTCTGTGAAAGATTCTAATTCTATCGTTTCTAAATTCAATAAATCAGATTCTTGTGTTCAGGTAGATGGTGTCTTTTTAGATTTGTTTTTTAGTTCAGATGATGTTTACGAATGTACCAATATTGCTTTCGACCCAACAGTTTATACTTTGTCGCGTTTGTGGGGCTACGGTGAAAGCGGCTCAAGTGCTTTAGATACTCTATTTCCAAATGTTAGTGATGCCCACTTAAGAGATTCATTGATTTTAGAATACGTAGATTCTGCTTCGGCCGAACTAGATGAACACATGGGCTTTAGCAACATTAAAATTGATGGCGATATTTTAAAATCGGGTGATTTAAACGAAGGTCAGGAGAATTTTGCTTGCAAATCAGATAGCTTGTTGAAAGTAGATTTCAGCGCTATCATCAGAGGGTATTTAGTAGACGAAATTTTTGATTATCTGTTTTACAAAAAGAAATTGAGAAATTTTTTGGTGACTGTAGGCGGACAAACCTTAGTTGCCGGAAGCAAACCCGATGGTAGTCGCTGGTCGGTTGAACTAAAAGATTTGTTCGGCAAAACAGGTTCTACCAAATTTCATTTAAACAGCGATTTCTCAAGCATGGCCATTTGTGAAAACTATACCAATGCGGTTAAAATTGGCGATGAAGTAATTGCAAAAACTTTCGATCCGCGTAAATATTTGCCAGTGAATAATGGAATGCAAACGGTAATTCTTTTCGGACAAGAGGGCGTTAAAGCAGAAGCTTTCGCTACGGCATTAATGGTAATGGGCCCCAATGAAGCACGCGACTTCGTGGAAGTTAATCCAACAGAGACTTTAGAAGCCTATTTCTTATACAAAGATGAAAAAGGCGCGCTGCAAACCTATGCATCACCAGGTTTAGCAGAAATTATGGCTGCCGATGTTGTGAAGAAATCAGAAGATTAGAATTTTCCTATGCAAGAAAAATTAAAAGCCTTTGAGCGTCTATTGGTAATCATGGACGAGCTGAGAGAGAAATGTCCGTGGGACAAAAAACAAACCCTCGAATCTCTTCGACATTTAACCATTGAAGAAACATATGAATTGTGCGATGCCATTTTAGAAAAAGATATGGAAGGCATCAAAGGCGAGTTGGGCGACTTGTTTTTACACTTGGTTTTTTATGCGAAAATAGCTTCTGAATCAAAGCTTTTCGACGTGGCTGATGTTCTCAATGGTGTTTGCGAAAAACTCATTCACCGCCACCCCCACATTTACGGAGATGTGAAAGTAGAAAACGAAGAGGATGTGAAAAGAAATTGGGAACAAATAAAGTTGAAAGAAGGAAAAAAATCGGTTTTACAAGGTGTACCTTCATCATTACCTGCTTTGGTGAAAGCTACACGAATTCAAGATAAAGCGCGAGGAGTAGGGTTTGATTGGGACAATAAATCTCAAGTGTGGGATAAAGTTCAGGAAGAAATTGCCGAATTTCAGCACGAAGAAAAGCAAGGTGATTTAGCAAAAATGGAAGATGAGTTTGGCGATGTTTTGTTCTCTATGGTCAATTATGCTCGCTTTGTAGGTATCAATCCCGAAGATGCTTTGGAGCGCACCAACAAAAAATTCATTCAACGTTTTACCTTCCTTGAAGAGGAAGTGAACAAGCAAGGAAAGAATATGAAAGATATGAGTTTGAGTGAGATGGAGGAGATTTGGCAAAAAGCAAAGCGAAAATAGTTTGCTCATCTAATTAATCAACGATGTTCTGCCGCCAATGCCACTAGTGCACTTTTGAACCAACACTGGTGAGGTGATGTTTTTTTCTACCATGTCGTAATAAGCAGCTTCTTCAGTGTCGTAAACACCCACCACTGTTTCATTCAAAATCATAATAAAACGATTGGGATATTGTTGAATAAATTCCGTTTCGTGTTTTATATAATATTGAAATTCTTTGTCTAACATTGTATATAATACCGCAAATTTACAATTAGAGTTGCCTAAAAGTATAAATTACCAAAATGGAGAAGCAAAGCAAGTCGGCCAAGTTGTTAACAGCAAAAAGAGGATTAAGTGCTTTTTTCGTTTCCTTAATTTTGTTTTTTTCGGCGTGTGATAAGGAGAGTGATAGTACAATTGACGGACTTTGGAAACTTGAGAAATACTCATGCGATGCCTTTTCAAACTATCGTGAACTTACCTTCTTTTTCGATACTACGGCCACATCATCTGATTCTGCTTGGTATATAGATCCATTGGTTTTAGATGATACTGTTTTTGTGAAATATGCTATAAGTGGCAGTGAATTAAAAATTACAGATGCTAAAAACGCCTGGAATGGAACTTTCCCTTTCAAATTTTCTAGTGCCAGATTAATTGAGATTACTCGTGCGGGCAGCAAGTGCGGTGAGGAAAGATATACTTTTTACAAGTAGATTAACGATACAAGTCAATCAATTCTAAAATATTCTGATTGCTTCTAGCTTCAGGCATCACTTCAAACAAGAATTCACAATCACCAGCATTCATAATCAAGCCTTTTTCAAAGTGTTCATAAGCTTTGTTGAAAGAGCCTCTTTCTAAATAGATGGCGGCTAAATAATAATGAAATCTATGGAAATGACCGTGAAGATTCAATCCTTCATGAATGGCTTCTATGGCCAGTTCATAATTATCGGTTTTCATGATGAGGTCGGCGAACTCTAAAAACAATTCGGGTTCTTCGGGATTGTAGCTCAAAGCTTTTTTGAAAGAGAAAATAGCATCTTCTGTTTTTCCTAGTTTGTCTTCCAGCTCAGAAAAAGCATACCAGTAGTCGGCATTTTCTTTATCGATATCTAAAGCCTTTTGAATGCAGTTGTAAGCATCTTTGGTTCTTCCTAGTTCATCTAAGCAAATGGCTTTACCTAACCAAGAGTCACCATATTCGGGGTCTAAAGAAATGGCTTTGTTGTAGTATTCTAAACTCAATTCGTATTTCTCAAGTTTTTCGTAGCATTCGGCAATGTAGCAATACACCACTCCGCCTGGCGCTTCCAACTCAAAAGTTTCTTTGTAAACTTCTATCGCCTCTTCGTGCTTTTCTAAATGAGCCAACAAATTTCCTTTGCTAAAGTAGGCAGCAGAGAAACTTGGATTAATAGCCAATACAAAATCAAAAGCATCAATGGCTTCTTCTACCTTATTTATTTTGGTGTACAAATTACCTAAGTTAAACCAAGCAGCATCGCTGTAAGGTTGTTTTTCTAGGTAGTTCATTAAGAATTCAATTCCTTCTTCGTTGTAATTGTTAACGTCGAAACAGTAAGCCAATTCATACAAAGCCGCTTCATTTTCAGAATCTTCATCCAATGCTTTTTTGAAGTAAGAGATAGCTTCGTCGAAATCATTTAAAAATTGATATTCGAAAGCCAGCATAACAAAAATGTCGTCTTTGTGTTCTGCAAAATCTAAAGCGCGTTTTAAATAAACAATTGCTTTTTCATGCAATTTCAATTTACTTAAGATGGTGGCTTTGGTTAAATACACTTCGGCGTTCCAAGGCAATTCGTTTTCTAGTTGCGCGAGTAAACGTAAAGCTTTTTTGTATTTGTAATTGCCCGTTAAAATTTGCACTTCGTTCAACATCAATTCTTTCGATTCGGGATGTTGAGATTTGGCATATTTCAACACGAGCATTGCTCTTTGAAAATCTTGTTGATTGCTGTAATAATCAATAATGCCCGAGAATTTTTCGCGATCGAAATAATACAAATCATTGCGCGCAACCATTTCTTCGAATCTTTCGATATCGTTCAAAATTTCGTTGGGCTCATGATTGAATTCGTTCTCGTCCATTTTGTGCTATGAAGTATGTTCAAATATTTGTTTTTATTTTAAATCCTACAATAGCTTCAGAATATACTTATTCACCAATTTTTGTGGAGAAAACTATAACGCATTGATTGAGAGTAAATTTGAAAATGGGGTGAGAAATTAGTTATTCACAAACACGATTTTGAGGGGTTTTCGTTTTTGGGGGTTTGGTGGTGTTGTTGGTGGATGAGGTGCACTATTACGAAAGTAAAAACAGTCAGTCACTTTTTCTCATTTTCTGTTTTTTGTAGTTTGAGTTAAATAGATTTTTATCAATTTTCATTATAACCAAATTTTCTGCTTTGTAAAACTTCTTTCCACCAAATCTCTCTGGCAATAATGATTTGGTCTTCTGTAGTTGATTTGTATATGTCGAGAATTGAGTATCTGAAATTTTGTTTTATATGGTCAAATTCTAGTGCTCTAAGTCCAATATTACCCCCGTGTCCAGTCTTTCCGTAAGCTCTCCAACGGCCTAAAATCATATTTTCACCATAAGCAGAACCAACATACATTTTTCCATTTGCAATATCAGTCATTAGGTAAACACCTTTTTGGTTTTGAAGTGCAGTTTTCCAATTATCCTTTTCGATTACTCTTCTTAACTCGTCCCAAGAAATATTTACCTTTTCATAACCAGGAAATAAGTCGTTGTCGAAATTGTCGGGTAAAATTTGAGATACATAACAGTCGTTAATGACTGATTCTGCATTACGAATCATTGTTTGTGCTTTGTTCTTAAATTTTACGATTAAACGTCCTACGTATTTTTCGTATTCTGCTAGTACTTTATATTCGTAGCCAACACCGTTTAGTATATTTAAGTCCTTAGTAACTTGTCCGATGTGAAACAACAACCAATAATCTTCATTTGATTTTATTTTAACTAGTCCAATCGTTATTTGTCCTGCTTTGTATGATTTGTTTTTCTTATAATTCCAATAATGGCCAGCAAGCATTGTTGAGATATCACCATTTTTAAAAAGCTCTATCGGATTCCAATTTTCTGCAAACATTAAATTGAAACGAATCTTTACATTGTTTAGGTTGTCAAATCGCAATAAGTCGTTTAATTTAATGCTGTCCATTTTATATAATTCTTTCGTTTAGCTGTAAATATAGTGAAATGATTTTAACCACTGAGGCACAGAGGGCGCGGAGTTTCGCAGAGAATATTATTGTAAAAATGGTCGCAGAGGCGCTGTGCTTTTTAGAGATCGCAGAGGGTAGCTCTCAATTATATGATGCGATTGAAGTCCTGCGCTCTGCTAACTCGGTAAAGCAAAGCGTCTCCGTGTTCTAAAAAATAATTTATGCTAATCCTCCGTGTACACCGTGTCTCCGTGGTTTGTATTTTAATTTATGGAGTCCATCTCCCATCAGTCCACAGGCAAAATTCGCACCCCTCTTCTCTAAGAGGGATTGCGGTTAGCGCTTTCGTTCCTAAAAAAATAATGTGCTGTGCGATGCCGAATTGTTGTGAAAGAATAATTATTGTTTATTCTTTTTCCCCGCCAATTTCTCCTTCATCGCAAACAACTCATCTCTATATTTTGCAGCTTGTAAAAAGTCTAATTCTTTGGCTGCTTTTTCCATTGATTTTTGAGTTTGTGTGATTGCTTTTTCCAGCTGAGGGGCTGTCATGTATTCAATGATTGGGTCGGCGGCAAGGGCTGGTTTTATTTCTTCATTGGTGTTTTTCACTTTGTAGAAATTGAGTAAGCCTGTTTGCTCCATGATTTCTTCGCGAGATTTGCTCATGCCTTTTGGTGTGATGCCATGTTTTTCGTTGTAGGCCAATTGTAATCCTCGACGGCGATTGGTTTCGTTGATGGTTTTTTGCATCGACTCGGTAACTTTGTCGGCATACATAATTACTTTGCCATCTACGTTTCTCGCGGCTCTACCTACTGTTTGTGTGAGCGATCTTTCACTACGCAAAAATCCTTCTTTGTCGGCATCTAAAATTCCAACCAAAGATACTTCGGGTAAGTCTAAACCTTCTCTCAATAAGTTAACACCAATCAAAACATCGATGTCGCCTAAGCGAAGCAAGCGTAGTATTTCAACGCGTTCCATGGTGTCAACATCGCTGTGAATGTAGCGACATTTGATATTTAAATTGGTGATGTATTTCGCCAATTCTTCGGCCATTCTTTTGGTTAAAGTAGTTACCAAAACACGGGCTCCTTTTTTTACAGTGTTGTCGATTTCGTCCAATAAATCATCTACTTGATTGATGCTTGGTCGGACTTCAATTAAGGGGTCTAACAAACCTGTCGGACGAATTATTTGTTCCACCACAACGCCTTCCGATTTTTCTAACTCATAGTCGGCAGGTGTTGCACTAACATAAATCGTTTGATGCAAAATCGATTCAAATTCTTCGAATTTTAGCGGACGGTTATCCATCGCTGCAGGGAGTCGAAAGCCATATTCTACCAAGTTTACTTTTCTACTTCTGTCGCCGCCGTACATCGCTTTTATTTGCGAAATGGTAACATGACTTTCATCAATCATCATGATGAAATCGTCGGGAAAATAATCTAACAAGCAAAACGGACGCGCACCTGGAGCGCGGCCATCCATATAGCGTGAATAATTTTCAATGCCCGAGCAGTAGCCCAGCTCTTTCATCATTTCAATGTCGTATTCGGTGCGTTCTTGAATACGTTGCGCTTCAACCAATTTGCCTTCCGATTTAAAATAATCGGCTTGCTTCACCATATCGAGTTGAATTTGAAAAATAGCATCGTTCATTCTCTCTTTCGACGTAACGAAAAGTGTGGCAGGGTAGAGCATTAATTTAGGAATGCTGCTTATTTTTTTTCCGCTTACGGGGTCGATAGAAAAAATTTCTTCTATCTCATCTCCCCAAAAAGAAATGCGGTAAGCGATATCTAAGTAAGCTGGAAAAATATCTATGGTGTCGCCGCGTACTTTAAAATTTCCACGATTCAAATCTATCTCGGTGCGAGAATACAAGCTGTCTACAAATTTTCTAAGGAGTTGATTTCGTGCGATGGTTTGCCCCACTTTTATTTCGAAAATACTCGATGTGAAATCTTCTGGATTTCCCATACCGTAGATGCACGAAACGGATGAAATAACTATCACATCGCTTCTTCCAGAGAGCAAAGCCGAAGTTGTGGCCAATCGCAATTTCTCTATTTCAGCATTGATAGATAAATCTTTTTCAATGTAAGTTCCTGTCGTGGGTAAGTATGCTTCGGGTTGGTAATAATCGTAATAAGAAACAAAATAATGCACTTCGTTATCGGGAAAAAATTGTTTGAATTCACCGTACAACTGCGCTGCTAAAGTTTTGTTGTGGCTGAGAATTAAAGTCGGTTTTCCAACTTCTTTAATCACGTTGGCCATGGTAAAAGTTTTACCAGAACCAGTAACACCTTGTAAGGTTTGGTGCTCAACGCCCGAGTTTATTCCATCTACTAACTGTCGAATCGCTTCGGGTTGATCACCTGTGGGAGAATAGGGAGAAACTAAATTGAAACTCATGATTCAAAAAATCTTATAGCATCTTTAAGTCGAACACCTTTTTCTGTTTGATGAACGGTACAGCATTCATTCATGGGATCGTGTTGTAAAAATAGAATTTGTTCTTTGGCAGCGGCGGTATCTAAAAATATTTTTTTCTCATCCATGGTGAGAAGCGGACGAGTATCATATCCGCAAACATACGACAATGGAATATGGCTGGCAGAAGGTATTAAGTCGGCACAGAAAACCACCGTTTTCCCTTTGTATGAAATATGCGGAATCATTTGTGCTTCGGTGTGTCCGCTAACCACTAAAACTTCTATATCCTTATGAAACACATCTTTGCTTTTATCGATGAAGTTTAATTGTCCGCTTGCTTCGATAGGATGAATATTCTCTTTTAAAAACGAAGCTTTTTCGCGCGGATTAGGATTCATTGCTAAATTCCAATGTGCAGAATGACTCCAGAATTTTGCATTTTTAAATGCAGGAATAAGGAGTCCGCTAGCATCTCTTTTAATAGCTCCACCACAATGATCGAAATGCAAGTGTGTTAAAAAAATATCTGTGATATCGTCTTCGGTAAATCCGTATTTGTTGAGTGATTTCTGTAAAGTATCATCGCCGTGAAGATAATAGTGGCTCAAAAATTTATCGTCTTGTTTATCGCCCATTCCTGTGTCAATTAAAATCAATCTATTGCCATCTTCAATCAACAATGAACGCATGGCCCAAGAGCATAAATTTTTTTCATCGGCCGGATTGGTTTTATTCCAAATGGTTTTAGGAACCACGCCAAACATGGCGCCGCCATCGAGTTTGAAGTAGCCGGTATTAACAGAGTATAAGTTCATGCTTGATTTTTAGAACTTTAAAAATACGAAAAAAGAAAGCTTTTGAAATTAAAATATTGGTGAATTAGAATAGTTATTGCATTTGGAACTAGTAAGAATTAAACGATTTAAAGAATGAAAGCTTATTTTATTTGTGAAATTAAATTGATTTTGTGTTGTTTAGCTTATTTTTTTAAGTTTGCAATGCCTAGAGAACTATTCTGGATACGCCTATATCTTTAATTTGATTGCCTAATGGGTTTTATAAGAGTTTTTATAGTTGCGCTTTGTTTTTTTTACAGGAACACTTTATTCCCAAGAACATTGTAGTAATGGAAAAGACGATGATGGTGATGGGTTAATTGATCTTAATGATACTACAGAGTGTGTGTAAAATTGTTGCCGTTGAAAATTCAGTTACGTCCATTATTCCAAATCCTTCTTTTGAAAAATACAATACTTGTCCTTCAAGTTGGAGTCAATTAGATTATTCCGATACTTGGTATCAAGCAACTTCGGCTACTTCCGATTATTTCAATTCTTGTGGTTATTTGCCTAGTTGGATTGCCACACCTTTACCTGATGGAAAAGGATGTGTAGGTGCACATTGTGCTAGTGGATACATGGAATACATAGGTACAAATTTATTGCAGCCGATGCATGCAGGGACAAAGTATACTATAAAGTTCAATGTTTCTGCCTCGCGTCCCGACGGTACTTTGTCATCTCATGTGACTGCAAATGACCTTAGTCCGATTGATGTTACAATATTTGGCTACACCTCCTCGGCAACTTTTCCTATCAATACTTTGGATTGTCCGGCATCCATGGGGTGGGTGGAATTAGGAAAGGTTTCGTATTCTCCTTCTGATCAATGGAAGACTATTACCCTGTCTTTTACGCCAGCCGCAGATATTTATTCCATAATGCTTGGAGGTCCATGCGCTATGCCTAGTAGTTATCCTTTATTAGGAAGTTCAAATTTATTTTACTTCATTTTTGATAATTTAGTACTGAATAAAGATGATTTTTTCAAGTCGAAAAACTTTCTTGAAGTAAAAGGTTCTTTCTGCAATGGAGATCTGGAGCTTATGGCCCACCCAAATCAGAAAAACGGAATATATCAGTGGTACAAAAACGGAGTGGCTTTGTCGGGTGAAACTGATACTATTCTTTCGGTTTCTTCTAAAAATTATGGTATTGGCAAATATTCGTTTCGATTAAGTTTTAATGATCCTAAAATCTTGTGTTCTGTTAGCGAATATAATGTTGTGCCCGAAAAAGTTGATGTTGATTTTAACTTAAGTACAACTAAAGGGTGTGAGATGGAACCTGTTGTTTTTACTAACAACACGGCAGCGAAGGGAACGTTTACATGGAGTTTTGGAGATGGTAGCACCTCAACATCTATTAATCCAACACATGTTTATAGTCAGCCAGGTTCATATATCATAAAACTTAATGTTGTTTCCACTTATGGATGTTCGTTGGATAATGATGTGCAAACTGTTCTTAAGGTGTATGAAAAACCTGTTGTGAATTTCTCTGCCGATGATGTGGACGATTGTTATCCTCACACAGTTAATTTTACCAATACATCTTATTTGGGACAAAAATATCTATGGGATTTTGGAGATAATACATCTTCTAAGCTTTCTGACCCTAAACATACATATTATAAGGCCGGAGTTTATGATGTGAAGTTATCAGTTACATCAGCTAATGATTGCACTGTAGATACGACTATTCAATCTATGATTTTTGTGCACAACGAAGCAAGGCCGGTTGCCGATTTCACATACAATCCGAATCCAATTAATATATACGATACCGAAATTTCTTTCAAAGATTTATCTCATTCAAAAATTAGCACTTGGGATTGGAATTATGCTGTGGATGGAATTAATCAAAACTCAAACACTCAAAATTTATGGGTGAAATTTCCTGATAATGAAGGAGGTGTTTATCCGGTGAAACTGAAGGTGTCGAATCACTTAGAATGCGAAGATTCTATCACTAAAAATATTGTTGTTTTTGATTTTTCAACTTTGTTTATTCCCAATGCATTTACACCTAATGGAGATGGAGTAAATGATGTTTTGTATATAGGACATCATCATCTTAATTATTTTCAAATTATTATATTCAACAGATGGGGTGAAGAAATTTTTAGAACCAATGATCCTAATGATTTATGGGATGGAAAAGTTAATGGAACTAAAGTTCAGGATGATGTTTACATCTACAAGGTTGATTGGAAAGGCGAAAGAGACGGAAGAATAGTTGTTGATTCTAAAATAGGAACAGTAACGGTTATTCGTTAATTAACTTAACACTATTAACATCTCATAAGTTCATAAAAATATTTTTTTTGTATCGCATAGGTTAAGCAAAAAGATAACTTAACCATCAAATATATTTTTATGCGCATACATTTAATAGCAATAGGAGGAAGTGCCATGCACAATATGGCTTTGGCTTTACATGGTAAGGGATATCAAGTGACTGGTTCTGATGATGAGATTTTTGAACCTTCGAAAACCCGATTGAAAAACAAAGGATTATTGCCAGAAACAATGGGTTGGGACGCCAACAGAATTACTAGAGATATAGATTGTTTGGTGTTGGGGATGCATGCACGAAAAGATAATCCCGAATTGATTCGTGCGCAAGAATTAGGCTTAACCATTTATTCTTATCCAGAATATATTTACGAGCAATCGAAAGATAAAAAACGTGTGGTGATTGCTGGAAGTCACGGCAAAACAACCATTACTGCAATGGTGTTGCATGTACTTACGGTGAATAAAGTTGATTGCGATTATATGGTAGGAGCGAAGTTAGAAGGCTTTGATACCATGGTGAAACTTACGAAAGAAGCACCAGTGATAATTTTAGAAGGTGATGAGTATTTAAGTTCTCCAACCGATAGAAGACCTAAGTTTATTCATTATCGTCCGCACGTCGCTTTGATGAGTGGCATCGCCTGGGATCATATCAATGTTTTCCCAACTTTTCCAGAATATTGTTATCAATTTGAGTTGTTGGTGGATGTGATGGAGAAGGATGGCACTTTAATTTATTTCGATGGTGATGAAAATATACAGGCCATCGTGAAAAAGAAAAATGTGAGAAGTATTCCGTACAATTCGCATCCTAATGTGGTGAAAGATGGAAAGACTTCTTTGCTGGCTGATGGAAAAGAATTGCCAATGAAAATTTTCGGACAACACAACTTGCAAAATCTTAGCGGAGCAATGCTAATTTGCAAAGAACTGGGATTAAGCTACGAACAATTTTACACTGCCATAGCATCATTTAAAGGCGCTGCCAAAAGATTAGAGTGGGTAGCAGGAAATGATACTTGTGATGTGTACAAAGATTTTGCGCACTCGCCAAGTAAACTAAAAGCAACTACCAAAGCGGTGAAAGATCAGTTTCCAAAAAGAAGATTGGTGGCGTGTATGGAGCTGCATACCTTTAGTTCATTGAACGAAGAATTCTTAAAAGAATACGATGGTTCTATGAACACTGCCGATGAAGCAATAGTTTATTTTTCACCACATGCTATCGAACATAAAAAACTTAAGGCCATTACTGTTGAGCAGGTGCAAGCAGCTTTTGGAAATTCTAAATTGAAAGTAATTACTCAGCCCGAAATTCTGCAAGAATATTTGTTGAGCAGAAAAGGAGAGAACACCAGTTATTTGTTGATGAGTAGTGGTAATTACGATGGAATGAATTTGGATGAATTTGGTAAGAAGTTGGTAAGCTAAAATGAAAAAACTATTCACTTTAAAACGTGTTTTTTATTTCTCTCTAATCTCGCTCTCGCTCTCTCTTCTGTTACTGTGGTTTGCCAATTATACTATAGAACGTAATGCTGAAGGGAAAACTTTTGTGATGGTGAATGATGTTCCGCATTTTAAAGCGGGATTGCTTTTGGGGACTTCTAAATACAACAAAGGAGGTCGCCTAAATGTTTATTACACCAAACGCATTAGTGCTGCTGCGAAATTATTTAAAGCAGGTAAATTAGATTACATTATCATAAGTGGCGATAATAGTAAGAAGACTTACGATGAACCTACCGACATGAAAAATGATTTGGTAGCGGCTGGTATCGACTCTACTAAAATTTATCTTGATTATGCTGGTTTTCGCACCTTTGATAGTATGGTGCGTTGCAAAGAGATTTTTTCTCAAGATTCAGTGTTGGTTATTTCTCAGCAATTTCATAACGAAAGAGCCATTTATATAGGTGAGCAAAGCGATATGTTTGTGCGCGGATTCAACGCGGCAGATGTAAGTGCCGCTTATGGTAAATGGATTATGTTGCGAGAAGCTTTTGCGCGAGTGAAGGTTTTAGTAGATTTTATGGTTGGAACAGAGCCTAAGTTTTTAGGGGAGAAAGTGACCCTAGGTAAACCTCAAATGAAGAATTAGCATAAAAAAATGAAAGCGCAATGAATTTTTCACCGCGCTTTCTTTTGTTTATGTTCTGATAAATTACTCTACTACAAACTTATTTCTGAATGTTTGTGAGTTGTTGCTCACCTCTGTGAAGTATACTCCACTTGCATTTGAAGAAACATCAACACTTGTTGAACCTGAAACAGCGTTTTGAATGCTCATAAGTGCGCCATTGATTGAATAGACTTTAAGCATTGAGTTTTCTAAAGAACCAAGGTTGATGGTAAGTTGTTCGCTGGTAGGATTTGGAAATAACGAAATTGAACTATTTGAGGTTATTTCGTTAGTAGAAGTAGCATAATCAGCTTCGTTGTATAAGTCGGTAATTTCTTGAGACGTTAGCACTCTGTTGTAAATAGCTAAATCATCGATAACATCATTAAAAAAACGATTGTTTGTTTGGTCTTGCGTGGCACCTAATATTGCTTTTTTAGTGTTTGAAAAAGTACTGGTGAAATTCTTAGCAATAGTTCCTCCTTCTTGAACTCCGTTAACATAAAGTTTAAGAGATGAATAATCCCATGTCATTACTAAGTGGTACCAATTGCCATTGCTTACTGTTGTGGCAGTACTAGTATATTTTTCTGTAGGGGTGCTGCTGGTGGTAATTGTGAAGATTTTGTTATTGTTGGTCTGTACGTATAGTGCCGCTCCTTCAATAAAGGTAGAATAAAGATCGCGAGTGTTCTTAGCTAAAAATACAGGGTTGTACAAAAAGCCAGATCCTGTGTTTGAAACGGCCGATCTTTTGCACCAAACAGAGATGCTTCCTGTAGAAGTCAATAACTGACTAGCCGTATCGAGTAAGATGTAATTGTTGTGCCATTAAAAGAATAAGCTGAATTGGCATTATTGAATCTATCTGTTGTGAGTGATGCTCCACTTACCGTTCCATTGGCACTGCCCACTTCATCGTTGGCATTCCCAGAGTTGAAATAGTATTTGTGTGTTAATCCGCTAGTTACTTGCGCTGTCACAGCAACACTTAGAGAAGAGATTAAAAATAGAAGTAATGTTTTTTTCATTTTATTAGGTTTTTGATTTGTGGCAAATTTAAGGTAAATATTCTCTGGCATGCTACCCGAAAAGTGTAGGATTTTTAAAAACACAAGTTGTTTTTTCTGATTCCCCCGCAAATTACCAATAAGATTTAGCAACAGCAAGAGTGACACGATCGAAGAGTTTTTCACCGAAGTATCTA
>JBMTCG010000066.1:0-14362 GCA_049430665.1 Flavobacteriales bacterium | reverse complement strand
CATCCTCCGTATTACCGCGGCTGCTGGCACGGAGTTAGCCGATGCTTATTCATATGGTACCGTCAACTGGGTACACGTACTCAGGTTTCTTCCCATATAAAAGAAGTTTACAACTACTAGAGCCTTCATCCTTCACGCGGGATGGCTGGTTCAGGCTTGCGCCCATTGACCAATATTCCTCACTGCTGCCTCCCGTAGGAGTCTGGTCCGTGTCTCAGTACCAGTGTGGGGGTTCACCCTCTTAGGCCCCCTACTGATCGTTGCCTTGGTGAGCCGTTACCTCACCAACTAGCTAATCAGCCGCATGCCTATCTTTAACCGCCGGAGCTTTAATTATAAAATCAGGAGATTCTATAATACTATAGGGCATTAATTCAAATTTCTTTGAGCTATTCCCTAGTTAAAGGCAAGTTACATACGTGTTACGCACCCGTGCGCCGGTCGCCAGCATTATATTGCTATAACCTGTTGCCCCTCGACTTGCATGTGTTAGGCCTCCCGCTAGCGTTCATCCTGAGCCAGGATCAAACTCTTCATTGTAATTATAAATCTTAAATTTGTTCTAGTCGATTTATCACTTACGGTCGAATTCAAAGATTGACTCGGGTATATGTTCTACATTATTTTCCTTCAATTTTTCAAAGAACTTTTTCTATATAATCACTCTGGCTTTTCAGCTTTCGTATTTAAGAATTCAAAAGTATTCAGAACGTTTTCCCTTTAACGGGGCGACAAAGATAAGAGCTTTTTTTCAACTTCCAAATATTTTTCAAATTATTTTCAAAATATTTTTTCTTCTTCACTTTTCTCTTTTCACATCACCTCTTTAAAGAACTTCCCCGTTTTCAAATCGGGAGGGCAAATGTACATACTTAATTGGAACCTCCAAACATTCTGACAAAAAAAAATCAATAAAAATCGTAATTAACTGATTTTGAGAACAAAAAATTTCACTTAGGGAGTAGAAAAAGATACAGGTATTATTTTTCCGTTAATAAATTGGTAATCTTTCATAGCAAAGCGAACAATGTATTTCGCCATATCTTTTGGTTGTATTTGCGCTGTATAGCCTGGAAATGCTGAGGAAAGCATCTCTGTATTCACTGCACCGAGCGCTAAACAGTTCACTTTTATATTGTCTTTCTTAAGTTCTTCTGCTAAGCATTCTGTTAAAGAAGCGATAGCTGCCTTGCTAGAACTATATGCTGAAAGTCCCGGAAACTTAGACGCACCCTGTACTCCACCCATACTACCTATGTTAACTATATGTGCGATTTTCGATTTCTTAAGGTTAGAAAGCAATTGTTGTATTAATAAGAAAGGACCAAAAACATTGGTTTGATATACTTGTTCTAATTGCTGTAAGGATATATTCTCGAATGGTTTGTTGACTAAATAACCTGCGTTATTAATAATAATATCTATTGTTTCATTATTAATTACACTATTTAAATCCATTGTATTAATCTCACATAAATCGATAGGAAGAACAATCACTTCTGTTTTACCTAGAGATTTACATTCTTCTTTTAAGGAATCTAGTTGATTTCTATTTCTACTAATAGCATATATAGTATTCACCTTGGTGCTTACCAGTTCTTTTACTATTTCGTAGCCTATACCACTACTTGCTCCTGTAACTAAAACATTCATTGTTATGCTTTTTTAAATTGAGACAATATCTCTTTTGTTTTTGGGGACAATACCAAAGCACCACTTACAGCAGCTCTATCATATAGTAAGGTATTCCAATAAGCAGTTCCTTCCCAAAACATTTGTTTCATCTTACACATTGCATCAATAGAAGAAGACGATAGCGTTTGTAGTAACTTCTTGAGCGCTCCGTCCATTAATTCTTCTGAATCAAATAAAGAGGAATATAAACCTTTTTGATGCGCCCACTGCGCGCTTTTCCATTCTGCAGCATTAATAGACAATTCAGAAAATGCGGCCAATCCGATTTTTCTTTCTACTACCGGACCGATTACAAAAGGACCGATACCAATACTTAATTCAGATAACTTTACAGATGCTGTATCAAGCGCGAATGAATAATCGGCTGCCGCTGCTATGCCTACTCCGCCCCCAATAGCCTTACCATGAATACGCACAACAACAAACTTCGATGATTCTTTCATGGCCAAAATTACCTTTGCGAAACCACTAAAGAAGTTCTTTCCTTCGATTTCATTTTTAATATCGAGCAGCTCATCGAATGATGCGCCAGCACAAAACGCCTTATCGCCCTCACTAGCTATTACAATAACTTTAACAGATGCATCTTTATCATACAAATGAATTGCTCTCGCTATTTCATTTAACAATACAGAAGGAAGCGAATTGCTTTTGGGATGATAAAATTTTATCCATCCTATACCTTCTTCAATAAAAGTGTGAATTTTACCTTGTTCCATAAACAAACAGAGGAACCCATTGTTGGATTCCTCTGCAAGATAAGAATTATCTTTTTTTCTGTTGCTGTTGTTGCAACTCTTCTAATTTTCGTTGGAAGCGCGATTTAGTTATCGGCTTTTGTTTGTGTTCTTCAATTTTTGCGAGAATAGCTTCTTCATTGATAAAGTATTTCTTAATCACAATCGCTTGCATAATGGTAATAACATTTGCTAAGAAATAGTAGAAAGTTAAACCTGCAGCAACGTTATTAAAGAAGAACAACATTAAGAAAGGCATGATGTTCATCATGATTTTCATTTGTTTTTGAATAGCTTGCTGCATTTCACCTCCGCCTGTTGAAGCAGCGCTAGGCGTCATTTGTTGCGTGTACTTAGTGTAGAAGAATAAAGAGATGGCCATTAATATGGTAAATAATGAAACGTGATCTCCATAAATAGGCACTTCAAATCCGAATTCATAAATAGAATCATAAGCCGATAAATCTTCTGCCCACAAGAATGGTTGCTGACGCAATTCCATCAATGAAGGAAACAAACGATACAAGGCATATAAAATAGGCATTTGCAACAAGGCAGGAATACAACCAGCCATTGGATTCACACCTGTCTTCTTGTACAACTCCATTGTAGCTTGCTGTTTCTTCAATGGATCGGCATTTTTGTTTTGTTCGTTTAGTTTATCCAACTCAGGCTTGATCACGCGCATTTTAGCCGACGACAAGAAATTCTTGTAGGTTATAGGAAACAACATCATTTTAATGGCGAAAGTGAGCAAGATGATACAAATACCTGCAGCCAAGCCCCAACCATAAAACAAAGTGAATAGCGGTTTCATGATGTAATCATTCACCCAGCCAAAAATTCCCCAACCTAAGTTTACTTCGTCTTCTAAATTAACGTCATATGTTTCTAACAAATCATATTCGTTTGGTCCGAAAAACAACTCATACGTATTGCTAGTCAAACCAGCCGCAGCCAATGGCACAGGCAATTCAGCTTTCAAGCGTTTTACATAAGTAGTATCGTCTTCTCCAAAATATGATGAAACTTTACCTCCTTTTATGCTTTCTTTTCTAGCAATGAAAGCAGAAGAAAAGAATTGTTGTTTTAAAGAAACCCATTTGGTGTTTGCTGGTAAATCTTCAATTTCGTCACGAGCACCTTCACTTATATAATCATCTTCTTCTTCATCGTTATCGTAATAAAAAACAGAAGCTACTTTTCTTTCTTCAGAAATGATTTTCTCTTGTTTAGGAGTAAACTGTTGCCATTCGAAAGTAAGGCCTTTATCTGTACCCGAAATTTCGAGCTCTAAGCCAGAAATATTGATATGGAAATCAAGTTTATAACTCGCAGCTGGAATGACATATTGAAACTCAATAAATTTAGTTGGATTGTTTTCAGCAATCAACTTGTAAGACAATACAGTACTGTTCTCTGCACCTAAACTCTTAGAAGAAACAAAATAGAAATCTCTCGTATTGAATTTCTTATTGATATGATTAAAGTTCAACTGATAATAAGATGAATCTTTAATGAATAAATTCAAGTCGTTTTTCTTCGTTAATCTATCTGCAAAAGTATGGTAGCCTTTTAACTCTACTCTTGAGATATAACCACCTTTATTAGAAAACCAAATTTTCAATTTATCGTTCTCTACCATCAACTCTTCTTGAGTTCCTTTGGCTGCCAAATAAAATAAACCGAATTCCTTCTTTTGAACTTCTTGTTCAATTTTTGCCTTCAATGATGAATCGGCAACAATAACAGAATCTGAAGAAATTATAGACTTAGGAGTTTCAACTTTTGCTACTTCTTTCTTCGCTGCAGGCACTTCTGTTTTAGCTGGAGCAGGTTTTGCAACTTCGTCGCTAGAATTATACATTGAAAACCCAATTAAAAGGGCTCCAATCAACAAAAAACCAATTATCGTATTCTTATCCATATTAAATATTATTTACCCTTTTTAGTAGCTTCAATAGCTGCTTTTACAAAACCTTGAAAAAGCGGGTGAGGATTAACAACTGTACTTTTATATTCTGGGTGAAATTGTACACCAACAAACCAAGGATGGTCTTTCAACTCTACAATTTCCACCAATCCATTTTCAGGATTGATTCCCGATGCCATCATTCCCTTTTTCTCGAACTGCTCTAAATAAGCATTGTTGAATTCGTAACGATGACGATGTCTTTCTTGAATCTCAGCTTTTTTGTATACATCAAAGGCTTTAGTTCCTTTTTTGATTTTACAAGCATAAGCGCCCAAACGCATGGTACCACCTTTTTTGGTGATTTTCTTTTGTTCGGCCATCAAATGAATAACAGGATGTTTTGTTTTAGGATTTTGCTCCGACGAAGCCGCGCTTAATCCCAATACATTTTGAGCAAATTCAACCACTGCGCATTGCATTCCTAAACAAACTCCCAAGAAAGGAATTTTGTTTTCACGAGCGTAACGCACCGCAATTAATTTTCCTTTCAAACCTCTTTCTCCAAACCCTGGTGCTACCAAAATTCCAGCAAGATGACCTAATAATTTATCTTTTGATTTCTCGTCTACTTGTTCAGAGTGAATCCACTCTAACTCTACTTTACAATCGTTTGCAGCACCAGCATGAATAAAAGCTTCAGCAATTGATTTGTAAGAATCTTTCAACTCCACGTATTTACCTACCAACCCGATTTTCACTATTTTCTTCGGAGCTTTCAAATGTTTCAAAAACAATTTCCAATCTTTCAATTCGGGGTTCGGTCCCACCTTCATACCAAACTTCTCTAGCACCACCGCATCCAACTTCTCTTCCATCATCAACAAAGGCACATCGTAGATAGATTCTGCATCTAAAGAAGCCACAACCGCCTTAGGATCTACGTTACAAAATTGCGCTATTTTTCTGCGCAAATCTTGTGGTACTTTATGTTCTGCTCTACAAACCAAAACATCAGGTTGTAAGCCATATTCTAATAATTTCTTAACTGAATGTTGGGTTGGTTTTGTTTTCAACTCGCCTGAAGCCGCCAAATACGGAATTAAAGTAAGATGCACTACCATCGCTCTTTTCCCTAAATCCCATTTTAGCTGACGAACTGCCTCAATGTAAGGCAACGATTCAATATCACCTACTGTTCCACCAATCTCGGTAATCACAAAATCCCATTTGTTTTGCTTTGCTAAATCGAGAACTCTCAATTTAATCTCATCGGTGATATGAGGAATCACCTGAACGGTTTTCCCCAAGTAAGCACCTTGTCTTTCTTTATTGATTACAGATTGATAAACTCTACCTGTAGTAATGTTGTTTGCTTGTGATGTAGGCACATTCAAGAATCTTTCGTAATGTCCCAAATCCAAGTCGGTCTCAGCACCATCATCCGTTACAAAACACTCTCCGTGCTCATAAGGATTTAATGTTCCTGGATCTACGTTGATGTAAGGATCTAATTTTTGAATGGTTGCTGAATAACCTCTTGCTTGAAGAAGTTTAGCGAGAGAAGCTGCGATAATTCCTTTTCCCAGCGATGAGGTAACACCTCCTGTTACAAATATATACTTAGTGTTCGGCATTGATAAAGCTATTTTTTAAAGCCGAGTGCAAAGCTACGAATATTCGGTAGTTATTAAAGAAGAAAGGGAATTAAATTGTGACTATTTATGAAAATTACCTCAAAATCTTATACACCAACTCTTTCAGCAACTCTCCATCTTCCACGCTTGGATTGTTTACCCCCTTCGATTTTAAATCATATTCGTTCAGCAATTCAAAAATCGTCGATATTTTTTTAGGTGGATAATTCTTCGCTGCCAATTGATAATCTTTCATGAAAAATTTATTCACTTTCATGAGTGCTGCTAATGAATCGGGATTCTTATCGGGTGCAAAATGATAGGTCATTACCTTCAAGAAAAAGCCGTGTAAAGTGGAAATAGTCACTACAAAAGGATTTCCTTTTGGGTTGGCAGCGAAATACTGAACAATGCGCATCACCTTATCGAAATCCTTTGCACCAAGGGCATTGTTCAACTCAAAAATGTTGTAGTCTTTGCTGATACCTACATTCTTTTCAATGATTTCGGGAGAAATTAAAGAGCCAGCAGGAATCAAAATGCACAACTTATCTACCTCGTTAGTGATTTTAGATAAATCGTTGCCTAAAAATTCACTTAATAAAATTGCCGCTTTCGGACTCACCGTAAATCCTTTTGAAGAAACATACTTGGTAATCCATTCGGGCAATTGATTTTCGTATAGTTTTTTCGACTCAAACAAAACCCCTGATTTATCAATGGTTTTAGCTAAGGTTTTTCTTTTGTCTAATGACTTTCCTTTGTAACAGAAAACCAAAATGGTGGAGGTTTGAGGGTTTTTAACATACTCCTCAAAGAGATCAATTGGTTTATTTGCTTTCTTTTCTTTTGGTGACTTATTTTCCTCCTTTTTCGATTCTTTTAAATCTACAATATCTTGAGCTTCACGAACAATAATCACTTGTTTATCGCCCATCATGGGAAATTGCTTCGCTAGATTGATAACACTTTGCAAATCCACATCTTTGCCATACAACACCGATTGATTGAAGCCTTTATCGCCTTCATCCAACACATTCTCTTCAATATAATTTGCGATTACATCGATGTAGTAAGGTTCTTCACCCGAAAGAAAGTAAACCGGACTATAATCCTTTTTCTTTAGGGATTGAAGAATTTGCTCGAAAGTCATGAACTAGTTTTCTATCAAATCAACATCTACACGCTTGTTCAAAGCTTTACCTTGAGCGGTGTTGGCTTCAGCCAAAGGCTCATCATTGCCAACAATTTCTACATCAATGATGCTTGAAGCGATGCCGTTTGCCAACAAACTAGCTTTTACAAAATCGGCTAATTTTTGAGCTTCTACCTTGCTCACATTATCATCATCTGAAGCACCAGAAGAATGGGCACTCAACTTAATTTTTAATGATGATGCTTTCTTCAACTGCGCAACATACATTTCGAAAATAGATTCAGAGAATGCTGTAAATTTAACAGAATCCCCTTCCATGAAATTTAAGTGTTGCGTGCGAAACAAATCTCTGCTCACTACTTCAAGAGGAACTGCTCTTTCTAAAGAAATCAACAAACTCAATTCTTTAATATTTTTGCTATCGCCAACGGGTAAAGTCACTTCTTGAGAAAAGGTTTGGAAACCTGCTTTATTTACTTCTACCTTATATTTTTTACCAGCCACCATAGTGTTGAAGAAATCGCCTTGTTGCTTGGTATTTAATACTGTTTGCTCAGCGCTTAGAACATCAGTCACCTTAATTTCAGCATTCAACAATTTACCAGTGGCTTTATCTTCCACAGTACCTTTAAGAATAGCCAATTTTTGCGTTTCGCCAGTTAGAATATTGTAATGTTTTAAGTCGATTTGATAGATATCTCCATCTTTTCTACTATCGGCAAGTTGCGTAGTGTAAAAACCAGTTTGTCCGTCGGTACTCAACACAAAGAAAATCTCTTCTTTATGCGTGTTGATTGGATAGCCTAGGTTAACGGGTTTAGTCCACGCTCCTTTATCATATACCGTTTTGTAAATATCAAACCCACCAAAACTTTCTGCGTGTCCGTTCGACGCAAAAAACAAGGTTTTACCATCAGGGTGTAAAAACACGCCCATTTCGTCACCTTCTGTATTCACCACATTACCGATATTTTTAGGCGACGACCATTTACCAGAAGTATCTTTTTCCACGAAATAAATATCACTTAATCCGAAATTCTTGTGCAGCACATCATAACTATCGCTGGTAAAAAAGATTCTATTTCCATCGGCAGAAACACAAGCAGAAGATTCGAAATAACTTGAATTGATCTCTACCAACTCTTTTGGCTTACCCCATCTACCCGTAGAACCCACGGTAGAAACATAAATATCTCCACCAGCGGTTTTTTCTTTACCAACTTGATTGTTTTTGTAGATGTAGATTGATTTTCCGTCGGGACTAATACTCACATTCGCGTCGTGTTCTTTAGTGTTGATAGCACCTTCTAACATCGCAGCTTTGCTCCAACTTTCTGTTTGCGCATTATATGTTGAGAAATAAATATCTTCAAAGTATTTACCATCCTTCACTTGCAAACCACCTTTTCCTTCTGGACGAGCAGAGGTATAAATCAACATTTTACCATCGGCTGTAAGTGCTGGATGAGCATCAGAATACTGAGTATTCACAGAATCTCCAATATTCTTCACTACAGCACCTACCGGATTTTCTTTTGCTTTTATAGCATATTGCACTTGCGCCAAATATAAAGCAACATCGCTCTCTTTCAACTCTTTCTTTTTAGCTACTTTACTATATTTTTCAAAGCATTCAAAAGCTTTTTTGTAATTCCCCAACTTTTGTAAAGCCATGCCATATACGTAGTAGAAATGTGGATTGGTAGAACCCGCATTCTTTGCTTCGGCCAACTCTAAAAATGATTGTGCTTCTTGCAATTGATTGAGGTTGAAATAACATTCGCCCATTTTATAGTTCACATAAGCATCATCCTTATGCTGATTACGAACACCTTGATATTTCAACAAAGCTGCTGAAAAATCCAAAGCATTTTCATCGGCTTGGGCCTCACGCAAGCTTACTTTCACTAATGTTGAGTAACCGCCTTTCCAATATGTAGAACAAGAACTTAATGCCGCTAATGACACTACCAATAGACTTTTAACTAAATACCCTTTTTGCATGACAATAAATTTAAGTGGGGAAAACAAAAATATAAAAATTCGCGACTTTTAAGCAGAATAGAAAGGGAAATATATAACTACCTAATCAAACTAATGCGCCCATACTTTACTTTTTCACGAGCTGTAATACCTTTATAGCGAACTTTATACACATAAACATCAATTTGGCACAAATCACCTTTATAGTATCCATCCCAACCTACATCCTGACTATTACCTGTAAATAGCAACATTCCCCATCTATCGAAAATCATAAATTCTACATCTCGCAAGCCCACTCCGTACACATACCACAGATCATTTTTACCATCGCCGTTGGGTGTAAAAGCATTGGGAAGCCAAATTTCCGGACAAAAATCAACTTCTATCTCATCCTTTGCCGAGCAATGTTCATTCGTTACCGTTAGAGAATAAAAACCAATTGTATCAACCACAATGCTTGGAGTTGTATCACCAGTACTCCATAAAAAAGTTGAACCTGCAGGAAGTTCTTCCATATTTTGAATAGTGATTTGCTTGTTCACACAAACAGAAGTATCTAAACCTAAATCAACTTTATTCAAAACTTTATGCTCCCACACTGTTACCTTCCTTGTTATAGAAGTATCATTTTGACACCCCTCTCGCACTGTTAAGGTAACATCATAAACTCCTGGCTGAGAGTAGGTATGAATTGGATGCTGATCACTACTCTTGTTGGTCTCAGGAGTAGTATACGGATCTCCAAATTCCCATGTCCATTCATCGGGCCAAACATTGGTTAAATCATGAAAGAGCATGGGTTCACTTAAACAAATAGTTTGATTATCGAAATTAGGATCGGTAGGAACACCAAGTTTAACCACCCAATAATCGTAAACCCCTCTACTACTCAAATGCTTTTCAAAGGCAATTGGAGAGTTCGACCATCCGCCAATTAAATAACCCCTATCACATGTTTGAAAAATAGAAGAACAGCTATCGTTTAAAGTACTACCATAATTTTTATCCCAATAAATTGTTCCAGCACCAGTTAATTTTAAAATCCAGTAATCTACCCCACCATTGGTGCCCGATGTTTTATTTCCTCCGCTACCCGAAGCGCTATATCCAGCAACAGCATAAGAACCTTCTAGTGTTGGTATCGCATCGGTTAATACATCATCACCGTTTCCGCCAACATTTTGCTCCCACCCTACATTACCCACCGAATCAATTTTCAATAACCAATAATCTTTTCCTCCATAATTGGTACTTGTTTTCGATCCAGAAGCAGCAGAGCTTGATGAGCCCGCCAAAACAACATGAGAGGCAACACGAATATTTCTAACAGCATCATCTAAAAAATCATCTTGATTCCCTCCATAGGTTTTATCCCAAAGCACTTTTCCAGCAGTACTCAACTGAACCACCCAATAGTCAAATCCGCCATATCCATTTTGCGTTTTATCGCCAGAGATATCAGAAATAGAATACCCTCCAATTAAATACCCTCCGTTTTGCAAAAGAACGCAGGTAGCTACATCAATGCTATCGCCACCTAAAGTAACATCCCACATCTTAGCACCTGCGGCCGTGGTTTTAACCACCCAGTAATCTTTATTGCCTTTGCTAGCAGCACTTTTGTCTCCCGACTTTTTAGAAAGAGAATATCCAACCAAGATATAACCTCCATCACTTGTTCGTTCGGCACCTAAAAGCATATCAGTACTATCACCCCCAAAAGTAGCATCCCACAATTTATTTCCATTTTTATCTATGCGCACTATCCAATAATCATAATCTCCTTTGCTGTTTTGCGATTTGTTACCTGTTTTATTTGAATTTGATGAACCAGCCAACAAATAAGAACCATCACCATTATCCACCATTAAGCTCATAGTATCTTTCTTCGAACCACCGTAGGTCTTATTCCACAAAACAGCATAGTTTTTATCACGTTTTATAACCCAAAAGTCACTCATCCCATTACCAATGGCAGTAACTTCTCCTGTTCCCGAGGAAGTAGCGGTGCCACCAAAAATGCATTCAAAGGTTTGGGGTGTTTGCATGGCAGAAGCGCATCTATCCATTTTGGTTCCGCCGTCGGTAAAATCTCTTTGAAAAAGAGGCATATTGCCTTGAGCCCTCATCAATAAAGGATGAATTGCAAGAAGAAAAATATATAGAATGGTAAATTTTACCTTCATAGTTACTTACAAGTCTACAAACTTTAAAAATGGATTACAACACTATACGAAGCATACTACTTTATGTTCAAACAATTTTACCTACATTTACGCCCTAATTTTTTAGCTCATGGAATTATCTCAATTAACTGCCATTTCTCCTGTTGACGGACGTTACAGAAGAGTAACAAGAGATTTAGCCAACTATTTCTCAGAATTCGCCTTAATTCGCTACCGCGTTTTGGTAGAAGTTGAATATTTTATCGCATTGTGCGAAATTCCTTTGCCTCAATTGAAAGCTGTTTCGAGTTCGGTTTTTCCAGAACTAAGAAAAATCCACACTGAATTCAGCGAAGCAGATGCTCAAAAAATAAAAGACATTGAAAAAGTAACCAACCACGATGTTAAAGCGGTGGAATACTTCATTAAAGAAAAATTCGATGTTTTGAAATTAGAGGCCTACAAAGAGTTTATCCATTTTGGCTTAACCTCTCAAGACATCAACAACACTTCTATCCCCCTTTCATTGAAAGAAGCTTTAGAGCAAGTGTACTATCCGCTTTTAGAGGAAGTAATTACCAAACTAAAAGTGCAAGCTAAAGAATGGAAAGACATTACCTTGTTGGCTAGAACTCACGGACAGCCAGCATCTCCAACCCTAATGGGAAAAGAAATCTACGTTTTTGCAGAAAGAATAGAAGCGCAATTCAAACAACTACAACAAGTACCATTTAGCGCTAAATTTGGCGGGGCCACAGGAAATTTCAATGCACATAAAATTGCTTTTCCAGAAATCAACTGGATTGATTTCGCCAATACTTTTGTGAACAAACAATTGAAATTGAATCGTTCGCAAACCACCACACAAATTGAACATTACGACAATATCGCTTCCCTTTTCGATGCGATGAAAAGAATCAACAATATCTTGATAGATTTAGATCGCGATATGTGGGCTTACATTTCTGTTGATTACTTCAAACAACAACTAAAAGAAGGCGAAGTTGGCTCGTCGGCCATGCCTCACAAAGTGAATCCTATCGATTTCGAAAACTCAGAAGGAAACTTGGGTATTGCCAACAGTAATTACGAATTCATGGCAGGTAAATTACCCATCTCGCGCTTGCAAAGAGACCTTACCGACAGCACTGTTTTGAGAAATATAGGCGTTCCTTTTGCACACACTTTAATCGGATTGGCATCTACCTTAAAAGGGTTGAACAAACTCATCATCAACGAGCAAAAAATACACAACGATTTAGAAGAAAATTGGGCTGTTTGTGCCGAGGCTATTCAAACCATTTTGAGAAGAGAAGGATATCCTAAACCTTATGAAGCTTTGAAAGGACTAACCAGAACCAATGCAAAAATCACCCAAACATCCTTATCAGAATTCATTGATACACTAAAAATATCTGATGCTTTGAAAACAGAGTTAAAAGGAATTAGTCCGCACAACTACGTAGGCTACAATGCCTCTGCCTTAAATAATTAATTTATAATATATTTGAATTCTAAAATCATCAAAATGAAAACTACATTACGTTTATTAACAGTAGCATCTGCAGTAGCATTAGCTTCTTGCGGAGGCGAGCAAGCGCCAGAGGCAGTAACTACACCTGCACAAGAAGTAAAGAAAGATACTGTTGCTGCAGAGGCGATTAGAGTCGACACTTTATTTGCACAAACAGATGTAAGCTCTATATTGTGGAAATGCTCTAAACCTGCATCAACTCACAACGGACTAATTAAAATATCTAAGGGGTGGTTGGGTTTAAGCGATAATAAAATTGTTGCAGGAGCATTTACCATAGACATGAAAACCATTGCCGATCTAGATATCAAAGACGCTAAGAAAAATAAAGATTTAGTTACACATCTTTCAAGTAAAGATTTCTTTGAAACAGAAACTTTCCCTACAGTAGATTTTGTAATTACGTCGGCTAACGACAGCACCATAACAGGTAATTTAACATTAAAGGGAAAAACAAACTCTGTTACCTTTCCATACAAAGCTCAGCATTTTGGCGCTATGACAGTTGCTAACGCAAAATTTTCTATTGATAGAAGCAAATGGGGAATTGTTTACAACGCAAAATCAATCGCAGGAATTAGTGCAGATAAAATCATTAGCGATTTAATTGAATTAGAAGTGGCTTTAAGCGCAGCAAAAAAATAATAAATAATACAATGATGAATATCCCCTTCATTAAAAAGATGAAGGGGATTTTTGTTCTATAAAATTTCCTCTACTAGACTGTGTTATTAATTTTTCAACATCATTTATTAAAGTACCTTTACTTTCATTACAATGAGCTTTATTCTTTTTTACATACTCACCTTTTTGTGTGAAATAATAGGCACCATTGGCGGCTTTGGCTCATCTGTTTACTTTGTAGCCATCGCTTCATTGTTTTTCGATTTCAAATTAGTTTTAGGCATCACTGCTTTCATGCATGTGTTCAGCAACCTAGCTAAACTCATCATGTTTTTTAAACACATCGATTACAAACTCATTTTAAAAATAGGCATACCAAGCACCATCTTCGTGATTATTGGGGCCTACTTAACTAGGTATATCTCTTTTCAACATTTCGATTTGGTGTTGGGTATATTCTTAATCTTAATAAGTATTGCATTTATTCTCTTTGAAAAATTCTCTTTCGAACCCAATAATTTAAACTCAATTGCTTTAGGAGGAATATCGGGATTTACTGCAGGAATCATGGGGACTGGTGGAGCGATACGCGGACTCCTTCTCATCTCCATGAACTTGGAGAAAAACATTTTGGTGGCCACCTCTGCAGGTATAGATATGATGGTTGATCTTTCAAGAAGTGTTGTTTATTATAGCGAAGGATACCTACCCAATGAAATGTGGATGCACCTGCCATTTTTAATCGCAGCGTCTTTTGCAGGAACGTTCGTTGGAAAAAAAATACTTGATAAAATACCTCAAGAAAAATTTAAAAAATATGTTTTGATTTTAATTGCTGTGATTGGTGGAGTGAATTTGGTGTATCATCTTTATAACTGAGCTAAAACAAATAAGGACGGCAGTTATTTATTTCTTC
>JBMTCG010000065.1:0-14371 GCA_049430665.1 Flavobacteriales bacterium | reverse complement strand
AATTTTCGAGAGAAGGAGTGTTGGGATTGTTGGATAGATACAACATTGAGATTGATTAAAACAAGTTGTATATCAAATATGAAACACTCGTCACCGCGAAACTCCAAGCTATAGCAACCAAAATCAAAACAGGAATTACTGCCTTATGTTTACCATAGTATTTGGCCACAATAATAACTGCGGCAGGAACAGAAATTATACCCATCAAAGAAGCCATACCTACCAGTCCGAATCGATTTTTAATATTCACCGTTCTTCTATTCTGTTTAGTAAACACTTTTTTTGCTTTCTTGCTTTTGAAAAGAGATAGAATTTTTTTTCCAAAAAAGAAGAAAATCAGCGCGCCGAAAACTCCTCCAGACGAAGTGATGATGATGGTAGTCCAAAATGATTTACCAGCAGCGATCATTCCTATTGGAGTAAACAACAACTTTACTCCACTTAATAAAAACAAGGTGATGGCCTCTATAATTCCAATCTCAAGCATAGGTTAAAAGTGCGCAAAACAATTGAAAATAAAAATTTATAGAAGTTAAAATATATTTATAGCTTTAGGTATGAAATGCTTTGTGATACTATTGTTCTGGACTACTTTGTTTTTAAATTCATGCACTGCCCCCTCTCCTACAGATTCTTCTGTTTTAGTCAATACCTGGATTTTCAACGGTGAAAAAATCACCACCAATAAATCAAATTATACTGTTTCTGATACTCGTTACGACAAATACAAATACATGGATTTATACAACAATGGCAATGGTAGTTTATGGGGCGGCGCTGCTATATTAGATGGTAAAGTAAGTTGGAACGAGAATGCTAAAATAGTTGAATTACAAGCCAAAAATGATGGTGGAGCTTTACTCAATGTTGAAAAATACGATATTGATAGTGTAAGTGCATTCTATTTAAAAATGACTTACGAGGAAACACATGGTGATACCGTGATTTCTAAAGAATTGCTGTTTAAGAGATAATTTATTTAAAAGCCGAAATCCCCGTTACATCGTGCCCAGTAATCAACAAATGAATATCGTGTGTTCCTTCATAGGTCACCACCGATTCTAAATTCATCATGTGACGCATAATAGGATATTCACCGGTGATACCCATAGCACCGTGAACCTGACGGGCCTCACGTGCAATCTCCAAAGCCATATTCACATTGTTTCTTTTGGCCATTGATATTTGAGCCGTAGTGGCCTTGCCCTGATTTTTCAAAGTCCCCAAGCGCCACACCAACAATTGCGCTTTAGTGATTTCGGTGATCATTTCAGCCAATTTCTTCTGTTGCAACTGAAAAGAAGCCAATGGTTTATCGAATTGTTTTCTTTCCAAGGAATATCTTAATGCCGAATCGTAACAATCCATTGCCGCCCCAATTGCGCCCCAAGCAATGCCATAACGCGCAGAATCTAAGCAACCTAGTGGTGCGCCCAATCCGTCTTTATTGGGCAACAAATTTTCTTTTGGCACTTTTACATTATCAAAAACCAACTCGCCTGTAGCCGATGCGCGCAAAGACCATTTGCCATGTGTTTCAGGCGTAGTAAAGCCAGGCATACCACGTTCTACAATAATTCCTTTGATACGACCTTCTTCATTCTTTGCCCATACCACAGCGATGTCGGCAAAAGGCGCATTCGATATCCACATCTTGGCACCATTCAACAAATAATGATCGCCTTTGTCTTTAATGTTGGTTACCATTCCGCTAGGGTTAGAACCATGATCGGGCTCGGTCAATCCGAAACAACCCATCATTTCTCCACTAGCTAACTTTGGCAAATACTTTTTTCTTTGTTCTTCAGAACCATAAGCATAAATGGGATACATCACTAATGATGATTGCACAGATGCAGTAGAACGAATTCCTGAATCACCACGCTCTAATTCTTGCATGATTAATCCGTAAGAAATATGATCCAATCCTGCCCCACCATATTCTTGTGGTATGTAGGGTCCGAAAGCCCCAATCTCACCCAATCCTTTCAACAAATGTTTGGGAAAAATTGCTTTCTGACAATGATCTTCTATAATAGGAGAAACCTCTTTACTCACCCATGCACGCGCAGCATCACGCACCATCTTTTGCTCATCGCTTAACAACTCATCAATGTTGTAATAATCTACCCCTTTAAATTGATTCTTGCTCATGACTTTTAATTTATTACTTGAAGATACACTTTTAAGCAATTTAATTTTTACGATGACCAAAAAAATTTAATATTTCATATCTTTGCTACCGAATAAATCAATGAAATGAACGCCATTCCTAAAATACAAGCACATGGAGATTGGTTAATTGGCGTGCTTATTTTTATTACTATACTATTTGCTTCAACCATTTATTCGTACCGAAAATTAATGTGGAAAACCATCCTATCGGGTTTTTTTAAACAATACTACATTAGCTTACAGCGAGAAGAGAATGAGATATACAAAAAAGTGTCGGCGCGACTCAATTTCATAGCTCTTTTGGTTTTGTCTCTGTTTCTTTATTTGTGGCTAAATAAAACCCAATTAAACGCTCCTTTATGGTATCAAAAAATGAACGGCTACATATTTAAAGGCTTTTCATTGTACATATTTCTCTTCGCGCTACTCACCTTTTTAGTTTTTTTGCAAATTGCAATTATTCGCTCATTGGCCTTTATTTTCAATACGCAAACCGAAGCCAAGGAGCATGAGTTTAATGTATGGCTTATATATAAATTGTTGGGAGTTTATAGCCTGCCCGTAGTTTTTTTCATCGCCTACTCGAACAACGCTATTGCCACATTATTGCTGTATTTCAGCATCATACTCTTTGGAGCAGTATTGTTAAGAAGATATTTTATTGGTTTTTGGTTAGGTTTAAGCATGAATTCGTTTCCAAAAATCTATTCAATTTTGTATATTTGCACTTTAGAAATTTTACCCTTAGCAATATTGGTGAAATTGTATAAAACTGAGATTCAAACGATACTAAGTTTTTAAAAGGTATTAAATGAAGAAAGTGCAAAGTATTTTGGTGTCGCAACCAGAGCCAGATGACGCAAAATCTCCTTACGGCGAGTTAGCAAGTAAATATAAACTGAAAATTGATTTCCGCTCTTTTATTCATGTAGAAGGCGTGGACATCAAAGAGTTCAGAAAGCAAAAAATTAATATTCCCGACTATACAGCGGTAATTTTAACCAGCAAAAATGCGGTAGACCATTATTTTCGTGTTGCCGAAGAAGTACGTTTTACAGTACCCGATACCATGAAGTATTTTTGTATTAGTGAAGCCGTGGCCTTCTACCTTCAAAAATATGTGGTGTATCGCAAAAGAAAGATTTTTCATGGTAAACAGACGTTTCCCGATTTGATGGAACTCATCAAAAAACACAAAACAGAAAAGTTCTTGTTGCCTTCTTCTGATATTTTAGTGCCTATCATTCCTGAGTTGTTAGACAAAGCTGGTATCGACTACAGCAGAGCAATATTGTTCAACACTGTAGCCAGTGATTTGAGCGATTTAGAAAATGTGTTTTACGACATGTTGGTATTTTACTCTCCTGCCGGAATTGAATCTTTATTTAAAAACTTTCCTAAGTTCAAACAAAACAAAACCTTGATTGCAGCTTATGGCGAAAGCACTAAAAAAGCTGTTGAAAAAGCTGGATTGAAATTAAATATTGCTGCTCCGCAAGATGCGCCATCGATGACTATGGCCATTGAGAAATACATTAAGGCTAACAAATAAATCATGCTGGCTAAACTCAAAATTTTTGAAGTAGTTTGGCTTATGCTCTTTGGCCTTAGCACCTGTACTTTCTTGTACATTTTTATTCAAAAAGATTTTACCAATGCCGCAAATTGGCTATTGCTCATGGTTGTTTCGGCTTTCTTCTATTTTCGTAGGCGTAAAATTAGAAAAGAACTAAACCAGCAATAAATGGAAATATTTATCATCATTGCTCTTTCACTGTTCTTCTCGGCCATCTTCTCGGGCATGGAAATAGCCTTCGTTTCGGCCAATAAAATGGAGATTGAATTGGAAGGTAAATCGGGTGGTTTTTTAGCGGGCATCGTCTCTAAATTTGTAAGTACTCCCTCTCGCTTTTTGGCTACCATGCTTATTGGAAACAACATCTCGCTGGTAGTGTACTCTACTTATATGGAAGGTATTTTAAAAGAGAGTCTATCTAATCATTTAATGGAAGGTATTTTAAAAGAGAGTCTATCTGATCATTTAGGCAATCTGTTTCTTTTCTTTTTGCAAACCATCATTTCTACTGCTATCATTTTGATTTTAGGGGAATACATTCCTAAAAACATCTTTAGAACTTACCCCATAAAAGCACTTAAAGTTTTTGCTGCACCCATTTATGTTTTTTACCAATTGCTAAAATGGGTGGTAGCCTTTACCATTTGGGTGTCGCGAATGTTTTTAAAAATCATTTTCAAAACAGAAGTATCTGATGAGCCGCCAATTTTCGACCGCCTCGACCTAGAGAAATATTTGGAGGACCGTACTAGTCAGATTGACGAAAATGCTCAAGTTGACCACGAAGTGCATATTTATAAAAACGCACTCGATTTCTCGCGCATCAAAGCACGCGAATGCATGGTGCCACGCACCGAACTTATTTGCATGGATATTCAATCATCGGTATCTTCATTGGTGAAAACCTTTACAGACACTGGTTTATCGAAGGTTTTAATTTACCGAGGATCTATCGACAATATCGTTGGTTTTGTGCATACCATGGAGCTTTTTAAGAATCCGAAGGAAATTAAAACCATGACCTTACCCGTTTTTTATGTGCCGGAAACCATGCCTGCCGACCAATTGTTAAATGCCTTTATTCAAAAGAAAAAGAGCGTGGCCATTGTGGTTGATGAGTTTGGTGGAACATCGGGCATGATTACCATGGAAGACGTGATGGAAGAAATTTTTGGTGAAATTGAAGACGAACACGATTCACCAGAATTGATAGAAGAGCAAATCGACGACAATGAATTTTTACTCTCGGCTCGCCTTGAAATTGATTACCTCAACCAAAAATACAATTTGAATTTACCAACAGATGATGGGTATGAAACCTTAGCCGGACTCATCTTCGCTCATCACGAAACTATCCCTAAGGACGGGGAGCACATCATCATTCACACCTTCGATTTCCGCATTGAAAAAGTAAGCAACAACCGTATTGATTTGGTAAGGGTTTTCAATCAAAAGCAGAATTAAAACTAGCTTAACAAAGTTGTTTATCTTTCTTTTTATTTTTCCCTTATTCTATTGTATATTCGTGCCTCTTAAAAAATTATATCAATGGCTATTATCCAAAAATTAAGAAGTAAGTCGGGCTTAATGCTTGTCGTTATAGGTGGAAGTTTATTATTGTTCGTGTTAATGGACGCCCTTTCTAACAAAGCTGGCGGAGGTTTAGGAAGTTCAGATCCAAACGAATTAGGTGAAGTAAACGGAACCATCGTTGAAACAAAAGACTACAACGAATATGTGCAAAGTGCCGAAATGAGACAAAGAAGACAGTCTCAAGGTATGCCTATCGACGACTATACCAAACAACAAATCAACGAAGCTGCTTGGAATCAATTGGTTACATTAACATTGGTAGAAGAAGAATGTGATAAAATTGGAATCTCATCTAGCGATGATGAAGTAGCAGATATTTTCTTAAATCCTGGCTATGGCTTCACTCAAACTGTTGCCGAAATGCTAAAAGTTAATCCGGAAAGCGTTGAACAACTAAGAGAAGCGATTAAAAACAGCAGTGATGCTAAAGTATTGAATGAAGTGACCAAATACGAAAAACAAATTCGTACGCAGCTAAACGCAATGAAATACCAAAATTTATTGAAAGCTGCTTTTGTTACTACCAAATCGGAAGCTAAATACCAATACACTTTGGCCAACGAAAATGTAGAATTTGAAATTGCGAGTTTGCCATACGGTAATGGCATGGTGAACGACTCAACCATTAAAGTGAGCGATGAAGAGTTGCAAGCAGCTTACGATAAAAACAAAAATGATTACAAACAAAAAGAAGGAAGAGATATTAAATTCTTGCTTTTCCCACAAGATGCATCTGCTAAAGATGAAGCTGCTTTATATACAACGATGAACGAAATTAAAACTCGTTTTGCTGCATTTAAAGGAAACGACGCTACTTTCGTGAATAGCGAATCTGACCCTAATTCTCCATACGATGGTGCTTACCACAAAAAAAGCGATGGTTTACCAACTGCACTTGATTCTAACTTTGCATCTTTAAGTGAGGGACAAATCTTCGGCCCTTACCAAGAGTATGGCGTTAACGGTAAAAAAGTATTGCGTGTAAGCAAAGTTTTAAAAGTTAAACAATTGGCCGATTCAGTAAGAGTGAAACACGTTCTTATCTCATTGAGAGGTTTGCCTGATGTTCCAGGTTCTGATAAATTCCCTATTACCTCTGAAGAAAGATTATTTGCTGTAGCCGATTCATTGTACAAAAAATTGCAAAAAACACCTGCATTATTCGACGAGATGATTGTTAAGCATTCTGATGATATCATGACCAATGCAACTGGCGGGGATATTGGTTGGGTGAACCAAACAAACAAATTCAGCTATATGTTCGATTCTTGTATGCTAAATACAGGTTCTGTAATAAAAATTATGGGCAGAGACGGTATTCACTTGGTGAAAGTAATTCAACAAGGTGCATTAACTAAAAAGGTAAACGTAGGTACTATCTCTCGTGAACTTAAAATTTCTGATGAGACCAAATTTGCTATTCAAGCTACTGCCAACAAAGCAGCCGATTTGTTGAAAAACAAAAAAGAAACTATCGATTCTATGGCTACTAAAAACGCATACCGCATGATGCAACAAATGGCTTTGGGCAAAAACGATATCTATGTGCAAGGTTTACAAGGTGCTCGTGAAATTGTAAAATGGACTTACACTGCCAACGTTGGTGATGTATCGAACGTGTTTGATATTGCAGAAAACTTTGTGGTGGTTTCTTTAGAAAAAGAATACGAAGAAGGTTTTAAATCTATTGAAGATGAGCAAGTGAAGAGAGAATTAGAGATGAAAGTACGCAACGAGAAAAAAGGCGTAATTCTTCAAAAGAAACTAAACGATGCTATTGCTAAAGGTGCTAAATCTTTGCAAGACATTAAAGCTTCTATACCTGAGTTGAACATTGAAAAAAGTACTCCTGCCCCTCTCTCTGGCGGTACTATCTACTCTTATGAAAACGACGTAATTGGTATGGTGGGTGCTTTACCTGTTAAAACCATGTCGAAAGCTATAATTGGTAGAAATGGAGTTTACGTTGTGTACGTAATCAACAAATCGGGCTTACTTCCAATTACCGATTTCACTCAAGAAGCAAACGAATTGAACAACAAAAACAAAACTATGGTAGATCAGTATATTGGCGATGCTTTAAAAACCAATGCCGATATTGAAGACTATCGTTTTGAGAAATTAGATTAAGCATATCAAAATTTTAAAAAATAAGGTTGGGCCAACACTCAACCTTATTTTTTTGAATTTTCTTACCAAAAAAGCTAGATTATGCGTTAATTTTAGCAGCGTTTAAATGAGCAGCCATCTTTACAAACATATTACCCTATTTTTGTTCTTGCTGCTTAATCATTTTGGCTTTGCACAAAGCAACAGCAACTTTAGAACAAAAACCATTGTGGTTTCTAATGATACTATGGTAATCGATACCTTTAGTATCGTGCCCGGCAGCATCATAAGCAACAACAATTCTTTCATTGTAGATAACATCAATGCCAAACTTATCTTTAGCAAGGCAAGTTATGATACTCTTCACTTAAATTATAGGGTTTTTCCTTTTAAGGTAAATGCACCTTTAATGCACAAAGACTCTGCGAGAATGAGTGTGGCTCCTATTTTAGTGAAGAATTTGAATAGTAAATCAACGGTAAAAGAGGATATTTTTAATACTGGCGGACTCAACAAAGGAGGAAGTATTTCGCGAGGAATTTCCTTTGGTAACAATCAGGATTTGGCCGTGAACTCTAATTTAAACCTTCAACTATCTGGTAAAATTTACGAGGATATTGAAGTGTTGGCGGCAATTTCCGACAATACCATACCTATTCAAGCAGATGGAAATACACAACAACTGCAAGAGTTTGATAAGGTTTATATTCAATTTAAAAAGAACAACACACGTTTACTCACGGGCGACTTTCAAATAACCGAAAGTAGCGACCAGTTTTTGCGCTTCAATAAGAAGGCGCAAGGCTTAAGTTTCAGCACAGAATACAAAATGGCTGCTCAAAAAAGCGGATTTAAACCCACACACCACAGCGACTTAAATGTGGCGCTTTCGAAGGGGAAATTCTCTCGCTACCAAATTAACGGAATTGAAGGAAATCAAGGTCCGTACAAACTTCGCGGTGCCGAAAACGAAGGCTTTATTATCGTGCTCTCAGGAACAGAAAAGATATATGTGGATGGTAAATTGTTAACGCGCGGACAAAACAACGATTACATCATAGATTACAATAACGCTGAAATCACCTTCACTTCACAACAGCTCATCACTAAAGACAAAAGAATCATTGTGGAATTTCAATATTCTGATAGAAACTTTACCCGAACTTTACTTCATGCAAAGAACGATTTTACTTTCAATAAATTCTCTGTATCGCTCAATTTATATAGCGAACAAGATGTTAAAGAACAACAACTTCAGCAACAACTAAACGACGAACAAATTAAAATTTTACAGGATGTAGGCGATAGCATTCACCTCGCTCTTTCACCCAATATTGATACCATGAGCTACTCGGCAAATTATGTGCTGTATGAGAAAAAAGATACCATTGTAAATGCCATCACTTATAGCATTTACAAATACTCTACCGATGCCAGCAAAGCTAAATATAGATTGGCTTTTAGTGATTTCGGACAAGGGAAAGGAAATTACATTTTTGCCAATTCATCGGTAAATGGTAGAACCTACCAATGGGTGGCTCCTGTGAATGGCGTGCCGCAAGGACGCTACGAACCTCAATCTATACTTATTACACCTAAGCAGCGCCAAATGGTCACTTTAGGCGCTAAATACAAACTCAGTTCAAATACTATGGTTGAAGGTGAATTTGCCGCCAGCAACAAGAACAACAATATGTATTCAGACAAAGACAAAAGAGACGATAGCGGCATAGCGCTTCAACTGCATTTTGAAAATAAACACAACAAAGACAGCAATTCCATAGCTTACAAAACCACAGCCGATTATCAATTGGTACACAAAAATTTCTCAGCTATTGAACGCTTTAGGAGCACAGAGTTTGAGAGAGATTGGAATATCGCCGGACTCTCCTCTGTGAGCGAAACAGAGCACTACGGAACGCTCAAATTTGAGATGAGCAAAAGCACTTCAAAATCAATCAACTTCAACTCTTCTGTATTTACCAAAGGAAATTATTACAAGGGTATTAAGCTGGGTAGTGACATGAAATACAGCAACAAAATAGGCACATCTGTGTTGGCCAACACAAGCTTTTTAAAGAGCTATGGAACAATTGTAAACACTCAGTTTATTCGATACAAAGGAAGCTTGGCGCAGAAGGCGGGATTGTTTGTTTTCGGAATCAGAACAGAACAAGACAACAACAAAATATACGACACTGCAACAGATACCCTTGTGCTTACCAGCTTTGTGTTTCAAGAAAACGGAGTGTTCATCACAACATCAGAAACATTGAAAAATAGCTTCAATTTAAGTTTCGACCGACGTACCGATTATGGCGCAAAAAGCAACAGTATTCTCAAAAGAACAGTGGCCGATAATCTGCAAGCCCGAACAACATTTGGCCAAAACAAATACGTGCAATTGATGCTCTCTTCTACCTATCGCGCCTTGCGTATTAATGATTCAACTTTAAGTAGTACCAAAAAACCAGAGAATACACTTTTGAATAGAATAGATTTAAATGTAAACCTTCTTCGCTCTTTCATCAACTCTAAGAGCTATTATGAATTTGGGTCGGGATTGGAAATCAAAAGAGAATATTCTTATTTACAAGTAGCTAGCGGACAAGGTACTTACGCCTGGATAGACTACAACAGCGACGGCGTGCAACAATTGAATGAATTTGAGATTGCCAAATTTAGTGATCAGGCACAGTACATTAAAGTGTACACGCCCACCAACGAATTCGTTAAAACCTATTCCACCCAGTTCAACGAAGTGTTGAACCTTCAATTTGCACGACTATTTCAATCTTCATCGAGAACAGGAATTAAAAAATTCATTTCTAAATTTCACAATCAATTGGCCTACCGAACCCTAATGAAAACGGGCAAAACAACCATTCAAGAAGCCTATGTGCCTTACAGCAGAAGTATAAACGATACATCTTTAATTAGTACCACTGGCTCATTAAGAAACACCTTGTTTTTCAACAGAGGAAATCCTTTGTACAGTATAGATTTTACGTATAGCGACAACCAAAACAAGAACTTGCTTACATCGGGCGTAGAGTCGAGAGAACTCAACTCTAAATCGATCAACATAAGATGGAATTTCAGCAAAAAATGGTCGGTATTGCTTAACACAGAAGAACAAGAAAAATCAAAATTTTCACAGTTTTTCTCCAACACCGATTTCAAAATTCATAGCTATATTGTGAGTCCGAAAATAACCCTACAACCCAACAATAACCTGCGAATTTCCACACTTTACAACTTCAAAGAAAAAGAAAACGACCCTCAATACGGCACAGAAAAAACGAATGTGAATCAGTATGGCGCTGAGATGACTTACAACATAAGCTCTAAAGGAAGAATTGATGCAAGTATCAATTACATTAAAATCAACTACAACAAGAGCTCAGAGAATAGCTCTCCCTTAGAATTTGAAATGCTGGAAGGGTTGCAAAGAGGAGACAATTTCACATGGACCTTAACGGTACAAAGCAGATTGGCCAACAACATGCAAGTGAGTATAAATTACAACGGAAGGGCATCAAACAAAAACACCCCCGTTCATATCGGAGGTGTTCAAGTTCAAATGTTATTCTAGTTTCTTATTTCAAATCAACTGTTGCTGTTCCTAATAAGTAACCATCCATATAAGCTTCTAAAGTATATTTTCCTGTTACAAAAGCATTGTTGAAAGGAGAAGCATACATAAACACATCTTTATCGGTGTTTGCATAGTCGATATCGGCTCTTTCAGTGTAAATTCTATTCTCTCCTTTGAATGTGAAAGTACTACCACCGTTTGTGAAAACTTGTCCGTCTGGAGCAACCGCTCTCAAATAAATCGTTTTCAATCCTGGTTTAGCAATAGGATTCTCATTCAAGGTGAAAGTCAAACGTAATTTCTCTACACTTCTAGGATTTCTAGTGTTCTTCTCGCCACCTCTTCTTTGGCGAACACCTTCAGCTTGAAAATCTCTACCTAAAATTTTAGCCCCTAAATTCGCTTTCGCTTTGGTTTGCGCCAACTCGGCAGCAGTTAATTTTGCCTCACCTTCTAAGCCATTAATTTTGCTTGTTTTTTGTTGTACTTCCGATTGTAATTGTTCGTTAGCAGCCAACAATTCAGCATTTTTCTTTTTCAAATGACGAATCTCACTTCTCAACCTCCACAATTCGGCTTTAATTTTTCTAAAATCTTCGATATCGCCAATTCCTTCGTTTTTATACGCATCTAATTTAGCTTGCAAAACCTTCAATTCTTCGGCTTTTGCAATCAATTCTTTGTCTTTTTCGGCCTCACCAGTTTTAGCCTCTTCCAACAACTCTCTCGTTGTTTTTAAGTCGGCATCTAAGCGAGATATCTTAGAGTTTTTATCTTGGTTGTCTTTTTCTTTAATCACTACTTGGTCTTCGCTATTTCTTAACTTCCAGCCAAAAAACACTGAAGTACCCAACAATAAAGCAATTACAGCCACCAATATACTGGTTAAAAATCCACCTCTTTTTTTCTTCTTTTCTTCTTCGTTTTCTACCATAAAGCAAGTCGTTAAAATCCACCTTTGAGCAAATATAATTATTTATTACTATTCTTGTACAGATTTTTTCTCACTAACTAAACTATGCTTCATTTTAAAGACTTTTTCAACCTTATTTTTGGGCACCATTGCGTGCATTGCAAAACTCCGTTAATGCAAGAAGAACAAAGGCTTTGCATAAGCTGTAATTGCGCACTTTCTGTTATTGAACCACTATCGGAAGAAGCACTTAAAATAGAGCAACTTTTTTACGGAAAGGCGAAAATAGAAAAAGTGCACAGTTCTTATCACTTTATTCAAGGTGGCGCTTGCCAATCACTTATTCATCACTTAAAATACCACAATGCTCCCAAAATAGGGATAGAAGAAGGTTTTAAACTGGGCGAACAGCTAAAAAAAATAGATGATTTCAAGGATATTGATGCCATTATTGCGGTGCCAATGACAGCAAAAAAAAGAAGAAAAAGAGGATACAACCAAAGTGTATACATTGCCAAAGGCTTGGAAAAGAGTCTGAACAGGCCACAATTCATGAATATCTTAAAAAGAAAAGTGCAAAAAAGGAGTCAGACCCACCTCAATAAATTCACCCGTTGGCAAAACATGAACGAAAGCTTTGAGTTGAAAAAGCAACTGCCTACAAACATCAAACATATTTTACTGGTTGATGATGTTATTACAACTGGCGCAACACTAGAAAGCTGTGCCAACGCAATTCATCAAAACCATGATGTAAAAATCTCCATTGCTTCCATTGCCTTTGCTCCACTTCAGGCATAAACTATTGGGGAATAGCATTTAATGCACTAAGTTTGTGCAGTGAATAAATTGCTTTACATCATCGCCCTTTTGTTTTTAGTGTCTTGTGCGCAAGTAGGCTCGCTTAGTGGCGGAGAAAGAGATACTACACCCCCAAAATTGGTTAAAAGCACTCCAAAAAACGGCGACACCCTCTTTAAAAAAACGCGCATTGAACTTACTTTCAATGAATATGTTGAACTCAATAGTTTACCGCAACAACTCATTATTTCGCCTTTAGTTAAACCGTTTCCAAATGCTGAAGTTCATGGCAAAACTGTAACACTTACTTTCGATTCTTTGCTGCGCGAAAACACTACTTATACTTTGTTCTTTGGCGATGGAATAAGAGATTACACCGAAAAAAATGTTTGGAATGAAAACCTGTTTGTATTTTCAACAGGTAATGTTCTCGATTCATTGCAAATATCGGGAACTGTCAAAAACAGCAGCTCATTGAAAGGCGAAGACAATATGATGGTATTGCTTTACAATGAATTGCAAGATTCGGCAGTGAGCACCACCATTCCTAGCTATTTTACCAAAACCAAGAAAGACGGAACTTTTATAATCACCAACATACACGAAGGAAATTATAGAATTTTTGCTTTGCAAGACATGAATTCAAATTACCTATTCGATTTGCCAAACGAGAAAATAGCCTACTCTAAAAATCCGATAGAAATCAAACAAAACACCGATAGTATTTTGTTGGCGTCGTTTTTAGAAAATCACAAAAAACAGGATTTAAGCACCAAAAAATACATCAACCAACAAGCTTACAGCATTGCCTTTAGCGAGAAAACAAAAGACGCTTCAATCTCTATCGATAAAGAGAAAATTCACCACATCGAAAGATTCAACGATGGCGATAGCGCTGTTATTTGGTTCAATGCTTTAAACGAAGATGAATCGGTGCCGATGACCATTAAAGATGGCGATTTCAGCGACACTATATATTTTAAAAGCAAAGAAGCTAAAGCGCAACAAAACCTTAAACTGAGCGTGATTCCACAAAGAAAAAAAAGAGAAGTTTTGCCTAGCGACTCATTAAAAATTGCTTTTAATTTTCCTTTAAAAGAACTCAATACCCAAGTCATAGAATTGATAAAAGACAGTATTAGTCAGCCCTTCTCAGCATCTATTGTGAACCATAAAATGTATGTTTTCAAAAAGGTGGAAGACGAAGAGAACTTAAAATTAAAATTATATGCTGGTGCTGTTACCGATATTTATGGCAACAGCAACAAAGACACTATTGTTATTCCCTTTGCTTTTTTGAGTGAAAGTAATATCGGACAATTACTTCTTACAGTAGATATTGCACAAATGAACGGGCCGTATGTAATGCAGTTGATCAATTCATCGGGTGAAATTGTAAAACAAGAACATTTTAATCAAAACAAATTGAGCTTCAACTACAACAAACTATATCCCGATGATTACAAAATAAAATTTTTGTTAGATGAGAATAACAACAAAATATGGGATAGCGGTAATTACTACCAACATTTACAACCCGAAAAAATAATTTTTTACGAAAAACCACTTACAGTAAGAGCCAACTGGGAGATGGAAATTCAGTGGA
>JBMTCG010000064.1:0-14394 GCA_049430665.1 Flavobacteriales bacterium | reverse complement strand
TTTTGCGCCCAACAATAGTTTTATGCTTTCTAAATATTTTAAAAATTCTCTCGAATCTTCCCGCACACCAATCAAAACAGCGGTATCGCCAATTTTTAAATCGCGCAAAGCCACTTCTTTTATTTTGTGAAAAACTCCGTTTTTATCGGGAATAGGATCTCCGTGCGGATCAACCTTCGGGAAACCTAAAAACTTATCTAAGCTATCTACCAATTTTACTGAAGTGATGTGTTCTAGTTGTTCGGCAACTTCGTGAATTTCATCCCAGGTGAAGTCTAGTTTCTCGCACAAAAACACTTCCCATAAACGATGTTTGCGAATTACTTTAACAGCAACATCATTTCCTTTTTTCTGCAAAGTAACGCCTTGGTATTTTACGTAATTGATGTATCCTTTTTCAGATAATTTCTTCAACATATCTGTTACCGATGAGGCCTTAGTTTCCATTTTTTCTGCAATGGCAGATGTTAAAACTCCCTCAGGATATTGGGTGCTTAACATGTAAATGGTTTTCAAATAATCTTCTTCGGTAGATGAGTTCATTTCTAATTATTTCTAACAAATATAAATAATAATTAGATTTGCGCAAATAAAAGTTTAGGGTATTCTAAAAAAATAATAAGGCAATAAAAAATCCGCACAGAGGAGACTAGAAGAAACTGTAATATATCATGTATGGAGCTGCCGCGAAATTCGGTAATCCTAAATAAATTAGGCGCGCCCTGTGCTCGCATGAGCTTATCTCCAAATGCAATTAGTGTAAGTTTCTCGAGCATGTCTGTGCGGACACTCTTAAATATCTTGCGTTCAATGAACCTGCATCTAATTTACTTCTTTTAACAAGAAAGAGAAAGCTTTTTAAAGGTTTTTTTTCAATTTTAATTTGGACACATATTTGCTTAACTTTAAAGCAGATTTCAAATACCTTATATATATGAGAACCTTAGTATTATCAATTTGCTCTTTTTTAATGCTTGGCACATTGGCAGCCCAGCAGCAAGATGTAACCAATATCAATTTTCAAATCAAACATTACAAAGATTCTGTTATCTACATCATCCACAATTTTGGTAACGCTAAAACGCATTACGTTTTAGATACCGTTAAGATGAAAGATGGAAAAGGAAGTTTAAATCACAAGAAAAGAATTGAATCGGGAATTTATTCCATCCTCACCCAAGACAAAAGAGGATATTCTGAATTTGTAATTCATAATGAAAACGGATTTACCTTGATGACCGATACTGCTGATTTGAGTAAAAACATGAAGGTGAAAGGTTCGGTAGAGAATACTCTATATATAGACCACAGTTTGTTTATGGAGAAAAAATACAAACAAAGAACGGCTTTGGTAGCGAAGTTAGATGCAGCTAAAAAAGAAAACAATTCTTCGAAAGAAAAAGTTTGCAACGATTCGCTTACTCTTTTAAATGATGAAGTAGAGAAGTACCAAAGCAATTATATTGCAACTTACCCAACACATCTTTTGTCGAAAGTTTTACAATTGTCGCAAGATGTAAAAATACCAGAAAGCATTACCAATGACACTGCAAAGTTTGAATACTATAGAGCTCACTATTTTGATAAAGTAGATTTTAGTGAAGAAGGTTTGGTGAGAACTCCCTTGCTCGAAAATAAAATCATTAATTATTTAGACAAGATGGTTCCGCAGCATCACGATTCAATTATTGAGGCCTGCGATTTCATCATCAAAAGAGCCAAAGCGTCTCCCGAAATTTTTAAATACATCGTTTCTACTTTAACCACCAAATATGAGCGTTCAAACATCATGTGTTTCGATGGAATATTTGTTCATTTGGTAAATGAATATTACAAAACAAAACAAGCGTTTTGGGTGAGCGAAACCAACTTGTCAAAAATTATTACACGCGCAAAATCATTAGAATATATTGGTTGCGGAACAACGGCTACCGATATGATGATGGAAGGGTTAAATGGCAATTGGTATAAGTTGAGTAAAGTGAAATCACCATATACTATAGTGTGGTTTTGGGATTCTGATTGCGGTCATTGCAAAGCACAAACTCCGAAATTAAAAATGCTTACCGATTTGTCGCCTATAAAAGATAGCATCACTGTTTTTGCAGTGAACATTGAAAATGAAACTCCGGGTTTTAGAAAATATGTAGAAGAAAATAATTTACACAAATGGATTAATGTGAGCGACACTTTGCACATGACTCACTTTAGAGATTACTACGATATTTATTCTACACCTGTAATGTATCTTTTAGATAAAGACAAAAAGATTATTGCTAAAAGATTAGATCCAGAAGCTATCTATTCTTTCTTGGTGCAAAAATGGAATTTAGATTATGGCGATACAGTGAAGTTAGATAGCACTTATAAGTTTCAAATGGAGAGATTCGATTCTTTACAAGAAGTAAAACATTTGGAAAAAGTAAAAGCCATTAAAGTAGGGGCGCATGCAAGTACCGATGAAGTGTACAATATTTTTAGATTGGGTAATTTGTATTTAGAGCAATTGAAAAAACCGGCTTACGACTTAACCAAATTCAAATATCCAAATGCCGATGAAACGATAAAAGTAAGAGTGCCAGCAGAAGCAAAAAAGAATACAGCAGAGGATAAAAAAAAAGAAGAAAAAAAAGATTCTTTAGAAAAGGATAAAAGGTAGAAAGACAAGTAGATTTGTTTTAGACTAAAAAAGAAAGGCTCCGTTAATTAACGGAGCCTTTCTTTTTATTGGAATGTTGGTACCTGGTTTCGGTGATGATGTCTATCGAGTCTTTCTTGATTTCCTCTCTGACTATCATATGAAGCGCAAGACGCTAAAAAAACAGAAAGTGCCACGAAGCAGAAAAATAATTTTGTAAATTTTGTATTCATAATAACCCGTTTTTAGATAGACGTTAAGGTAATAGTTTTTATTCAAATATGAATGGTGTGATGAAAAAAATAATCAACTGAATTTTCATTTCACTAACTTTGAAAACGTACTTCGAAAAATATGTAGAAAAAATTATGGACGAAAAATTATTAGAATATCTGCTCGGATTTGTTTCTGAAAACAAAAAAAATCTCTTCTTAAAAAACATAGAAAATAGAACTCGTTACATGACGATTGTTTTAGAAGATTTGTATCAGCCGCACAATGCAAGTGCAGTGTTGCGCTCTTGCGATTGCTTTGGTATACAAGATGTGCACGTGATTGAGAATAAAAATTTCTTCGAAGAAAAAAAAGATATTGCTTTGGGTTCATCAAAATGGGTGAGTGTAAATCGATACAATCAAAAAGAAAATAATACGCTCGATTGCATCAACAAATTAAAAAATGATGGATACAGAATTGTTGGAACTTCACCTCATGTGAAAAGCTGTTCCTTGGAAGAATTCGATATTACAAAAGGAAAATTTGCTTTGGTTTTTGGAAGTGAAGAACCCGGAATGACATCTGAAGCAATTGAAAATTGCGATGAACTTATTAACATTCCTATGTTGGGATTCACAGAAAGTTTTAATATTTCTGTGAGTGCTGCGATATGTTTACATCATCTTCGTTGGAAAATAAATTCTTCTGAAGTATCATATAAATTAAGTGATTCAGAAAAAACAGAAATTTTAATTGGATGGACAAAACAAGTAATAAAAAGTAGCGAGATGATCACAAAACATTTTTTTGAAAACATGCGTACTAATATTGACAACAAGAAATAATTTTAATTACATTTGACTCATCAACCATTTAAATTTTATTATCATGGCAACAAAAACTAAAACAAAAAAAGTAGCTGCAAAGAAAACTGTAAAAGTTGCTGCTGCGAAAAAAGCTGTTAAAGCTGCTCCAGCGAAAAAGGCTGCTGCTAAAAAACCAGCTGCTAAAAAAGCTGCTCCTGCTAAGAAAGCTGCTGCTCCTAAAAAAGCTGCTGCTAAAAAAGCTGCTCCTGCTAAGAAAGCTGCTGCTCCTAAAAAAGCTGCTGCTAAAAAAGCTGCTCCAGCTAAAAAAGCGGTTGCTAAGAAAAAGTAATCAGCGATTCATCGCAAACAAAAAGGTTCAAGTTTTCTTGAACCTTTTTTTTTGATTTTAATTTCTATGAAATCATTCTTAGAAATATTGACACAGAATTTTTTTTAATTACATTTGAAACATCAACCATAAAAACAATTTAAATTTTTTAATCATGGGAAAAGGCGATAAAAAAACAGCGAAGGGAAAAAGATTCAAAGGTTCAACTGGAAATTCTAGACCTTCTAAAAAAGCTAAAGCTGTAAAAAGTGCTGCTGCAAAAGCTGCTGCTCCTAAAGCTACTGCTACTAAAAAAGCTGCTGCTCCTAAGAAAGCTGCTGCTCCTAAGAAAGCTGCTGCTCCTAAAAAAGAAGCAAGTGCTGCTGCTCCAGCGAAAAAAGCTCCAGCAAAGAAAAAGTAATTTCGAATTACTGAAATTAAAAAAGGTTCACAGCGATGTGAACCTTTTTTGTTTTTATTCTCTACTCAAAAATTAGATGTTGATTTTGTAGAAATGCATCTTTAATATTTACTTATTTCTACATCGTAAACATTTCATTTGATTCATATATATTCCATTTGTTTTGATTTTGTTTGGTAGAATTAATCATTGCTTTTGCTACAATTTCAACATCAATTATTCTGTATTTTTTAAATAATCCTAAAGCATTAAAAAATTTCAAAATAGGAAAACTAAGCGCTTCGCCCAATCTAAATTCTTTGCGGTTTCCACCTAGGGGTCCGGGACGCATTATGTTGATTTGCTTGAAAGGTAAAGATCTTACAGCTTCTTCCAATTCACCTTTCATTCTCAAATAAAAGTTATTCGATTTTGCTGAAGCACCAATCGATGAAATTAAGACATACTCTTTTACTCCGTTTTCTGCCGCCGCTTTTGCTGTTTGAAATTGGTAAGTGAAATCTACTTCGTATTGCGTCGCTTTACTTTTTGCGTTTTGTAATGTGGTACCCATGCACGAGAATAAAATATCGCCCACCACTAATTGTTTGTATGATTCGATGTTTTTAAAATCAACGATGATTTCTTCAATTTTGGAATGTTTTATTTCAGATGGTTTTCTAACTAAAATTTTGATATTAGAATAGCTGTCGTCTTTGATGAGTTGTTGGAGTAGGGCAGTGCCTACGAGTCCGGATGAGCCTAGAATTATTGCGGTTTTCATAAATTATTTTAGTGATGGAGTTAGATTTAGTTTTTGTGTTCTACAGTGCGTCCTTGCGAAAATTTTGTACCCAAAATTGAAGCAATCTCATTTTGTGAAATTCAATCCACAACGTTTTTTTATTTCATTAATAATAGATACAAATTCATTATCGACTTTCGGAGATGACAAATATTCCCAATCAGCGCCATTATTCTTAAAAAACTTCAATCGATGCGGTTCATTTCGAGAAAGAAAAATTGATAAGAGTGGCATGTGAAAAGCCATCTCTGTCTCGTTAGAAAACTCAATTTTATTTACTTCGGAATATTTGAAGCTTCTAAATTCCCAATAATCGATTGCTTTAATTTCAAAATGTTCATCATGCAGCTTGATAATAGGAAATCCTTTCTTATTAAATTCTATCATTTTTCAATGAATTAATTTTAGTCGAACCAATTTAGTGAAATTAATTGGTGTTTGCTGTCCTTAATATTTAATGGTTAGATTGCTTCATTTTTGAGTACAAAAATCTCGCAATGACGAACTAGGTGAAAAGTTTAGTGCAAAAAAATCCCTCGCTTTCACGAGGGATTCACCTTATACTTTTTCAATCCATCCGAACTTATCTTTTTCAGATCCTTTTCGAATGTTGGCTAAGTGTTCGTTTACTTTGTTACTGAACTCTCTGTTTTCAATGGCAGGTAGTTCGTAGGTTTTGCCTTTGTAGCCAATGTGACTAATGTGGCAAATGGTTACTGCTGTACCTGTTCCAAAAACTTCTAATAAAGTACCAGCGTGTAAAGCGCTCATTACTTCATCAACAGAAAGATTTCTTTCTTCTACTTTCATTCCCCAGTCGCGAGCGATGGTTAAAACCGTGTCGCGAGTGATGCCAGAAAGTATAGTGTCACCGGCAATAGGCGTAATTAAAGTATCACCAATCTTTACCATTAAGTTCATTGTTCCCGATTCCTCAATGTACTTGTGCTCCTTAGCATCGGTCCAAATCAATTGATCAAAACCTTCTTTCTGCGCCAATTTAGTTGGATACAATGAAGCCGCGTAGTTACCCGCAGTTTTTGCGAAACCAACACCACCAGCGGCAGCACGTGTATAATGCTCTTCAATTTTCACCTTTACTGGCGCATCGTAATATTTATTTACTGGCGAACAGAAAATGATGAATCTGTAGGTTGAAGATGGCTTAACACCAATGAATTCGTCGGTTGCATATATAATCGGACGAATATACAACGACGCGCCTTTTACATTAGGAACCCATGCTTTGTCGATTTTCACCAATTGTTTCAAGGCATCTAAAACAAAAGCCTCGTCGAATTGAGGAATACACATTCTATCTGCCGATTTGTTTAATCGCTTGAAATTGGCTTGCGGACGGAATATTACTACTTCGCCTTGTTCTGTATAAAATGCTTTTAATCCTTCAAAAATTGATTGTGCGTAGTGCAATGAGAGGAAAGCAGGAGAAACTGAGACTGGTCCGAAAGGCACAATACGCGCATCTTTCCACGCCCCATCATAATAATCCATAATAAACATGTGATCGGAAAACTCGTGTCCGAAAACAATGTGCTCTAAGTCCAATTCATGTAATTTTGATTGCTTAGCTAATTCGATCTTAATACTACTCATTTTGCTTTTTCTCTATATATCTATATTCTAAAAGTATTAAGAAAAGTGAGTTTGCAAAAATTTTAGGGGGATTTTATTATTATTTGTGTATTAAATTTTAATCCCAGCCCTAACAGTATAATCAATTCTATTCAACAACATCTTAATATTATTCTCCTTAAAATACTGATCAGTGGCGTCTTTAGCGCCTTTCCAATGGCCGTAATCATCAATAATTAAAACTCCATTTTTAACCAAAATAGGGTAGAGGTGAACCAATTCATGGTAAGTAGATTCAAACCAATCGGTATCTAATCTCAATAGGGCAATTGTGCTTGGAATTGTTTGCGGAATGGTGTTTTCCACTTTGCCTTCTACAAAAATCATGTTTTCTTTGGGATAGCCACAGCTGTGTAAATTCTTTTTTACTTCTTCTATAGAGCTGTAGCACCAAACATTCTTGTCTTCTTTTTTAGAGTTTGAAGCCAATAAATCCTTAGCCGGATTCCCCAAAAAATCGACGTCCTTAGCTGTTGGTTCGCTCATTCCTTCGAAGGTGTCGTACAGATATATTTTTCTGTCGCTAAGGCCTAACTCTTTTAAAGTTTTAGCGATAAGCATAGCACTACCACCTTTCCAAACGCCGCATTCTACAAAATCACCAGCTATGTTGTTTTCAATAACATATCGAACACTTTGGTACAAAGAGAAAAGTGGTTCTATGGTGGTGAAAGAAAAATCTTTGCACTCATGGTATATCTTAATGAACAAAGCATCGTCGATATCCACAGGGATTCCGTTTTTCACCAAGCTATCGTCTTTTTTTGAAATTTGATAGCCAGCTTTGTCGGCAATATTTTTAATGAATTGCTTCATGTGCTAAAGATAGTTTCTGCGATTTAAACTGACAACTCTTCTTGTTAAATGTTTAAATTAAGTCAATGTGTCACAAAAAATCGCTTGGCAAGGCTGTTGCAATTTGGCCGCAACAAAAATTTTAAATTATGTCTAAAGGAAATATTAAAGTTCAGGCGGAAAACATTTTTCCCATCATCAAACGCTTCTTGTATTCAGATCAAGAAATCTTTTTAAGAGAATTGGTTTCTAACGCAGTAGATGCTTGTCAGAAATTAAGAACCCTATCATCATTGGGCGAAGCACAAGGCGATATTGGCGATTTACAAGTGGAGGTGTTGTTAGATAAAGAAGCTAAAACCCTTACCGTTCGAGATAATGGTATTGGTATGACGGGCGAAGAAATTGAGAAATACATCGCTCAAATCGCTTTCTCTGGTGCTGAAGAATTCGTGAATAAATATAAAGATAAGGCAGAAGGTATTATCGGACATTTCGGTTTGGGTTTCTTCTCTGCCTTCATGGTATCAAGCAAAGTAGAGGTTTATTCTAAATCTTTTAAAGAAGGAAGTAAAGGTGCAAGATGGATTTGTGAAGGTTCTACCGATTACGATTTACAAGACGAGCCAAAAGCAAACAGAGGAACAGATATTATTTTGCATTTAACAGATGAGGCAAAAGAATATTTAGAAGATTATAAAATCAAGGAATTGCTAGATAAATACTGCCGTTTCTTGCCTATCGCCATTAAGTTTGGAATGCGCGAAGAAGCGCAAGGAGAAGAGAAAATTCAAGTAGACAATATCGTTAACAACCCTAATCCGTTGTGGAAAAAAGGTCCGGCCGATTTAACAGAAGCCGATTATAATGATTTCTACCGCGAGTTGTATCCAATGACTTTCGAAGATCCATTGTTCAACATCCACTTAAATGTAGATTACCCTTTCAACTTAACGGGAGTATTGTATTTCCCTAAATTGAAAAAGAATTTAGAGCTGCAGAAAAACAAAATTCAGTTGTATTCTAATCAGGTTTTCGTAACCGATTCTGTGGAAGGAATTGTGCCTGAATTCTTAATGTTGTTGCACGGTGTGTTAGATTCGCCAGATATTCCTTTAAACGTTTCTCGTTCATATTTACAAGCCGACCAAAACGTGAAAAAAATATCGAACCACATCACCAAAAAAGTGGCTGATAAATTAGAAGAGTTGTGCAAAGCAAACAGAGAAGATTACGCTAAAAAATGGGATGATATTAAAGTGTTCATCGAGTATGGAACCCTGAGCGAAGAGAAGTTTGGTGATCGTTCTAAGAAATTCATGTTATTGAAAAATGTAGCAGGTGAATATTTCTTGTTCGATGAATATTTGGAAAAAATTAAAGCGGCGCAAACCGATAAAGATGGTAAAACAGTAGTGTTGTATACACACAGCGAAACAGAGCACCACGCTTATTTAGAAAATGCGAAAGAAAGAGGCTATGATGTGGTGATCATGGACAGTCCGCTAAGCTCACATTTACTAAACAAATTAGAACAACAAAATGCTAATGTTACTTTTAAACGTATTGATGCCGATACTTTGGATAAGCTCATTGCGAAAGAAGAAGCCCAGGTATCGAAGCTAAGCAAAGAAGACGAAGAGAAGTTAAAACCGGTGATTACATCGCAAGTAGAGACGGGCAAATTCACGGTGGTTTTCGAGAGCTTGAGTGAAAAAGAAAAACCAATGTTGATTACGCAAAGTGAGTTTATGCGTCGTATGAAAGAGATGCAGGCTACAGGTGGTGGCGGTATGAGCATGTTTGGCTCTATGCCCGAAAACTACAACTTGGTAGTGAATTCTAATCATCCTTTAATCTCTAAGATTTTAGAAGAGAAAGATGAGAGCGTTCAAAAAACGTTGGCAAAACAAGCAGCCGATTTAGCTTTGCTTTCTCAAGGTTTGTTGAAAGGAAAAGATTTAACAGAGTTTATCAATCGCAGTGTTGATTTAATCAAGTAATAGAATTAATATAGCACAACTAAAATTTTAAAAAATGGAAATTGCTGGAAGAAAAATAAGTGCCGGTTTAATTATCGGAGTTATCCTTGGGATAATAGTATTGTGGGGTGTGATGTGGTACAATGGTACTGTAAACGCCAATGAAGATGTTAAAGGTCAGTGGGGTAAAGTAGAAAGTGCTTACCAACGCAGAGCCGATTTGATTCCTAATTTGGTTAATACGGTTAAAGGTTATGCTAAGCATGAAAGTGAAGTGTTGATTCAAGTTACTCAAGCTCGTGCTTCAGTGGGACAAGTAAAAGTTGATCCAAGTAAAATGACGGCTCAGGATATTCAAAATTTTGAGCAATCTCAAGGAACGATTTCTTCTGCTATTTCAAGATTATTGGTGGTTGCAGAGCAATATCCCGATTTGAAAGCCAACCAAAATTTCTTGGCTTTGCAATCACAATTGGAAGGTACTGAAAACAGAATCAATACCGAGCGCAACTATTTCAACGAAATTGCTACTACTTACAACAAAAGAATTCAACGAATTCCTGGTAAGCTGTTTAATGCTTTAGCTGGTTTTGAAGAGAAACCTTACTTCGCATCAAAAGCAGGAGCAGATGTCGCTCCAAATGTAGATTTTGGTAAATAGTATGAAGGCCGAAGATTTATTTTCTAATGAAGCGCGTGCGCAAATAGTGAAAGCTATTGAAGAAGCCGAGTTGAATACATCGGGGGAGATTCGTGTTCACATAGAAAGTAAATGTAAAATTGAAGTGCTTGATAGAGCAGCATACATCTTCACCTATTTAGAAATGCACAAAACAGCACTCCGTAACGGGGTGCTGTTTTATTTATCGGTAAAAGATAAAAAGTTTGCCGTGATAGGCGATGCCGGTATCAATGCAAAAGTGCCTGCCGATTTTTGGAATAAGGTGAAAGATTTAGTGATTTCTAATTTCAAACAAGAGAAATTTACCGAAGGCTTGAGCGAAGGAATTCAATTGGCTGGCTTGCAACTTAAAGAACATTTCCCTTATCAATCTAACGACAAAAACGAACTAAGTAATGAAATCTCTTTCGGCTAGACTATTTTCGTTTTTGTTTTTGTTTAGTGCATTTTCTGCATTAGCACAAAACTGTATTCCAGAGAAACCAACAACTCGTCCATATTATGTTACAGATAAAGCTGGTGTTTTATCTCAAGATGAAATCGCATCGTTAGAGCGACGTTTACAATTGTTTGATGATTCTACTTCCAACCAAATTGTAGTAGTTATTGTTGCCGATATGTGTGGCGCTGATAAAGCGCAGTTTGCCACAGAGATTGGCGAGAAATGGGGTGTGGGCCAAGCCGATAAAGACAATGGAGTAGTGGTGTTGATTAAACCTACTCAAACCAATGGTCCGCGTACCACTTTTATAGCGGTAGGTAGAGGTTTAGAAGGAGCCATCACCGATGCGCAAGCATCTGATATTGTAAGAAATTTTATGAATCCCCAATTCAAAGCGGGGAATATGTATGGAGGAATTAGTGCTGGTTTAGATATTTTGATTCCTTTGGCGCAAGGGGAATACAAAGAAACCAATGTCCACAAGAATATTGATTACACTTCCATAATCGCCATTGTTTTAGGTTTGATTTTAGTGCTTGCTATAAGACTTTTTTCTGCACGTTCTTATGCTCGTGCTAATGGAATGAGCCTGTGGAATGCATTTTTTCTGGGTTCTTTAATGGGCGGATCTGGCAGAGGAAGCTGGGGCGGCGGAGGTGGCGGAAGCAGCTTTGGCGGATTTGGTGGAGGTAGTTTTGGTGGTGGTGGTGCTGGTGGTGATTGGTAGCTAAAAAGTAAAAAGTTAAAATTTAAAAGCCAAAAATAGAGGTCAAAAGCCAAAAGTGTTCTTACATTTTTGGCTTTTGCCTTTTAACTTTCTACCTTCACACCATGCGCAAAATCTTTGTCACAGGTATTAGCACTGATGTAGGTAAAACAATTGTTTCTGCTATTTTGGTAGAGGCTTTGCAAGCCGATTATTTTAAACCTGTACAAGCCGGATTGGAAAGCTTAGACCGCGAAACGGTAAAAAGTTTGGTAAGCGCAAAACGCATTAAATTTCACAAAGAAAAATTCTTACTTCAACATGCCATGTCGCCACATGCAGCGGCAGAGCTAGAAGATATTGATATTCGTTTAAGTAAATTGAAGTTGCCAAACACCACCAATAATTTGGTGATTGAAGGTGCTGGTGGATTGATGGTTCCTTTAAACTACAAGGGAGATACCATTCTCGATTTAATTAAATATTATGATGCTGAGGTAGTGTTGGTATGCACCAATTACCTTGGAAGCATCAATCATACTTTACTTTCTATTCAAGCCCTTAAAAATAAAGACGCAAATATTTTGGGGATATTTTTCAATGGCGAATCAAATCCGGCATCGGAAAGAGTGATCTTAGAAACTACTGGAATAAGATGTTTGGGACGAATCAATAAAGAGACAGAATTCACTAAAGCCTTGGTAAAAGAGTACGCAAGTCATTACGTTTTTATCTGAAAAGCATTGTTTTCATCCTCTCCGCTACCTTCGAATATCCTTCTTTTTTCAAATGCATTCCATCAAAGCTAACAGCATCAATATCGTCAAATACATCATTTAAATTGAGGTATTTTACTTTGTCTAAATATTTGGTGTCAATCAATTGTCGAATGCAATATTGCTGCACAGAATTAAAAGTGCCGGGCTGACAAACCACTACTGTTCTTATTTTTTTTGAAGTGAGTGTATTTAAAACTTCATCTAATTTCGCAATGTATTCTTTGTAAGGTTGTTCGTTTTTTGCCATCATCATTTTTGCTGTGGCGTCATTTTGAGCATAATATTGATTCACTTTTTTTACTAAAGAGTCTTTTATTATGTTTTTTTGAAATGCAGTACTGCTATCATTTTTAGCTTGAGGGGTTATTTTTCTAAGAAGTTCTTTAGCATAAAATCCCAAAATGGTTTTGTAGCCGAAGCAATAGAAAAAAGGATCGCCTCCTCTAAAATTGTAATCGCGAAGTTGTGTGGGGTCGCGGTCGGTTTCGCCTTGATACAAAATGGCCATGTCGAAATTCAAATCTTCGTAATAATTAATGTCGTTGGCTATTCCGTAGATTCCTTGATTGTTGGCGCCTAAATTAATTACCGAATATTTATCTCCTACTAATTTTTGTAATTGAGCAGGCCAAGTTTCTTGTTCTTCAACCCAAAATCCGTAAGTTGTGCTGCCTCCAAAGCAAGCAATGCGGTATTCATCTTCCTTTTTTTCTGTAACAATTTTACCTCTGTAGCCGCGAATGTTGTAATAGTCGTGCAGAAGGTAGTCGCTTGCACAAAGGCACAAAATGAATAGCAATAACAAAATCCATTTGCTGTATTTGTTTTTGAATAGCGACTTTAACATTATCTATTTTACTAACTTTGCGCTAAAGTTAATATTTCATGTCGGAAAAACTCAATACCATAGAAGAAGCCATAGAGGACCTTCGCAACGGAAAAGTAATCATTGTTGTAGATGATGAAGATCGCGAGAATGAAGGTGATTTCCTTTGTACTGCCGATGCGGTTACGCCAGAAATTATTAATTTCATGGCAACTCATGGTAGAGGTTTGATTTGCGCTCCATTGTTAGAACAACGTTGTAAAGATTTACAACTCGATTTAATGGTGACCACCAATTCGGCATTGCATGAAACTCCGTTTACTGTTTCTGTTGATTTAATCGGACAAGGCGTAACAACAGGTATTAGCGCAACAGATAGAGCGAAAACAATTAAGGCTTTAATCGACCCGAATACGAAACCGAGTGATTTGGGGAAACCCGGACACATATTCCCTCTAAAAGCGCAACCAGCAGGGGTGTTAAAAAGAGCCGGACATACGGAAGCTACCATAGATTTAGCGCGTTTGGCTGGCCATTATCCAGCGGGAGTGATTGTAGAGATTATGAATGAAGATGGTAGCATGGCACGTCTTCCCGATTTGAGAAACATTGCACAAAAATTCAATCTTAAAATAATTTCTATCGCCGATTTGATTTCTTATCGATTGAAACATGATTCATTAATTGATAGAACGGTGGAGGTGCAAATGCCTACTGTTCACGGTGACTTTAAATTGATTTCTTATACTCAAAAATCAACAGGTGAAGAACATTTAGCGATGGTGAAAGGTGAATGGACAGAAGACGAACCTGTTTTGGTGCGTGTGCATTCGTCATGCTTAACTGGAGATGTTTTTGGTTCTTGCAGATGCGATTGCGGTCCGCAATTACACAAAGCTCTAGAGATGATTGAAAAAGAAGGGAAAGGCGTTTTGTTGTATATGAACCAAGAAGGTAGAGGTATTGGCTTAACCAATAAATTACGCGCCTACAAATTACAAGAGCAAGGTAGAGATACGGTAGAAGCCAATTTAGAATTGGGCTTCAAAATGGATAATCGTGATTATGGAGTTGGTGCGCAAATATTGAGAGATTTAGGTTTGTGTAAAATTAAATTGATGAGTAACAATCCGCAGAAGCGCGCAGGTTTATTGGGCTACGGATTGGAGATAGTAGATAATGTGGCCATCGAAATTCAAAGCAATCAACACAACAAGTTCTATTTGGAAACTAAGAAGTTGAAGATGGGACACGATTTGAAATTGGATTAACTCTTCTCTGGCGCTCGTCTCCAGACGAGTGACTTTCTTACTCCGGTGTTTGTAACGCCTCTTCC
>JBMTCG010000063.1:0-14617 GCA_049430665.1 Flavobacteriales bacterium | reverse complement strand
GAATGAGCTAAAAAATTACGGTATCAATTTTACCGAGAAGAAAATCATCTAATTAAGGCAACGCTTGAATATCGCTTGAAGGCCCTACGTTTTCCAGTATCGGGCATTATGCTTTCATATTCATAATACACCGCATAAACATCAATAGGAGCAGGGTCTCCTTTGTATTTACCATCCCAGCCATTGGCGATGTCGCTGCTTTCAAAAATGAGTTCTCCCCAGCGGTTAAAAATGCGCATTTTGAAGTTGTACACTGCTTCACCCACTGGCATAAAAAATTCATTTAGATCGTCTCCATTGGGCGTAAACGCATTGGGAATATTGAAGTAGGTGGGTGCGCAATAGTTTTTAATATATAAGCTATCGCTTGCTTTGCAGTTTTTTCCATTAGATAAAGTAACAGCATACATGCCTTCTTTTGTCGCAATGATATCGGGGGTGTTTTCTCCAGTATTCCAAGAATATTTTAATGCTGTTCCTCCGCTGTGCAAAGGGAAATTTGGATAAAATTCAAAGCAAATGGAGGTGTCATTTTCAAGTGAAATATCAGGAATTCCAAGCGAGTGAAGCACAATGGTATCTTGATCGGCGCATCCCAAACCGTTATCCGCCACAAGAATGTATTGTCCGGCTGTTGTTACATAAGTTTGATTTTGTGTTGAGCCATTCGACCATTGCAAGATGTAATTGCTGGGCAGGTTCGATTTTAGTAAAATGCTATCTCCATTTCACATATTTTTGTCGGCGCCCAAGCTAAAGTTAACAGGAGGATTTACTTGAACCACCACACTGTCTTCGCTAAAACAAACAGGTTTGAACGAGATGTCATCCATGGCGAAGTCATTTCCCCAGCCTACAGTATTTTGATTTACAATGCAAATGTTGGCCGATGTAGCACTTCCCGAATTCCAAATGGTATAAAATTCTTTCCATTCACAAGTGGTACCCGTTGCTCTAAAAGTATCGCCTAACAAAACTCCATTTAAAGTGAATTGTAAGAGAGCAGGATTATCGGGAAAAACTGACGTTATCCATGTGCTAAAAGCATAATCGGTGTTGGTTGTAACAGAGATGTTTTGACACCAAAGTTGAACGCCAGCGGCTGTAGATGCATTGATAATCATCATGTTTCCGCTGCCCGATGTGTGATCGGTGCAAGTCGACCAATTAGAATAATACACGTTGGTTGCATTGTTAACACAGTAGAAACCTTCTTCTAAACTTCCTTGTGAGCAGTCGATACCATACTGACTCGTGAAATTTTGATCACCCAATTCAAAATCTCCATTGATAATTCTTTCATTGGGGTATTCGTATCTGTTGCTGAGCTTATATTTTGTGGTAGTAGAAGGTGAAGCAATGGGGTTTTTTATGTTTGCATTGCTTAAGCCATTGGTATTCGACCAGTGCAACTTGTACGCATTACCGCTAGTGTTGATTTGTATAGATTCGCCTTCGCAAATTTTAAGCGTATCGGCTGTAATATTAATGTTACAGTTGATTTGTGCGAGCAAAATATTGCTCAGCATCGCAAAACAAAACGCTATGAATATTTTCTTTATTTCCACCTTTAAAAATTTAAATAAAAATCTCTGGTAAGTTGAATGTATTCTTGTGTAAACTCATGGCCATTGGCTTGAATCGACAACTCATTCATCATTACTTCAAAACTTGTGCTTTTGGTAATTTCTACCAAAATTCTCTTGGGTGGTTTGGATACAATAGGTTTTACTAATGTAATGCTTTTTATAGATAGCGCGCAAATTTTTGTTTGTTCTTCAATACTTTTTAGTCCGTCGAAAGGATATACAATACATATTCTACCTGCATCTGCTAAAATTTCTTTCGCTTTGTTTAGCAATTCAAATAAGGGTAAAGCATCATCGTGACGCGCTAAGTTTCTTCCTTCTTTTTCTGATTTTAGGCTTGCTGTAAAATAGGGAGGATTGCTAATAATTAAATCGAATTTCTCTTGTGTATTCCAGTTTTTAAAATCACTAAAATGTAAGTGTAGTCTGCTGCTCCAAGGTGAATTATCGAAATTGATTTGTGCTTGTTTAAAAGCATTTTCTTCAATTTCTACGGCATGAATTTGTGCTTCTTGGTTTTTTTGCGCCATCATCAAGGCGATGAGTCCGCTACCCGTACCCACATCTAAAACATTTTTGCAATTTGCTGTGTTGGCCCAAGCACCCAGTAATGTGCCATCTACGCCCACTTTCATCGAGCATAAATTATGGTCTACCGCAAATTGTTTGAATTGAAAAGGCTGATATTTTTTTTCGGGTTTAGTCATTGAGGTCTAAGAGTCCGTCGGGCAACTCAAAATGTATTTCTCTTTTCACCGCATCCATTTGTTTAACGAATTGTTCTACCAAAGGAATATAGATTTCTTTTTTGCCGTTTTTTACGTTGAGTAATACTTGCGGAGTGCTGTCGTTCACAGAATATACTTCACCCACCAAGCCCATCTTTTCATCAAACACTTTGTAGCCCACCAACTCTTGTATGCTTTCGTTGTCTTCCATTTCAGGAAATTCTTCAATCGACAAATACATTTTTGTTTTTAGCAGTGACGCAGCATCTTTCTCGTTGTCGATGCCTTCAAACTTAACGTGACCTTTATCGCCCAAGGTGGAAATTTTCTCTACTTCGTATTCGGCCAAATGTTTGCCAATGAGTAAATACACGCTTTTGATGTCATCTAATTCTATATCTGGCGCATCATTTTTAAAATGCAATTCGCCTTTAAAACCTTTGGGTTTGGTAATTACGCCGTAATAAAAAACATCGTTGAGTGTCATGAGAAAATTAATTTTCATCGAAAATACAAAAAGCAAAGCGAGAACTCAATTAACATTGCTTGTTTGATTTCTATTTCGTGGGTTAAGAATAGTGCATGAAGTTTATATCTATTTTCATTTTATAAAAAATAAGTATGAGTGAAGGATTAATTTTAACAATAATAATAGCCTATTTTTCTGTGTTGATTTTGTTTTCTTATCTCACCAGTAGAGGGGCAGATACGAATACTTTTTTCGTAGGCAATAAAGAGTCGAAATGGTATGTGGTAGCCTTTGGTATGATTGGCGCTTCGCTGTCGGGAGTTACCTTTATTTCTGTGCCCGGTTGGGTAGATGGCAATCAGTTTGCTTACATGCAAATTGTATTAGGTTATTTGGTGGGTTACTTAGTGGTGGCCTATGTGTTGTTGCCCATTTACTATCGAATGAATTTGATTTCTATTTACGGTTATTTGGAGGAGAGATTTGGTGGTTGGACTTACAAAACAGGAGCGTCGTTGTTTCTTATTTCTAGAATTTTAGGAGCTTCTATTCGCTTGTTACTGGCAGCAAGTGTTTTCCATAATTTTATTTTTGCAAAATGGGGTATTCCATTTTGGGTAACTGTCCTTTTTTCTATTCTTTTTATTTGGGTCTGTACTTTTAAAGGAGGTATAAAAACCATAGTATGGACTGATACTTTGCAGACTTTGTTTATGCTTTTATCTTTGGGAATAACAATTTATATCATTTCAGATTATTTAGGCTTTGGAGATGAAGGAGGATTGGTGCAGGTTATTTCAGACAGTAAATATTCGAGGATATTTTTCTTTGATGAATGGAGAAATAAGAATTATTTCTGGCGACAGTTTGTCACTGGGATGTTTGTTACTATTGGCATGACTGGATTAGACCAAGATTTGATGCAGAAAAACTTGAGTTGTAAGAACATTAAGGAGGCTCAAAAAAACATGGTTTCATTTGCTTTTGTTCTCACCTTAGTGAATTTGGCTTTTTTAGTTTTGGGCGCTACTTTGTTTATGTATGCTTCTGATCATGGTGTTGTTGTAGACAGAACAGATCAACTATTTCCAACGATTGCCTTAAGTAAAGATTTCTCAGTAACTGTTGGTGTTTTATTCATACTCGGATTATTTGCAGCAACATATGCTAGTGCTGATTCAGCTTTAGCTAGTTTGACTACTTCTTTTTGCGTTGACTTCATTGGAGTTAGAAAAATGGAGGAACCACAGCAAAAGAAGTGGAAAGACAGAGTGCATGTAGGAATGTCGATTGTGTTACTCGTTGTTATATTAGTATTAGATGTGATGGTTTCAGATAATGCCATTGATTCAATTTTGTTCTTTGCTGGATTTACATATGGTCCTCTAATTGGTTTTTATGCTTTTGGGATATTTACAAAGCGAGCTTTACGAAAAGATTATCATTCTTTACTTTCAGCTGCTCTTGCTCTTGCGACTTCTATCGTTGTTTATTTATTTCAAAAGGAAATATTTGATTTTGATTATAAAATCAAACATGAAATAATTATTCTCAATTCGTTTTTGACTTTTTGTTTTATGTTTCTTTTTTCCAAAAATAAGTCAGCTTAAAATATTTCTAATCCAGTCCCGTTCCAATTCAAACGGGCTGGATGAAACTTACTTCAATTACTTTATTTATTACTCTTTTTGTGCCTTCTTTAATAGTGGCGCAATGTTGTGAAGATGCCAGTGTTTTGGGCGTTGGCACATCTGCTGATACTTTTGCTACTCAAGTGTTACAAGAAAACGAAGTTATGTGGAGCAAAAGAGTTTGGCGCATTGTTGATATGCGTGAGAGCAGCAATAAAATGTTGTTGAATCCTCGAATCAGTAAGGAAATAAATTTGATGAATTTTGTAAGGAATTCTGTTTTCTTAAATTACATGAATGCTTATTCAGACGATGATTTTAAGCAAAAATTAAACGCTCAACAGATTAGAAAGGCATTTACAAAGTACGACAGCTCTAATGTAGGTGGCAAACTAAAAGTTGATTCTTCTGCATTAAACATGAATTCCATCAAACGTTTTTTGATTAAAGAAGATTACTATTTCAATAAGAGGAATAGCAGTATGCAAGTGAAAATTCTAGGTTTGGCACCCCTGGTAGATGAATTCGATTCTGCAGGAATGTATTTGGGCGAAAGGCAATTGTTTTGGTTGTATTACCCTTCTATTCGCTGTTGTTTGAACCAACGAAAGATTAGGTTAAACAACGATTCTATCGTTTATTTAGAATCTTTTTTCTCGAAACGACTATTTTCCAGCGAAGTGTATTTTGTAAGCGTTATACAGCACGAGAATTTACCAAAGAAAAGAAAAAGAGAAAACAATAAACTAGAGATGGACAATAGAAGAGATAAAATTAGAAATGGAGAAAATGATTATTGGGAGCATTGATTATTGCACCCATTGCTGACCAGAAATCATCAATGCTTCTTGCACTGTGATTCTAACGCCTTTGTTGTAAGCGGTAACAAAAGGCCCCACAATTTTATTTTCGGTTTTTACCGTTTCTCTGTGGTCGCGCGCTTCTTTGTACACACTAAATTCACCCACAGTATATTTGTGCCATCCTTCGTGCATTTGCACATAAATTTTTTGTGTTACTGCATGATTCTTCTCGAAGTATGAAACATCTACAGCTCTTTTTAATGCGCAAATTTGAACGCTATAGTACAATTGTTGGTTGTTGTTGGTAGCACCCGGATTGTTGATTACAGCTGGTGTTGACGATGCTGTGCTTGTGCTTTGCTTAGGTTCTTTTTTAGCTTTTGGCGAAGTGGTATTCGCTGTGGTACTGGTAGTGCTAGGTTTTTCGTTTTCTATCACTTTTACAGGTTCAGTAGTTTTTGCTTCAGTAGTGCTTTTTGGTTTAGTTTCAGAGCTGGCAGTAGCAGTGGTAGTAGTTTTTGCAGGCTCTTCTGTAGTAGTGCTTGTGCTGGTAGTAGGAGTTGTTGCAGGCGTAGTGGCTGCATCGGCAGCGCCCACAGTAATTTCGCTTACACCTATATTTATTTTTGTATCTGAAGTTTGATCAGGTAAGTAGGAGAAGAAACCATCAATTTTTTGTTTTCCTTTCACAGTGTTGTCTACTGTTACTTTGTATTTCACTTTAAATACGGCAGCACTAGGAATGTTCATCCACAATATTTTCACTTTTCCATCTTCAACGGTGAACTGGCCGCCATAAGAATCAATTTCTTCCGCCGTAAATCCCAGAGGTAAATTGTCTTGAATTTTAGCGTAGCCTGTTACATCGTTTTTGGTGACAGCAATTTCAACTGTAAATGAACCTCCATTATTTACGCTGCTGGCAGATAAAATTCTTTTTGCGCTTACAACATTGTTTTTTGCTGCAGCTGTTGTAGTTGGTGTTGCAGCAGTTGGTGTTGTATTAGTTGGTGCAGTGGTAGTGGTAGCGGTAGCCGTTGTGCTTGGTGTATTTGCTGCTGTGTTTGGCGTATTGTTTACTGTTGTTGTGGTGTTTGGTGTATTGGTAGGCGTATTATCTGCCGTGGCAGCACCTGCGAAATTAATACTGCTTTGCGAGAAATACATATCTTTAGGTTCACCATTTAATATGTAAGAAAATTTTCCATTCAAGGCAATTAAGCCGCTAGTTTCTTTGGTAGTGCTAACTTTAAATTTTACAGTAAAAGTAGCTTCGGCAGGCATTCCCATCCATGTGATTTTTACCATGTCGTTGATGACTTTAAAATCACCTCCTTTAACATCAAGAGGAATAGCGCTAGCACCAGCAGGAATGCTGTATTGAATTTTAGCAAAGTCTTTTAAATCACCTTTGTTTACCGTTAACGAAATTTCAAAGCTTTCACCAGGTTTAGCAGTGGTTGGAACACTAGAACTTAAAGTGATATCGGCTGCTGTGAAAAAGCTAATAGCCGATAAAAAAATAATGTTGATGTAAATAAGTAAACCCTTAATCATCTTTGTTTTTTTGCATTTTAAACAAATCTATTTTAAATAATAGGAGCCCATGAGCAGCTCACTTCATTATTACAAACATGGAATTGTTGAAAAGGGGAGGGTTATTAACAAAAAAACATCAGTTGGTCGACTGATGTTTTCTTGAAAAAGTTAATTCAAATTCGTCATTGCTGGTCGAAGAAATAGTCTATTATTTTGTGTATGTCTTGCATTTTAATAGGTGCCTTCTTGTCGAAGAATTTGTCAATAACAGTGTAGATTTCTTGAATAGTGATTTTTCCGTCGTTATCGCTATCTGCAATGGAGTATGGCTGACCTAATTTTGTTCCATCATTGCTCACTTCATCGCTAGCGCCTTCTTTACATAAGCTTGGATAAACCTTGCAAATTAAATCGTGATCCATCGACAATGAATCGTTGTACATTTTTTGGAACATAGAGTCGGTAATAGTAACACCGCTATCACTTACAAAAGCATTTTTTTGTGTTTTTGGCTCAGCATCTCTTAAGTCGTCTACGCCATCACCGTCGCTATCAAGAGGACAACCCTTGTCATCTACTTTAGTGCCTGACGGAGTGAATGGGCATTTATCTGCAGGATCTTTAATACCATCACCATCTGAATCGGCATTAACCACTAATGCGTTAACATCTGGTCCAGTATAAGTTGCGGAGGCAGGTTTTTTCTGGAAATTGAATTGAAAACCTAGTGTTGCCGACCAAAATCCATCATTACGAGTGCCAGCTTTGAAGTTTTCTAAATAATCTGTCTGTGCAAAGTAGTAAGTGCCCTGTAAAATGAAATCGGCATTTCGTCCTAAGCGAGCCTTCAATCCGAATCCAACCGGAAACATCAATGAACTTTTTGCATAGTTGTTATTGGGGTCCTTTAGTTCAGATTCGTAAGTGAAATCTCGTTCTAATTTTTTTGCAAGAGGTATGTTTGCCGAACTTTCAATCATGTTTCTAATACTGCCGTCGCTCCAATAAAAGTAGGTTTCCCCATTTGCATCTTTTAAATCTCCTTTCGGGTCGAATAAGAAATATCCAGCTCCACCAAAAATAAAAGGGCCCAATTTTCCACTTTTCATCATGTATTTATTGTCGAAATGAAAACCTAAAGTGAATTGACCTCCCATCACCGAAGACTCGAAATTCAAATTTCTCGCACCTGATCTTTCATTGCTAGCCACCTTGCCATAAAATCCTAAGATATCGGCGCTAAACATGGTTAAAAATCTTTGATTTAAGGTGAAAGTGTGTCCAACGCGCAAATCATCAACTGCACCCAGTTGTTTAAACGTACCAATATCACCAACATAATTAAAAGCGCCATTACCAAAACCAATTCTAAAAATATTGTATTTGATAGAATCTTGCGCAATCGCCAAGTTTAGGCAAAGTGCTGATATAAGGGATAATACGTAGCGAATTCTCATTTTATTTTATTTGATGGTGCTCTAAATTAGAATTATTTTTAATAAAAGTAAATTTTGATTAAAAGTTTGGCTTCAATAAGTAATTGGTGTAGAATTTATCAATCTCTTCTACAGCTTCTTCTGCGGTGTCAACTAAGATGTATAGATCTAGGTCATCCTGACTAATATTTTTCTCTTTCAGCAAGGTGCTTTTGAACCATTCTATGAGTCCGCCCCAAAAATCTTTTCCTACCAAAATAATTGGAAAGTGTCCGATTTTTTGTGTCTGTATCAATGTAATCGCTTCAAATAATTCATCTAATGTTCCAAATCCTCCAGGCAATACAATGAATCCTTGTGCATATTTCACAAACATTACTTTGCGCACAAAGAAATATTCGAAATCTAAATTTTTGTCTTTATCGATGTATGGATTCGACGATTGCTCAAAAGGCAAATCGATGTTTAATCCTACCGATTTTCCGCCACCTCTTTTGGCGCCTTTGTTGGCTGCTTCCATGATTCCGGGGCCGCCGCCAGTAATTACACCATAGCCATGTTGGGTTAATTTGTATGCGATATCTTCGGCTAGCTGATAGTATTTATTGTCTTGTGGAGTTCTTGCCGAACCGAAGATGGAAACACAAGGCCCGATTACCGATAACTTATCGAAAGCCTCAACAAACTCGGCCATAATTTTAAAAATAGCCCACGAGTCGTTGGTTTTTATTTCATTCCATTTTTTTTTCTTGAAAGCTTCTCTAACTCTTTTTTCTTCTTCTTTTCCAGCCATAGTACAATATTATTTTACTAAAGATAGCTGCAAAAAGTAAGTGGATGAGAAAAGGTTGAAAACAATATCAAACAAGCATTGTTAATTGCTTAGTTCTTGTTTGAGGTACTGACCAGTAACACTCTTTTTATTTTTCGAGATTTCTTCGGGTGTTCCTTCGGCAACAATTACACCTCCGTTTTTGCCTCCTTCGGGCCCCATGTCTACTACATAGTCGGCCAATTTAATCACATCTAAATTGTGTTCAATCACCAAAACCGTATTTCCTTTATCTACTAATTTTTGTAGAATTTCCATCAAAATTCTAATGTCTTCAAAATGTAAACCGGTGGTAGGTTCATCTAAAATGTACAAGGTTTTTCCGGTGTCTTTTTTCGATAATTCACTGGCTAGTTTAATGCGCTGCGCTTCACCACCCGAAAGGGTTGTAGAAGGTTGACCTAAATGAATGTAGCCCAAACCAACATTTACCAAAGTGTTTAGTTTTTGAAATATTTTAGGGTGGCTTTCAAAGAAAATGGCAGCCTCAGCAATACCTAAATTCAACACATCGTTGATGTTTTTTCCTTTGTATTTTACGCGCAATGTTTCTGCGTTAAATCTTTTGCCGTTGCATGCTTCACACTGCGCAAAAACATCGGGTAAAAAATTCATTTCTATTTTTTTTACACCTGCTCCTTTGCACTCTTCACATCTTCCTCCGCTCACATTAAACGAAAAGCGATTGGCTTTAAATCCTTTTATTTTCGATTCGGGTAGTAAGGAATATAGGTTTCTAATTTCGGTGTAAACATCGGTATAGGTAGCAGGATTAGAGCGCGGAGTTCGGCCAATAGGGGCTTGATCTATTTGAATGATTTTGTCGATGTTTTCAACGCCCTCTATGCTTTTAAACGGAAGCGCTAGGTTATTTCCTTTGTTTACAAAATGATTGATGGCAGGGTAAAGCGTTTCGTTGATGAGTGTTGATTTTCCGCTACCACTCAATCCGCTTACGCACACCAATTTTCCTAAGGGCAAAGTGAAATTCACTTTCTTTAAATTGTTGCCCGTTGCTTCTTTTAAAACGATATTTTTTCCGTTTCCTTTTCTTCTTTTTGCGGGCACTTCAATTTTTTTGATGCCCGATAAATATTGAAAAGTAGTTGAGTTTTTGTTGCTTAATTTTTTGGGTGACGCAGCGTCTATGATTTCGCCACCGTTGATACCTGCGCCCGGACCAACATCTATAACATAATCGGCCGCTTCAATCATTTCTTTGTCGTGCTCTACCACCAACACAGAGTTTCCTGTGTCGCGTAATTTTTTAAGTGCGTTGATTAATTTAATGTTGTCTTTTTGATGTAAACCGATGCTTGGTTCATCTAAAATATAGAGCACTCCTACCAAATCAGAACCAATTTGAGAGGCTAAGCGAATGCGCTGACTTTCTCCACCCGACAAGCTTTTGGAGCTTCTGTTGAGGCTGAGGTAATGCAAGCCAACATCAATTAGGAACTGAGATTTTCTTTTAATTTCTTTAATGATTTCAAAGCCAATTTGCATCTGACTTTTACTAAGTTTCTTTTCGATAGAGAACACCCAAGCATTGAAATCTTCTACATCTTGATTCACCAGTTGAGGGATGTTTTTACCGTCAATTTTGAAGTGAACAGCAATTTTATTCAATCTATCTCCATTGCACACTTTGCAAGGAACATAATTAGAGAAAGTGCTCAACCACTTGTCGCTTGTGCTTTCTTGCTCATCGGCTAACTGCTCGAGCAAATTAATAATGCCCGAAAAACCATCTGGTTCGCCGTAAAACATTTCGTTCATCAGTTCTTCCGAATAATCGGCAATAGGAGTAGTGATGCTAGCTTCGTGCTTTTTACACAATTTCTCCAATTGAGCGAAAATCCAGTTTTCACGGTATTTTCCCAATGGCAATATCGCTCCGTTTTTAAGCGATAATTTTTTGTTGGGTATGATTTTGTTGGAATCAATTTCGGGTATGCTGCCTAAGCCTTTGCAGTGCGGACAAGCGCCATAAGGCGAATTGAATGAAAAGAGATTCGGTTCTGGATCGGGGTAGGAGAGTCCGGTTGTTGGACACATCAAATTCCTACTGTAAAACTTTAAATTATTCGATTCGTGTTCACCTGCCATCACCACGCCATTACCCACTTTTAATGCAGTCTCTATAGAGGATTTAAATCTATCATCGGGTTCTTTCGATAAGTCCAATCGGTCAATCACCGCTTCAATATCGTGAATTTTGTATCTATCCACCTGATATCCTTTGGTGAGTTCTATTATTTTTCCGTCTACTCGAACTCTTAAATACCCTTGTTTAATCAACTTTTCAAACAATTCGCGGTAATGTCCTTTTCGCCCTTTGATGAGTGGAGCGTACAACACTACTTTTTTCTTGTGAAAATCTTCAGTGATTTTTTTTACAATTTGTGCGGTGGTGAAACGCACCATTTCTTCTCCGCTTTCATAAGAATAGGCGGTTCCAACTCGTGCAAAAAGTAAACGGAGTAAATCGTAAATTTCTGTGGTGGTTCCAACGGTAGAGCGTGGACTCTTTCCCGTTGTTTTTTGTTCTATAGAAACCACCGGACTCAAGCCTTCAATGCTATCTACGTCGGGTTTTTCCAGGTTGCCAAGATATTGACGCGCATACACAGAAAAACTTTCAATGTAGCGTCGCTGTCCTTCAGCATAAATAGTATCAAAAGCCAATGACGATTTTCCGCTGCCGCTCAAGCCAGTAATAACCACCAATTCATTACGCGGAATAGTAACAGAGATGTTTTTAAGGTTATGTTCTCTCGCGCCAAAAACCTTAATATATTCTTTACTATCCTCTTTCATTATCTAGGGTCGGTGGCTGTTCCAGGGTCGGATATATCCATTAACGTGTCATCTGCATTACTCAATGAATCTTGTGGAGAAGAGATAAGTTCGGCATATTGATAAATACCACTTTTAGGAAACTTAAAAGTATAGGTTTTACCTCCTTTAACGGTTAAGTGATTTTCGCGCAACCAAGGGTTTAATGTTTTTAATATTTTGTAGTTCGATCCTTTTTCTTTGGCGTAATCCATCAAGTTTACAATGGTGCTATCTATTTTAACATCGTAAGTATCGTAAGGAGGGTAAGCATCAATATCGTCGGGGTCGTATCCGTAATATCTAGGATTAGAGAAAATTGCTTTGTAGGCTAATATTCTAAACACATATCTTGAAGTCTCTGTGTTCAGCAATAAATCGTAATAATTTTTTACTTGCTGTTCACGCATTCTGCTGTTCAATCCGCCCATTCCCATGTTGTATGATGCCGCAACGGAAGTCCAGTTTTTAAATCTCTTATAAGCCGCTTTAAAGTATTTACATGCTGCGTAAGTAGATTTTTCAACGTCGTATCTATCGTCTACTTCCTCGCGAATCTCCATGTCGTATTCTTTAGCCGTGTTGGGCATCAACTGCCAAAAGCCAGTAGCCCCAACTGGAGAAACAACATTAGTTAATCCACTTTCAATAACGGCAACATACTTCAAATCTTCAGGAAGACCTTGTTCTTTTAAAATTTTTTCAATGAGAGGAAACCATCTTTTTGAGCGTTTAAAATACATGATGGTTTCCGATTGCCAGTATGCAGTTTTAAGTAGCTCTCTGTCGTATCTTTCTCTAATATCATCACTTTGAAATGGAACAGGTTCACCGCAAAAATTAATATCTGGAGAGATTTTGAAATCTCTAAAAATCATATAGAATGGTGACTTGTCGCTGTTTGTAGAGAAGGTAAACAACTCAAAAACACCAAATAAACCTAAAACGATAACTATTGCTGCAACACCTTTTTTCATTATTTTTTATCTTCTTTCTTTTTTCGCTTGGTAAGGTAGAAAAGTACAGAGAATAATAAAACACAATAAGTGCCAAAAAGAGAGATTGTTATATAATTCCAATTGTTAATAAAGTGCAACACGGCTATGGCTAAACACATTGATACGGCTGATATAGCGCAAAATACGATGGCTACATGTCGGTCGGTTAAGCCAGCGTATGAAAGATGATGTGTGGTGTGATCTCTGCCGCCAACGAACGGACTTTGTCCCCGCATTAATCGGTTGATAGTAACCGTGGTTGTGTCTGCTATTGGAAGAATAAACACGATTACTGCAGACAAAACTCTTTTAGAAAAAATCATTTCCCCATTTTGATCTGCGCCATTCCAAAAGAAAATAATACCAACGGCTGCAAGTAGAACGCCTAAAAATTGACTCCCCGTATCGCCCATATACATTCTAGAAGGATTCCAATTGAAATATAGGAACCCGAGTAGGGCAGCAACCTGAACCAAGCAAATGATAAAAAATGCTTTTTGTGATAAGTGCAAGTTGGTGTCGAGAACAATTAAAAATAAGGTGGTAAGGCAAACAAAAATGGAAACCGATGTGGTGATGGCATCCATGTTATCGAGCATGTTGATAGAGTTCATCATGCCAATTACCCAAAAAATAGTGAGTGCAATGTTTAGCACTTGGTTGTCGAAAAGGGTAATTACGGTACCAGTTACTACCAGTATAATTCCGCAAAGAACCTGCCCTAAAAACTTCATCAATGGTTTAGTATTGTATGCATCATCGGCCAGGCCTATCATAAAACCTAAAGAAGAGGCTACTAAGATTCCTATTGTAGCAGTATCACCTGTTTCAAAATGTTTAAACGATGCTACTACAAAAGAAACTAAGAATAGGATATAAAATGATATTCCGCCAAAAGCAGGTTTAGAAGTGCTTCCCCATCTTATGATAGTTCCGTCGTTATTGCTATTCGATCTAACTCCTAATGTTTTTGAAAAATTGAGGAACAAACCGTTAATCAAAACGGAAAATCCGATAATGATTAAAAACAAAGTGAGATAAAAAATTACATCGTTGATTTTAAGCATCTTTCTTATTTAAAGTGCAAAAGTAAACTTTTACAAAATTAAAACAAACCTTTAAATTCTGTAAAGCTTCTTCCAAGTAAGTCTTTTTGCGAGATTATGGGGTTATTTGTTTTCCATTTTATGTTTAAGCTTGGGTCGTTCCATAAAATTGCTCGCTCTGCGTCTTTGTTATAAGGAGCAGTACATTTGTATGAAAAAATGGTGTCTTCTTCCAGTGTTAAAAAACCATGAGCGAAACCTGGCGGAATGTAGAGCATCCTGTGGTTTTCTTCTGAAAGTACTACCTCTGCATATTGTCCGAAGGTAGGCGAAGCAGTTCTTAAGTCAACAGCAATATCTTGCACTGCACCTCTTAATACCTTTATTAGTTTGCCTTGAGCAAAAGGAGCTATTTGAAAGTGAAGCCCTCTCAACGTGTTTTTAGAAGATTTTGAGATGTTATCTTGCACGAATTTCGACTGGACACCCGCTTTTAAAAATGAATCTTCGTTGAATGATTCGAAAAAATATCCTCTTTCATCAAAGAAAATTTTAGGCTCAATGATTAATAGATCTTTTATATTGGTTTCGATGATTTTCATTCAAGGGACAGTACTATTTACCAAGTAATTTTTGTAAAAATGTTTTCTTCTTTACAGGATTTTTAGGTGCTTGCTCTTCGTAGTAACCATAGCCATAGCCATAGCC
>JBMTCG010000062.1:0-14871 GCA_049430665.1 Flavobacteriales bacterium | reverse complement strand
TACCCCGAAGCAACCTCATTGTGTTTTGATTAGAATTTCATGATAAGTTTGCTTCGGGGTACCTCGCAATGACGTACTGGGTAATCCCATATTTAATTTAAAACATTACCTTCTTTTTAATATTTTAGTCGCATGAATTTCTCTTTACTTCAAACCCTCTGCTCCATTCATTCGCCATCAGGCAGTGAACAAAACATTTCAAAATTTTTGCTTACATATATAAAGAAGGAAAGCAAAAAATGGAAAGTTGTTCCTAAGATTTTAGCAGGTAAAGAATTTCAAGACACTATTCTTTTGGTTTTTGGAAAACCCAAAACAGCCATGTTTGCGCACATCGATTCTATTGGCTACACTGTAGCATACGCCAACAACTTAATTAAAATCGGTGGTCCGGCAAGCAAATCGGGATACAAATTGGTTGGCGAAGACAAACACGGTGCAATTGAATGCAAACTGCACATGGATAAAGACAGAAATTTATCTTATTTATATAAACGAGAAATTGAACGCGGCACCACACTAACATTTAAACCCGATTTTAGACAAGACGATTCTTATATTCAATCTTGTTATCTCGACAATCGTTTGGGCGTTTTTGTGGCCTTAAAAACCGCCGAAACTTTAGAAAACGGAATCATTGCCTTTTCAACTTACGAAGAGCATGGTGGTGGAACAGCTCAATTTATTGCCAAACACATTTATGAAAAATATAAAGTACGCGAAGCATTAATATGTGATATCACTTGGGTAACATCGGGCGTTCAACACGGCAACGGCGTTGCCTTTTCTATGCGCGATTCGGGCATACCGCGAAGAAGTTATTTAGAAAAACTAAAAGCAATTCTCGATAAAAATAAGGTGATGTATCAAATCGAAGTAGAATCGGCCGGCGGTAGCGACGGAAATGTTTTGCAACACTGTCCGTTTCCTTTCGATTGGTGTTTCATTGGTGCACCCGAAGACAACGTGCATTCGCCCAACGAAAAAGTGGCCATTAGCGATATTGAACAAATGCTAAAAGCCTATAAAGTTTTAATGAAAGAAACGAATAAATAGATTTTAGTTTCCAGAGCCACTAATCAACTGAACGAATCCGCCCGAGGTAATGATTTGGTTCGATTTGCAAGAAGTGGAATATGTAGCAACATAATAATATACACCATCACTAAGCACCGAACCAAAGGAAGTGCCATCCCAATAACCATTTACACCATTGTAAGAATATACCAATGCTCCCCAACGATCGTAAATACTCACATTTAAATCGTTCAGATTTTGTGATATTACTTTAAACTCATCATTGTAACCATCGTTGTTGGGTGTAATCACATTGGTGATTTTAAAATCAACGGGCATATTGCTCACGCAAGTTGTATCTGAAGCAAAAGATGATGCTGCAAAAACGAACAAAAACAATATAAAGCTGAATACCTTCTTCATTTGATGAGTGAAAATATAATATTTTTCAGTTTGATGAAATAGCTCACCTTACAAACTACTTAAACTTACCAACAGTAAAAATGTTAACATCGAAAAAAAATAAATCACTCCTTATATATAGGTATATTAAATAAACGAGGAGATTTTTTCAATCAACTCTACAGGTCCCCTAACAGGCTTTTTTGTTGTAGCATCAACAAAAACAAGTGTTACAGAAGCATCCACTATCAATTCCCCAACACTATTATATATAGACGATTCAAAAACGAATTTAACCGATGGTGTTTCTTTTATGCTGGTTTTTACAGTTAGCAAGTCATCATACAAAGCTGGTTTCTTGTAGTTTATGGTAAGATTGGCTACTGGTAACAAATAACCTTGCTGTTCTAATTCTTTATAAGGAAAGCCACATTCCCGCAAAGCCTCCACTCTACCAACCTCCAAATAAGCAGCATAATTGCCATAATAAACAAAACCCATTTGATCGGTTTCCGAATATCTTACTCTAATTTTTGTTTCATTTAAAAACATACCTGATTTTTTTTTAAATCACTGAAAAATAAATGCTTGTATTTTTTTGCAAAATCGACTAGTATTTTTATGAAAATGTAACCACCTGAAAATTAGCAAAAAAACGAGAGTGAAATAAACTATTTTTTTATCCACCTCGAGATAAACAGTTCAAAAATACAAACTTTTTATATCGCTCGTAAACACTAGATAAATGGCTTAAAACAAATTTTGTAAAAATACAATAGCAAAAGCATTTTTTTTTGAACTTTTTTTAGGCAATATTTGTTCACGATTCGGAAAGTATTTCTTAATATAGCGTTCCCAATCGAAGATAAGAGAAAATTAGTAACACGACACGATATATTTTGCATGGAGAAGACTCACGACAAAGCTTGGAAAAATTGCCTCTCAGTCATTAAGGATAACGTTAGCCTTCAAAGTTTCAAAACTTGGTTCGAACCAATCGTTCCATTGAAACTTAAAAACAAGGTGTTAACAATCCAGGTGCCGAGTCAGTTTTTTTACGAGTGGCTAGAAGAACACTACATCACTCTTTTAAAGAAAATCATTCAGAAGGAATTAGGCGCAGGCGGAAGATTGGAATACAGCATCATCATGGATAATGCTCAAAACAACACTAAGCCTTACGCGATTAAAATTCCTACTACTGATAAGAAGGCTATTAAAAATCCTTCTTTAAACATGCCATTGGATTTGAATCAAGCAACGATTAGAAACCCTTTCATCATTCCTGGATTGAAGAAAGTGGTGGTTGATTCTCAATTGAATCCAAATTACTCATTCGATAATTTCATTGAAGGTGATTGCAATCGCTTAGCTCGCTCTGCGGGATTTGCCGTAGCTAACAAACCTGGAGGTACTGCCTTTAATCCATTGCTGGTTTATGGTGATGTAGGTTTAGGTAAAACACACTTAGCGAATTCTATTGGTATCGAAATCAAAAAGAACTATCCTAACAAAACCGTTTTGTATGTTTCTTCTGAAAAATTTACGCATCAGTTTATCGATGCAGTAAGAAACAACACACAAAATGATTTTGTTCACTTCTACCAAATGATAGATGTTTTGATTATCGACGACGTTCAATTCTTCGCTGGTAAAGAAAAAACACAAGACGTATTCTTCCATATTTTCAATCACTTGCACCAAAACGGAAAACAGTTGGTTTTAACTTCTGATAAACCGCCAGTGGAATTGCAAGGAATGGAGCAACGTCTTCTTTCAAGATTCAAATGGGGCTTATCTGCCGATTTACAATCGCCAGATTTAGAAACTAGAATCGCGGTATTGAACAAAAAGATGTACGCAGATGGTATCGAGCTTCCTAAAGAAGTGGTTGAATACTTAGCCTACAGCATCACTACCAACATTCGTGAATTAGAAGGCGCATTAATCTCATTGATTGCTCAATCTTCATTGAACAAAAAAGCAATCACTCTCGATTTAGCGAAACAGATGATCGACAAGTTTGTGAAAAACACAGCTCGTGAAGTATCTATCGATTATATCCAAAAAGTAGTGTGCGATTATTTCAGCTTGCCTTTAGAGTTGATGAAATCAAAAACACGTAAACGTGAAGTTGTACAAGCTCGTCAGATTGCGATGTACTTCTCTAAAAATCTTACCAAATCTTCATTAGCTACCATTGGTATGCACTGCGGAGGTAAAGATCACGCAACGGTTTTACATGCATGTCGCACGGTAAACAACTTAATGGAAACCGACAAACGCTTTAGAGTGTACGTTAACGATATCGAAAAGAAAATCAATTTGAGTTAAGACTCAACAAGCAAAATTAAAAGGGTTCGTCAGCTGACGAACCCTTTTTTATTTTTGGTATTCTCCCTTCGTACAATCAGATACAATCTAACTTTAAAAAGAGTAATTTCATTTCCTTTTTTATCGGACTTTTTTCCTGTTTTTAGTCAGATTCTACCTGACTCTACAAAGATCTATAAGATTTTTTCTTTGCTATTATACCTTGCTTGTTTTTAAGAACAACGATAATACTAGCTTCAGGAATATCTACCAAAACAGTGTAATTTTTTGATGTATTGAAAAACTTTTGACTGCACAATAGTTTTCCACCCATATCATATAAATCAATTTGAGTGACATCAATGTCGGCCAACATATTTACTTCTACCCTATCGTTCAATACAGTAACATTAAAATCAAGTGGCTTCGCTATTTCATTAACCTTATTAGATTCTTTTACTACTATGGAATTTAAAATTGTATCTACAAAAAACGTGTAGGCTTTTCCTGAAGGATGTAAATCATCATTAGCCACTAAAGCTGGTTCATTCAACCCTTCACGCGTGATGTTGGTGATATAAAAATAATTGATTCCATAAGTTTGCGCTATAGAATCCATCAAATGATTGTACAAATCAATTCCTGCCGAAATACTTGGTAAGCCTTTTCCGAAAGGCGTGTAAGCATAATCAGGAATAGAAACTAAAAAAACCGCATCGGTATCGTTCTTCGTTAAGGCAATTGCTCTATCGATAATTGTTTTTAAATCGGGTACATAATTTACTATTGGAGTACCCTGATAGAAATTATTTACTCCTATTAAGATAGAGACCAAGTTGAAATTACTATCTGGATCTGCACTATTAATTCCATTAATTAAATTATCGGTTCGCCAACCCGTTGTAGCAATAATTTGCAGAGTATCTACTTGCACTCCTTTGGCGATTAAAGAATCTTTTAATTGCACTGGCCATCTTTCTTTAACTGCAACACTTTGTCCGATAGTATAAGAATCACCCAAAGCTAAAAAGCGAACAGGTTGTTTTACTTTTTGTACTTGCGATAAAAGCATAGCAGAAGTAAAAAATGTAAAAAATAGAAGAAGTAAAGTTTTTTTCATTGAAGGAAATTAGGAAAAATACTTGGTAAATTATTGTATTTTTATTTCTGTGTCGCTATCACCAAAAGAAATATTACACTCGGTTTTTCACCACATTGAATTTCGTCCTTATCAAGAAGAAATCATTTATTCTGTTTTAAGCAAGAAGCACACATTAGGTATTCTTCCAACGGGATTGGGAAAATCTTTGTGTTACCAAATTCCCGGATTGATTCAAGATGGTTTGGTTATAGTGGTGAGTCCGCTTGTTGCCTTAATTAGCGACCAAATTAAACGACTTCAAAAACTGAACATTAAAGTTGCAGGCATTTACGGCAACATGAAGCAAGAACAAATAGACATCGCTCTCGACAACTGTAAATATGGCGAAGTTAAATTCTTGTTCTTGTCGCCCGAGAGATTATCGTCGCTGATCATTAAAACACGCATCAAGCAAATGAATGTTTCGATGATAGTGTTAGATGAAGCACATTGTATTTCGCAATGGGGACACGATTTCCGACCAAGCTATTTCAACGTAAAACTATTGCGCGAATGGCATCCCAACACTCCTGTTTTAGCATTAACGGCCACAGCTACCGAAAAAGTAGCCGAAGATATTTTGCACATTTTAGCAATTGAAAAAGCATCTGTTTTTAAAGGTTCTTACCACAGAAAACAAATTTCTTATCTCATTCAAAAAAATGAAAACAAACTGGCAAACCTTATCAACATCATTCAACGCAAAGAAGCGCCAGGCATCATTTACATCAACAAAAGAAAATTGGCCGATGTGCTTTCTAAAGAATTAAAAAAGTACGATATCCCTTGCGAAATTTATCATGCAGGTTTAGAATATAAAGAGAAAGAAAAAGCAGCGAAATCATGGTTGAACAGCAATCAACATTGGATGATTGCTACTTCGGCTTTTGGCATGGGTATCGACAAAGCAAATGTTCGCACCATTGTTCATTTTCATGTTCCTTCTTCTATGGAGGAATACTACCAAGAAAGCGGAAGAGCCGCACGCGATGGCAACAAGGCCGATTCCATCATCATATACAACCAAGAAGATGTAGAGTTTTTAAAACTGAATATTGAATGGTCTTTTCCAGAAAGAGAGCTCATTAAAAAAGTATATAACTCGCTCTTCAACTACAAACAAATCGCATTGGGTGCTGGAGCCGAATTTGGATTTTCTTTCGACTTGGCCGACTTCTCTAAAAAATTTAATCTGCCTGCAAAACAGAGTTATTACGCTATAGAAATTTTAGAAAAATGCGGCTACCTTTTTCAAACAGAAAGTGTTCAAAACAGTTCTAAAATAAAGGTAGTTGCAGGAAAAGCTGTTTTAAATAAACTCACCGAAAACGATACTATAGAAGGCAAAGTTATAGGCACACTTCTTCGCTCCTACACTGGCTTATTGAGCGAGAGCATGCCATTTAGCGAGAGCACCATTGCCGAAAGATGCGGCATTTCACGTGATGAAGTGATTAATACTTTACAGCGTTTAGAGCAAAAAGAAATTGTAGAATACGAATTCATGAATTTCTTGCCCAAAATTGTTTTTAGTCGGGATAGAGTTGATGCAAACACACTTCTCATTCCTAAAGAAATTTTAGAAGAGCGACGAAAAATAAAAAAAGATCAAAGTGATTTCATGATCAATTTTGTAGAAAACAAATTGCAATGTCGCTCGCAATTAATTTGTCATTATTTCCACGAAGATATACCTAAGTGTTTGCACTGCGACAACTGTTTAATTACCGTAGACAACAAAAAAATTAAGGAATATATTCTGCAAAAGTTGAGCATCGAATTGTCGGCACAACAAATCTCAGAATCCTCTCCCTACCTACAAAAGGACGTCATTAAAGCTTTAAGAGAGCTCCTAGAAGAGGGAAAAATCACAATGAATAAAGCTTTGAATTTCAAGAAAGCCTAGCTAAATTGTTAGCTCGAGGGAAAATTAACTAAGTCTAAGAAAAACTTACTATTAATGAAAAAACAACTACTATTGGTTGTTGCAATATTTTTTGCAACACTGCAATCTTCTTTTGCTCAGCAATTTTTCGAAATGATAAATGCTGGCACTTATTCTGTTCAAGAAATTCAAAAAGTAGCCGAAGCTTATTTCGGTATTCATGGCAAAGAAAAAGGATCGGGCTACAAACAACACAAAATGTGGGAATACCATGCTTTGAAAGAGGCCGATGAAAATGGAAAATTGATCTCGGCAACCGAAAAAGAAATGCGTATTCAAAAGTTTAGAGCATCTCTGCCTAAAACGCAAGTATTGGCTACTACTGCCAACTGGACCGAGATTGGCCCCACCAAAAGAAATCCTACCTCCAGCTGGAACCCAGGTGTGGATAGAGTAGAATGTATTTCGGTTGACCCTAACAATTACAACCATATTTTGGTTGGCGCACCCAATGGAGGCGCTTGGAACACTACCAATGGAGGAACAACTTGGAGTACCGTTTATTCTGGACAACATTATGACATAGAATTTAAACTAGGTGTACCCAATACAGTGTATGCATGTGATGGTGGAAAAGTAAGATATTCAAATGATGGCGGTGCTAACTGGACTAGCCTACAGGTTTCCCTGGCGGCTCTAGCCGTTTGGCTGTAACCGATGCCGATGCTGCTTATGTTTATGTTATCAATAACTCGGCTGCTGTTTACCGATCTACCAATAGTGCTGTTTCTTTTACCGCAATGGGTAATTCAACCGACATATTTGGTGGATTATCATGGTATGGAATGGGATTTTCGGCTTCTAATACTAATAAAGATATTTTGTTTGGTGGCTGCTTTGAATTTTACAAATCAACCAACGGTGGAGCTACATTTACAAAAGCTATTTCTTGCACTTGGACGGGAAATACCAGCACATACATTCATGCCGATTTGCACGCGTGCGAATCGGTAGGCGCTTTTGTATTTACTGGTTCAGATGGCGGTATTCATAAAGGAAGCAATGAAGGAACTTCTTTCGTTGATTTAAGCACTGACTTAGGCATTAGAGAATTCTATTGCATTGGCTTATCTAAATCAGAATCGGGAAAAATTGTGGGAGGAGCCCAAGATAACGGAACCGCCGTTTTTAGAACTTCCGACAATAAGTGGTACGAATTCTTAGGTGCCGATGGTATGGAAACTTTTGTTGATTGGACCAATGCCAACAATCTAATTGGTACTTCTCAATATGGAACTATTTATATTTCTACCAACAATGGAAGCAATTACTCTAACAAAAGTAAACCAGGCGGAATTGACGGCAGATGGGTTACTCCTATTGAACAAGACCCAATAGATGGAACTAAAATGTATGTTGGAAATACTGGATTGTATGCGGGTACAATACCAACGCTTAGCTGGACTTTAGTTTCGAATTCTCCCGATGGTGGTAAATTTTCTCAAATAAAAATAGCACCTACCTACAACAATATTTTCTATGTTTCTACTGGAGCAAATTTATATAAATCAACCAACAAAGGGCTAAACTGGACCAACATTTACAACAGCATTAGCGGTACAATCAACAATATCGCTATTGACCCCGATGATGAAAACCGTGTTGCTATTGCCACAACAGGCTCTGCTAAAGTTTATGTTACAACAAACGGCGGCACCAATTGGACCAGCAAACTTCTAAACCTACCTTCTTTAGCTGCCAATTGTTTAGTGTACAAGGCAGGTAGCGAAAACGGATTGTATGTAGGCATGTCGAATGGCGTTTATTACATCGACGATAATTTAGCCAACTGGCAATTTTTTGGAGATAATCTTCCCAACATTTCTGTAGAAGAAATTGAGATTGATGAAACAGGTGGCTACGTATATATTGGAATCTATGGAAGAGGCGCGTGGAAATCTCCAATTTACACAACGGGTCCGGCTGCACAAAAAGATGTTCAAGCTTTATCTATCAACAACTACGCGGTGGCAGGTTGCGGCTTAAACATCACCCCAACTATCACCATCAAAAACAAAGGAGAAGAAACGTTAAACTCAGTAAAAATTGAAATTTATGTAAACAATGCTCTAGTTTCTACTATTGATAAAACAGGCTTAAGCGTTGTTAAAGGTGCCAGTACCAATGTTGCCTTGGGTAACCTTACAGGAATTGAAGGTGCCAACAGCATTAAAGTGGTTTTAAGCAATGTGAATGGAGGCGTTGATGAAGTAAATACAGATAATGAAATCACAGAAAATGCCACATATCAAGATGGAGTTTCACACACGTTTTATATCGATGACAATTCTAAAAATCCTTCTTTAATTTGGACTATCAAACAAGGCAACACCACTATTAAATCATCTGCCAACATTACCCCTACTTCTTCCAACGGCGTAACATCTTACAATTTCTGCTTGGCACAAGGATGTTATGATATTGTGATTACTGATGCTTTCAATTCAGGGTCGTATAACACTACTGCATGGAACAGTTCAACCATTTATGTGGGTGACGCTTCAAAAGGCGCTGGCTTAGGTGAAGTGGTTTCTTACAATGGTAGAAAATACCGTGCGCAATGGTGGACTCAAGGTAATGCTCCAGGAACCAACAGTGTTTGGCTAGATTTAGGTGTTTGCGTTTCTTCTTTGCCTACCGACAAATTGGGATTGAAAGACAATGAAAACGCTACAACATACTTCGAAACTACAGTGGCCAATTATACTTCGCCATCGACCAAACAATTTTGTAACGGACAAACTTTAACAGTTGATTTCTCGGCCAACAACACCAACCCTAACAATTGCAGCAATGTTGTTTTCACGGCTAATATTACTGGTGGAACGGGAACCACGTTCGCTTGGAACTTTGGCGCTGGAGCATCACCTGCGACAGCAAATACAGCCGGACCGCACACTGTACAATACACCACCACAGGCAGCAAAGATGTTACGCTTACTGTTGATGCCATTACTGAAACTAAAACAGCTTACGTAACCGTGATTCAAGACCCTAATTTGAATGCCTCAGTAGATATTCAATTAACTACAGGAGCAAATCCGGCTTGCAATGGCGACTTATTAGAATTTACTTCTACGCCTACCAATGGAGGAAGCACACCCACTTACAAATGGTACAACGGATTAAATGTGGTTCAAACAGGAAATTCAAACACTTACAGCACATCATCTTTCAACAACAATGATGAAATAAGATGTGAGCTTAGCTCTAATCTTTCTTGCGTAGCGAGCTCTCCCGCTACCTCTGCCCCTATCACCATCATCGTTGATGTGTGCACAGGCATTGAAGGGGTATTGAAAAATGATGTAAGCATCTTCCCTAATCCGGTGTTGAATCATTTGACCATCAACAATTCGGCAAATACTTTGATTCAGTACAGAATTTATAATCATCTAGGAGAAACATTAACCATGGGAACGCTTAATGGTACTAAGAAAATTGACTTTAGCACTTATGCCAACGGAATATATTTTGTGGAATTAAACTCGGGTGAAAACAGAATGATTAAGCAAATTGTTAAATAAGGCATCTTGATAAAAAAAGAAAAAGCTTCCGTCTAGCCGCGGAAGCTTTTTTTATTTTCACCGCCTTACATGAATAAGCTTATCGTTTTAGTATTCACCTGCACTCTATTTTTCTCTTGTAGCGAAGAGAAAAAAAGCAATATTGTGGGCTTACAAACGCTCAACTTTTTTCCCAAATTTTATGTAGATTCTATCTCCTCTGCGATTGAAAGATTTTACGGATTTAAAACCAGCGCACTCAAAAACAAGATTATTCCCAACAACTTTTTTTCAACTACTAAATCGGCGCGCTACCGTGCCGATTCTATTGTTAATTTGTTGAATAGAGAAAAACCTGATGATGTTTATCAAATTATCGGACTCACCTGCGTGGATATCTCTACCACCAAAAGAGATAAAAACGGTAAGACCGAAGAACCGGTTTCATTTTATGAAAACTGGGCCGTTTTTGGTTTGGCCAACGAGGGCAAACCTGGCTCGGTAGTAAGCACGTTTAGAGTTCAGGGTCCGAACCAAAAATTAGTAATTGAAAGAATGCAAAAAATTAGTTTGCACGAACTGGGACACAATATTGGATTATCTCATTGCGACAACAATAACTGCAGCATGCACCCCAAAGTAGAATCGTTTAAAGCTGTAGACAGCGTTGCTTTAAACATATGCACCAAGTGTAAAACAGCAGCACAGCGACTCTCTCCAAAAAATTAGTACATTTAACCACCATGAAAATTGTATTTGTTATTCGCTGGCACTCTAACCAAATGGGCTATATGAACAATTGCCTGGCCGAGTCGTTTGCGCGCATGGGACACGAAGTTCATGTGATTACATCGAAGTACCAATCCTATTTCAACATTCCCAACTACGATGAAGTATATGGCAAGTTTTTGGGCGCTCCCATTCAGCCTTTAGGAACAGAAATGTACAAAGGCATTCATGTGCACAGAGTATCTTCCATTAGAATAAAAAACAGAATTATTCTCACTGGAATTTTGTCTAAACTTAGAGAAATAAAGCCCGATGTGATTCAAACTTTCGATGGCCACGAGCCTTCAACCGTTGTAGTTTCTTTGGCCAAACCTTTTTTTAAATACAAATTATTTACTGGTGTACATACCATCTTAATCACTTACCGACAGGTGGTAAACTGGAAAAAGCTAACCTGGAAAAGAAAACTATTTTGGTCGGTATTTTTTTATTGGCCCAGCAGAATATTGGTGCGCAATTACGAAACATGTTACGCCGTAACGCGCGATGCAAGTATGATTGCACACAAAATGTTTGGCGTGCCTTACCACAAAATAAAAGTACAAACACTAGGTGTAGATGCTCATTTGTACAACAACAAAATTGACGATGCTGTTTTGGCTAAACGCCAAGCATTGGGCTACACCAGCGAAGATATTGTATGTATTTACACTGGTAAAATCACCGATGAAAAGAAACCCCTTCTACTTTGCAAAGCCATAGAAGAACTCAACAAAAAGGGCTTACGCTACAAAGCTATTTTTATTGGAGCAGGTAAAGATGATATCATTGAAGAGATTAAAAAATTCAACAATGTACAAGTATTGAATTTCATCCCAGGAGCAGAATTACCTATTCATTATAAAATGGCCGATATCGCTGTGTGGCCCAACTCTATTACCACCAGCATGCTTGATGCTGCAGCTTGTGCCAAACCTGTAATTGTATCCGATTCTGTTTACGCTTACGATGAAGTAGATGGAAAACAAAACACAAAACCACAAATCATTGCCTCTTTCTTTGAAACAGGAAATCATCTTGATTTAACGCAAAAACTAGAAAAATTTAAAGACGCTCAATACCGTAAAATCATTGGCGAAAAAGCCATGCAATACATTATGGCCAATTTATCGTGGGATAAATTGGCAGAAAAACGTGTGAACGATTACAAAGCGTCAATGAAATAAAGTTTTGTAAATTAGCCTAATGGAATTTCTCTATCTATTTACCGGATTAGTTGTTGGCGGCGTTATCGCCTTTGTTTTGCTTAAAAATAAAACAGTCGAAATTAATACCCTTCAACAAGAAAAGGCGCAAGCTCTATTAAAACAAGAGCAGCTGCAACACTTGCTTAAAGACAAAGAAATTGATTTGGCTCGCAAAATCGCTGAATTAGAAGGCAGCAAAAAACAAGAACTTACGGTTCAAGAAGAAATCAATAAAATTCACGCTCAATTTAAAGATCAATTTAAAGTTATTGCCAACGACATTTTAAAAGAGAACTCTAAAGATTTCTCAGAATCTAACAATCTTTTACTTCAACCTTTACGCGAGAAATTGAAAGACTTTGAAGAAACTGTGCGCAAAAAAATGGAGGAAGATTTAAAGACTTCGCAGTTCTTAAAAAATGAATTGCACTCTCTTAAAGACCTCAATAAAAAAATTAGCGAAGAAGCGCACAACCTCACCGTAGCTTTAAAAGGCGACAATAAAACGCAGGGCAACTGGGGCGAACTTATCTTAGAGAAAGTTTTGGAAAAATCGGGATTGGCCAAAGACATCGAATACAAAGCTCAAGTGAGTTTAAACAATGCCGAGGGCGATAAAATTCAACCCGACTTCATCGTTTACCTGCCCGAAAACAAACACATTATTATTGATGCCAAAGTATCGTTGGTGGCTTACGAAGCCTATGTTTCTGAAAGCGATGAACTTAAAAAAACAGCTTTACTGAAAGAGCATATTAAATCATTGAAAGAACACATCAAACGATTGAGTGAAAAAGATTATCCTGCCGCTTTGGGCATTGCGGCTCCCGATTTCGTGTTGATGTTTGTGCCCATAGAATCGTCGTTTAGCGTAGCGATTAAAGAAGATGTTGAGCTTTTCAACTATGGTTGGGACAGAAACATTGTGATTGTGAGTCCGAGCACTTTACTAGCCACCCTAAGAACCATCGCCTCTCTTTGGAAACAAGAAAAACAATCGAAAAACGTAATTCAAATTGCCGAAGAAGCTGGTAAACTGTACGATAAATTCGTTGGCTTCTTAGATGACTTTAAAGCCTTGGGAACAAGTTTAGAAAAATCGCAAAAGATACACAGCGATGCGCTTAATAAGTTAAGTACGGGCAACGGAAATGTGATTGGAAAGATTGAGAAACTTAGAGAGCTCGGACTCAAAACCAACAAACAAATCGATAAAAATCTGTTGGAATGAGGATAAGAATTTCTTTCTTAGCTCTGCTGCTACTCTGCTTTGCCTTGGCCTGCAAAAGCACAAAAAAGGTGAACTCCAATTTGGCCAGTATTTTCAGAGAAAATGACAATTATTTTGTTAAAGATTATCGGTTTTTCAACAGTAACGATTCTGTTTCAGAGCTCATCATCAATGTAAATCAAAACAAACTATTGTTCATCAAACTGCCCGACACCAAAATATTTTCGGCACATTACGAAATAGCCTACATCGTTTATAGCGACTATGAAAAAGCATTGGTGCTCGATAGCACTACCATTGAATTTTCGGTGAACAAAGAAGAAGCCATTTCCAACAAAAAACACCAAATTAAGTTTGAAGCCAAAAAAGGAAAAAACTATGTGATTGAAATTATTGCGCGCGATTTACAACGCAATTCAAACTTTTCATTTGTAAGCGAGGTGCACAAAACATCGTATCTCGACAACCATTATTATCAAGTCATTCAAAACGAAAAAAGCATTGCCAATTCGTTCGTGGTAAACAAAGGAGAAGTGTGCATAGAAAATAGTTTTTTGCTAAACGACAGTTTGCAAGTGCGCTGCTTTTTTAGAGAATTCGCCATACCGCTTCCTCCTTATAATTTAGATAATCCGCCGGCATTCAATAGAAAAGCTGATTCTACTTTTTGGGTAAAAACCGACAATACTGGTAACTTCTCTTTGGACATACAAAAGAAAGGATTCTACTTAATTCAAAAAGATTCTTCAGCCCAAAACAACTTGTGTTTTATGCATTTCAACAACGAATATCCTTTCATTGTACACCAACAACAAATGATTCATGCATTGGAATATTTGTGCGACAAAAAAGAATTTGAAGATTTAAAAAGCAATACCAATGCTAAGGAAGCCATCAATAATTTTTGGATGGAAAGCTGCGGCAATCAAGAAAATGCTAAAGAACACATCAAACAATTTTACCTGCGTGTGGAGTTGGCCAACAAGTTTTTTTCTTCTTATCGCGAAGGATGGTGTACCGACCGCGGCATGATATTCATTATCTTTGGTCCGCCCAGATACATTATTCGCTCTCAAAACAGCGAAAGATGGGTGTACGGCGACGACAACAGTGTGATGAGCGAAGATTTTTCTTTTCATAAAATCGACAATCCTTACTCTTCTAACGCTTATGGCTTAGATAGATCAACGACTTATAAAAACATGTGGTACAAAATGCTTGATGCTTGGCGCGATGGAAGACTCTTTTAAACATAAAAACTTAATGATTTTTGGCGTTCATCCTGTGATGGAGGCTATCAAATCCGGACAAACCTTCGATAAGGTTTTAGTGCTCGAAAA
>JBMTCG010000061.1:0-14907 GCA_049430665.1 Flavobacteriales bacterium | reverse complement strand
GATGGAATCAAAAAAGTATTTCTACTTCAAAGGCCGGAACTTATGGAGTTTTGGTAACAGATGCGAATGGTTGTATTACTGGCGATACCATGAATCTTACAGTGAATGCATTGCCAATAGTTGACTTAGGTGCAGATCAAAAAGTTTGCGATGGTGAAGTAGTGGTTTTATCTTCTGTTGCACCTGCAGCTTCTTATCTGTGGAGCGATGGTTCTTCAAACGCTCAGCTTAATGTAAATAAGTCGGGAAAATATAGTCTTACTGTTACTGATTCTAAGGGTTGTAAAAATAGCGATCAGGTAGAGGTGAATGTGGTTCCCCTTCCAGTAGTTGATTTAGGCGATGATCAAGAAATTTGCGAAGGGGATAGCGCAACGCTTTTAGTAAGTGATACCGATGCAACTTATGTTTGGTCAACAGGTGAGAAGAGCTCTGCAATTTTAGTAGGTTCTTCACAATCAATAATTTTATCGCAGTATTACGATACGCAATGTATGGTGAGAGATACAGCTATAGTTGTGGTTGTTCCTTACCCTGTATCTACTTTGGGCAACGACACTACTGTGTGTTTTGGTGAGACTTTAGGAGGTGCACTAACCATAGAAGCTTCTAATTTTGCCGATAATTTCTTGTGGAGCGATGGTTCTACAAACTCTAACATCGCCGTAAGCGCAAAAGGCACTTACTCTGTAACCATGACGAATGGAAAGAATTGTACAACGAACGACGAAATTAAGGTGAACGAGTTTTGTAAAACGAGCATCTTTATGCCTAATGCATTTACCCCTAATAACGACGGCACTAACGATGTGTTTTATGTGGAAGGAATGTATGTAGAAGATTTCCATTTGCTCATCTTCAACAGATGGGGAGAGGTTGTTTTTGAAAGCTTTGACATTAATAACGGTTGGGATGGAACCGTGCTTGGTGATAAAGCACAAATAGATGTTTATGTGGTGAAATTGTTTTATAAAGAAAATACCGAATGGGGATCTACCACTAAAAACGAAATGATTTCTTCTTTAACCTTGATTAGGTAATGAGCAATAATTTCTTTTTAAAGAGATGGAAGGAATTGAAAGAGTATTATTTTTCTAAAAGGATATTGCAAGAAAAAATTTCACTTTCATCAAGAATAGATGATGATTCAAAGCACGCGAAACATAATTCAAGAGGGACCGTAGTAATATTTAGCGAACATATTTAATGAACAATCAAAATACCGCAGGTACAATTAGTATTTCGGTATAAGGCATGAATACTATTCAGCTGATTTTTGTTCGGAGTATTTTAGAATTGATCAATATCTACTCTTGTTAACTTATTAATTTGTTATATGAAATTCTTCTCATTTTTATTCCTGTTTTTTGTTTTTGCAAACACTGTGTCGGCCCAAACAAATCAATACAGTCATACTCTTGATAGCATTATTACTACCAACAATGACACTTCTTCTTATATTAAAATTTTGGGACTTTACACCAAACAAGAATATTCGTACGATAGTGCACAAAATACAATTACAGAGTTGTTTTATGGGAGAGATACTGCATTAAATAATTGGACTTTAGAATACAAGACAGATTTGTTTTATAACGAAGCTAATCAGTTGATTTACGATGTAGCATATGACTATCTTACTGTTCCAAATCAATGGACTAAATCTTATGCAAGTAGACATTTTTATTGCTATGATGGTAGAGACTCTATTACAGTATTTTATGATTGGTGGAACGCTGGCTCCTTAAGATGGGATAAAGTTGATAGTACCAGTTTTAGTTATGATTCAAATAATGATCTCACTTCATCAACAATATGTGGAACTTATGATACAACAGTAAATTGTGTAATATGGAATACCCAACAGTTTTCTCATAGTGGCAATGTAACAACTATCAACTCATATGATCAGCAAATGAATTTTGAAGGGAAAGATGAAATATACTTTGACAATTATAACAACGATACATTGGTATTGTCTTTTGACTATAATGCTGCAGTGACTGACAAAAGTATCTCATTGTATAATTACGCTGTAAATTCTAATAATATACGCTCACCCTATAAACACGTAATCACTAGAATGCAAACTGAATATCGAGAGTTTTCCTATAAAAATTCAGAATGGTTAAATACAAAAAACAGCCAATGGTATTATTCTGCTAACCCTGATTATACAAGCAATAATGTTGGTGAATCAATTGTAAATAAAAGCAATTATTCTGTTGTTAGCATATATCCGAATCCTATGTTGAATGAATCCACGGTAAGAACCGAAACACAAATAGAAGAAGGTAAATTAGAGCTGTATGATATGACAGGAAGCCTGGTTTATTCGAGAAATTTCTCTGGAAATACTATAAAAATAAACAAAGACAACTTGCCTTCTGGCGTTTATTCTCTAATTATTATTGAAAAAGGAATTGGTGTTATTCATCCTTGTAAGCTTGTTGTTCAATAAAAACAACTTAACCAACATATTCGCATAGTTAAGCATACGAGCAAGTTTTTAGAAACTCACGCGCGGCATTTCGTCCCTACGGAATTTCCTTATTTAACTAGTTTTGTGCAAATTTGAACCATGGCAAGAATTTTAAGCGGTATACAAAGCACAGGAGTTCCTCATTTGGGGAATTTATTAGGCGCTATTGTTCCAGTGGTGGAATCGTCGAAAGACCCTGCTAATGAGACTTTCGGATTCATTGCAGATTTACATTCTCTTACCACCATTAAAGAAGCAGACATAAGAAGAGAAAATACCTATGCTGTGGCAGCGAGCTATTTGGCTTGCGGTTTCGACATTGATAAAAATGTTTTTTACCGTCAGAGCGACGTGCCTGAGGTATGTGAATTGGCATGGTATCTTGAATGTTTTATGTCGTTCAATCGCTTGCAATTGGCACATTCTTTCAAAGATAAATCGGAGAATGTTAGCGAGGTGAATGCTGGCTTGTTCGTGTATCCTATGCTCATGGCGGCCGATATTTTGTTGTTCGATGCGCAAGTGGTTCCTATAGGTAAAGATCAAAAACAACATTTAGAATTCACTAGAGATATCGCCGATAAATTGAATTTTCATTATGGCGATTTGTTTGTGGTTCCAGAGGAGCGCTTGAACGAAAAAACAATGTACGTGCCTGGCACCGATGGCAGAAAGATGAGCAAGTCGTATGGTAATGCCATCAATATATTTTTGCCAGAAAAGCAATTGAGAAAAGTGGTGATGTCGGTAGTGACTGATAGTAAGGACCTAGAAGACGCAAAGGACCCTGACGCTTGCAATGTGGTTAAGTTGTATGAGTTGATTGCTTCAGCTGATAATGTAGAGGTGATGAAGCAAAACTACCGCAAAGGGGGCTATGGTTACGGTCACGCAAAACAAGAATTGTTTGAAGAGTTGATGCGTCGTTTTGCTAAAGAACGCGAAATCTTCAATCACTACATGGAGAATAAAAATGAATTAGATAAACAGTTGAAAATAGGTGCCGATAAGGCCAAAGCTGTTGCTGCTGTTACTTTAAAAAGAGTTAGAAAAGCATTGGGATATTGATTGTTTATTGTCTAATGTATAAGGTCTAAAATCCAAAAGACAAACCTTATACTTTATACCTTAAACTTTAAACTAAAAAACATGTTAAGAACAAAAACCTGCGGAGAATTAAGAATTGAAAATGTTGGACAAACCGTTACTTTGAGTGGCTGGGTGCAACGTACACGCGATAAGGGAGCGATGGTGTGGATTGATTTGCGCGATCGTTATGGCATTACCCAATTGATTTTAGAAGAGGGTGTGAGCGATGCTGCTTTTTTAGCTTTGGCGAAAAGTTTGGGTCGTGAAGATGTGATTCAAGCCGAAGGTTTGGTGATTGAGAGAAGCGCCAAAAATGCCAATATCCCCACAGGAGAAATTGAATTGAAAATCACTTCTTTGAAAGTGATGAACAAAGCCAAAACGCCTCCTTTTACTATTGAAGACGATACCGACGGTGGTGATGAGCTGCGCATGAAATATCGTTATTTAGATATTAGAAGAAATCCGGTTAGAAGTGCTTTAGAATTGCGTCACCGCCTATCTATAGAAATTAGAAAGTACATGGATGCTTTGAATTTCTTAGAAATTGAAACGCCTTATTTAATTAAATCTACGCCTGAAGGAGCACGCGATTTCGTGGTGCCGTCGCGCATGAATCCGGGTGAGTTTTATGCTTTGCCACAATCGCCTCAAACCTTTAAACAGTTGTTAATGGTGGGCGGTATCGACAGATACTACCAAATAGTGAAATGCTTTAGAGATGAGGATTTACGCGCCGATCGTCAGCCTGAGTTTACTCAAATCGACTGCGAAATGGCCTTTGTAGAAAGAAGAGATATTCTCGATACTTTTGAAGGATTGATCAAGCATTTGTTCAAAAAGGTGTTGAATGTGGAGTTGCCAGAGTTTCCGCACATGACTTGCGCCGATGCGATGCAATATTACGGTTGTGATAAACCCGATTTGCGTTTCGATATGAAGTTTGTGGAGTTGAACGCTATCGTGAAAGACAAAGGTTTCCCTGTTTTTGATGCTGCCGAATTGGTGGTGGGAATCAATGCCCAACAAGCTGCTTCTTATACTAGAAAACAATTGGATGCCTTAACCGATTTCGTGAAAAAACCGCAGGTTGGAGCTACTGGCTTGGTGTATTTAAGATACAATGAAGATGGTACTTTAAAATCATCGGTAGATAAATTTTACTCTTCTGAGGAATTGCAAAAATGGGCGGCTGCCTTCAATGCAAAACCAGGAGATTTAATTTTGGTGTTGGCTGGCGCGGCAGATAAAACAAGAAAAGCATTGAGTGAATTAAGATTGCATTTGGCTGATGAACTAGGGTTGAGAGATCCTAAGGTGTTTAAGCCATTGTGGGTAATCGATTTCCCGTTGTTAGAATACAACGAAGATGAAAAACGCTTCTTCGCTATGCATCACCCTTTCACTTCGCCACATGCCGATGATGTGCATTTGATGAGCACCAACCCAGGAAAAGCTAGAGCCAACGCCTACGATATGGTAATTAATGGTGTTGAGTTGGGCGGAGGTTCTGTTCGTATTCACGATAGAGATTTGCAAAAACAAATGTTTAGCATTTTAGGATTCACCGATGAAGAAGCACAAAATCAGTTTGGTTTCTTAATGAATGCGTTTGAATATGGCGCGCCGCCTCACGCAGGTTTAGCCTTCGGTTTCGATAGAATGTGTGCTATTTTCTCTGGTAAAGATTCTATTCGCGATTTCATCGCCTTCCCTAAGAACAATTCGGGTCGAGATGTAATGATAGATTCGCCTTCGCTGATAGATGACAAACAGTTGAAAGAGCTGAGTTTAGAGGTAAAAAAATAATTAATACGTATTAATACATATATTTAAATTTTTACTGAAACCTTTACTCATTTGGCTACGTTAAAAACACTAGTGTCTGTTGTAGTTAGTTAATCGGGAATGAAAAAGTTTATAATAATCATAGTGTTTGTGGGGGGCTTTGTTGCCTCTATTGCTGCGCAAGGCGGTAAGGATACTTTGAATTATACCGATGCCAACAATATGAAGCAAGGGCATTGGATTTACTACAATCGCGATTTAAAACTGCCCGATTTTAAAGACCATCAAAAAGTAGAGGAAGGTCATTATTTCAACGATCAAAAAAACGGAAAATGGATTCACTATTTTCCCAACGATAAACCCAAAGATGTTATTACTTACGTTGCCAACCGTCCGAACGGCTACGCTATATTCTATTATGCAAATGGTAACAAACGTGAAGAAGGTACATGGAGAAACAACCGGTGGGTGGGCGATTACAAGTATTACCATGAAAGCGGCAAATTGGCTAGTGAGTGGAAATACAATTCGCAAGGCACAAGAACCGGCGTGCAAAAATACTATCATGAAAATGGTAGATTGATGATTGAGGGAGAATGGATCGATGGAAAAGAAAATGGCGTTGTAAAAGAATATTATGACAATGGAGAGCTAAAATCAGAAAAGAATTACAACAATGGTTCTTTCGATTCGGCCAACACAAAAACTTATGTGAGAAAAACGCCTCCTAGTGCCAACGACAATGTTGAAGAGAAAAAAGAAGTTACAACCTCAGAAAAAGTGGTGGTTACAGAAGATAAGGCAACCTATAAAACCGGAGTTTTCGATGGTAACGGTATGTTTCAGTTGAAAGACAGAAACGGTAGAGTTATTCGTGAAGGTTTGTTTGAAAACGGATTCTTAAAAAACGGTAAAGTATTTCAATATTCTGCCGATGGCCGATTGTTTAAAACCACCATTTACAATGGCGGTAAGGTGGCCAATGTGATCAATCATCAGTAATAGTAGGCAATCTCTTTTCGCTAATCTCAATTTATTATTATTTTCACCTTTCAATTTTATTTGTTGAATCATGCAAGGTGAACTTTCCATTTACAACACGCTTTCTAAGAAAAAAGAAAAATTTGAAGCATTAACTCCGCCATTTGTGGGGATGTATGTATGCGGTCCAACGGTTTACAACGATGTACATATAGGCAATTGTCGTACTTTCATTTCTTTCGATGTGATTTATCGTTATTTGTTGCATCAAGGCTATAAGGTGCGCTATGTGCGCAACATTACCGATGTTGGGCATTTGGAAAACGATGCCGATAGTGGTGAAGATAAAATTGCTAAAAAGGCGAAGCTAGAGAATTTGGAACCAATGGAAATTGTACAGAAGTACACCAACGGATTTCACGATGTAATGAAGGCTTTTAATGTTTTGCCTCCAAGTATTGAACCTACAGCAACAGCGCATTTGGTAGAACAAATAGAAACAACTCAGCAAATCATTGATAAAGGTTTTGCTTATGTATCTAATGGTTCGGTGTATTTCGATGTAGAGAAATTTGCAAAAACCAACAGTTACGGTGAGTTATCGGGAAGAAAGATAGATGAGTTGATTTCGGCTAAAAGAGAGAATTTAGATGGCTTGAGCGATAAAAAATCACCATTGGATTTTGCGCTATGGAAACAAGCTTCGCCAGAACATATCATGCAATGGAACTCGCCATGGAGCAAGGGTTTTCCGGGCTGGCATTTAGAATGTTCGGTGATGAGCACCAAATATTTAGGTGAACAATTTGATATTCATGGAGGTGGAATGGATTTAAAATTTCCGCACCATGAATGTGAAGTGGCACAAAACAAAGCTGCTAATGGTAAAGATCCCGTGAAATATTGGATGCACGCCAACATGCTTACTTTGAACGGAGAAAAGATGTCGAAAAGCACCGGCAAATTTTTCTTGCCTGCTCAAATGTTTAGCGGTGAAACAGAGTTTTTGAAAAAACCATTTTCGCCAATGACGGTTCGTTTTTTCATGATGCAATGTCACTACAGAAGTACGCTAGATTTTTCGAACGATGCATTGGAAGCTGCAGAAAAGGGATTCAAAAGAGTGCTTACTGCCATTGAATTGCTAAAAGATATCAAAGCATCTGCAACATCAACTGTTGATGTAAAAGATTTGGTGAATCGCGCTTATGATGCTATGAACGACGATTTCAATACGCCTATGGTAGTGGCGGTTTTGTTTGATGCAGTGAAAGAAATTAATTTGTTGAAAGCAGGCACCAAAACAGCCACAACAGCAGACATCGAAGGATTGAAAAAATTATTCAACGATTTCTTGGTAGAGATTATGGGTGTTCAATCAGAGGAAACAGCCAGTAATAATGATATTTCCGCATCGTTGATGCAAGTGATTTTAGATTTAAGAAAAGACGCCAAGGAGAATAAAAATTACGCCATGAGCGATAAAATTCGCGATGAACTAAAAGCGCTAAAAATTACTATTAAAGACACTAAAGAAGGAGCCGAGTGGAGTTATGAAGGATAACTTTTTACAGGAATTAAGAGAAGAGATGAATGCTCTTTTTTTTAAATCGGAAATTGAAAAAAGAAAAGAAGGCGGCAACGATTTCTTTAAGCAAATGATGTTGATGAAAGTTTTTAAACTTGCTGTCATCGTTGTCTTTACTTTTTATTCTTGTGGTCCCGATAATAAAGATGTTCCTGTGGTTGAAGAGCCTGTTCGACCAACATTAAACATTCCCGATTTCAGCGCCGATAGCGCATTTGCTTTCGTGAAAAAACAAGTCGATTTCGGTCCGCGTGTACCTAATTCTAAAGCACACGACGACTGTGCAAAATATTTGGTGAAGCAATTTGAAAGCTACGGTTTAATAGTGCATCAGCAAAAAGGAGTGGTAAAAGGATACGATGGAAAATCTTTGAATTTCAATAATATTTCTGCGCAGTATCAACCCGAAAATCCAAGAAGAGTTATGATTTCTGCGCATTGGGATTCTCGTCCTTGGGCCGATCATGATGACCAAGATACCGCTAAACCTATTGATGCTGCAAACGATGGAGCGAGTGGAATTGGAGTCATGTTGGAGTTGGCCAGAATAATTTCTAAGCAGAAATTAAATATCGGAGTAGATTTTGTGTGTTTCGATACAGAAGATTATGGAAAGCCTTGGGTAGAAAATTCATATTGTTTGGGTTCTCAATATTGGAGTAAAAATTTTCCTTTGAAAATTAAACCAAGCTATGGGGTTAATTTAGATATGGTGGGCGACCCTAATGCTTTGTTTACTTATGAAGGCGTATCTACAGAGAATGCAAAATTGGTGATAGATAAAGTTTGGAAAGCTGCGCACACTTTGGGTTATGGCTCATACTTTTCTTTCAATCAAACATCTCCCATTATTGACGACCACCTTTATGTAAATCAGTACGCTAAATTTCCTTGTATTGATATTATTGATAGAAGTAATCCGGCTTTTTCTGCAACTTGGCATACGCACGATGATAACATTAAAAACATTTCTCCTAAAACATTAAAGGCAGTGGGTCAATCGCTGTTGTTTGTATTGATGTACGAGTAAAAAAAAGCCCCCTTGGGGAAAGAACGTCTTCCTTGCATTTACTTACTAGAGGGTTTGGGGGCTTTTAGGGTTCAATTATGGCTTTTAGCCAATATTTTTAGATAATGTTCCAGCAATCTCTTTTAATGTCTCAATCACTATCATTCGCTGGTTGAAATTATGCCCTTACTTTCATTTAGTAAAACGTATAAATAGAGAAAAACAACTTTCTAAATCTTCTCTTGTAGAAAGCGAATCATTTTTTGGTTTTTTTCGTATGGTTTCGAAACAGTTGTTTTATTTGGTCATTAACTATTTTTGTTCAGTTTGAAAGTTGTCTTTTTGTGTTTTCGAGAATGTATTTTAGTTGCCAAAAGATTACTTTCATAGTGTTGAATGAGATTGTAATTTTACTTTTTATGAAAGCGAGAATTTTTTTGTTGATTTTTTTTATAGCCCGTATGGGTTATTCACAAGTTTTAGAGAATCCTTGCATTAACTTTCCTGGTTGCCAATCGACTATCAGAAATGGGGTGGTTCATTCTAATTTGTCAATATTAACTACAAAGCAGAAATATAATTTACTTGTAGGCGCTGGGGATACTATCAGCGGGCAAATAGATACAACTTTTACGGGTACAGTAAACTTAACTTTATTAAGTGGACCGGGTACTTTTGTTGGTTCTGCGAATAAATATTTTTTAAAGTATACTTATTTAGATTTGAAATTTTATACCCCTGGCAATTACAAGCTTGAAATTGAAATTGTTGGAGTAGGAAAAGATGTCATCGATTTTATAGTTTACGATGATGATTTCACTGCCATGTGTAACGATTATTCTAAAGGTTGCGTGAGCGGTGGAGGTAGTAAAATTTTACTTAAAGGACCAAACGTAATCATCGTTGATGTTATGTTTCCGTTTAATGTGTTGGTTTTGAATCCTGAGGGAAAAATTGATATAACTTACGCTGGAGTTGTAACTCTAAAGAAACTAAGCGGTCCGGGTAATTTTACTGGAAACTTGAGTTTATATGGCGAGCAAAGAGTTTCATTCAATGATTTGAAGTTTGATCAGGTTGGACTCTATACCGTAGAAGTTGATGTTGAGAATATAGGAAAAGACACTGCTGAACTCAAAGCTGAAGCCGATAATTCTATTAAGACATTGACTGCAGGAAAAGCAACAACTTATCCAAATCCTACCTCAGGAACTGCTTCTATTAAATTGCCCTCAGAATCTGAATACATCAATACGATAAACGTATTTAATGCATTGGGTGAAAAGGTAAAGTCAATTCCTGTGAATCTCGAGATCGGTAGTGGTTCTTTTCAAGTAGACCTAAATTCGCTTTCTGAAGGCAGTTATTGGATGGCTATTATTAGTCAAGAACATTCGTATTATGCGTCTTTAGTAGTGCTTAAGTAATATGAAAAGTCTGCATAAGCTTATTCATAATTTGAGTCCGAGTGAAAAGCGTTATATTAAATTACGCCTAGCTTCATCAAAGGCAGATAGTGAGTTAACCCATTACTTTGATGCTTTTATTAAGCAGCGCACTTATGACATTGATAGTTTAGAAAAGGAATTTAAAAAATCAGCCAAATTACTACGTGCTAATTTTGGTAAATTATATGCCACTATTTTAAAGAACTTGAGGCTTTTTCATGTGAATGATTCGCCCGAATATGTTTTGCGGGGAATGTTGTCGGATGTTCAACTACTGTTGAAGAAGGGTATGACTAATGAAGCAAAGAAGTCGAATGAAAAATTAATTGAACTTGCTCGTGAGAAAGAGCTCTGCTACATTTTAGTGAAAGCCTATTCATTGGAATGGATGTTACACCATGTTTCGGGAACATTAAATAGTGATATGGCCAGTCATCTGCAGAAGAGTATGGATGATTTTACTGCTAAGCATATCGAAATAGAATTATTGACGGGTTTATATCGTAAAGCTTTGGTGATTTACAATGATTACTTTTTTATCCAAAAAACTGAGGAAGCAAAAAAGCAAACATTAGAAATTATACAACATCAACTGTTAGCCGACTTTCAAAAATTATCTACCGATCAATCCAAGATGATTTATTGCGAAATAATGAGCATTCATTATTGGATTCATCAAAACATGGAAAAGCACCATGAAATAAGAAAATTGCAGTTTGAAGTTATTTTCAATTCTAAGGTGTATGAAGATGATTATACCAATAAGGTATTGGTGGCCGGACACTTATGTTCTTTTTTGGTGTACAAGGGGGAAATTAAAAAACTTAAAAAGTACTTCGAGTTTTTTACTAAGCATTTTGCCAATGAAATGGATAGCAGTAGCGATGGTGTTTTTATAGAGAAGTATTATGATGTTTATTTTCAGTGCAAAATATATTTGGTGAAATGTATCGGTTCCCTCGAGGATTTGAATGATTTGGTAGATGAGGTTCACGATACGATAAATACAAAAATTCAAATGAATGATAAGCTGGTTGGTAGAACATTGTGGAGCTTGGCAGAGGCTTTAATCATGCACAATCAACCTAAAAGAGCGTTAAAAGAAATTATCAATTTTCAAGATATTTTTAAAAATAACATGAAGTCTAATTACTTTTTAGAAAGTGAAATCGGACTCATTATCATTTATCATTTACTCAACAAAGATGCAGAGTTTGATAGAAAAATAAAGTATGTGCAAAGAAAGATAAAAGCAGGTGAATATGTGCTGGAGGGCGATCAAAAAATTATGATACACGTTCTTAAGAAAATTGAAAAGAGAGATAAAAATCTTAAAGAATTTATTGAAGAGCAGAGTGTAAATATTACCCGAAATAAAATGTATGTTTCGATTTTGAAAGCTATAGCTAATAATGTTAGTGTGGATGATAGTAGGAAGCATTTGTTTAAATTTTCTGAAATTAATTAGAGTACTTGAGCAATAAAAAATTATTTTTCAAGTGTAGCAGCCTGTTTCTAAAAGCATATTTTTCAATATATCTTTTCAATGAAAATCGCAAATGTAATATTTACAACATTGCGCTTTATTAAACGATAGGGAATTTATTTCTTTTGTTTTACTACATTTAAGGGCACAAAAATTTAGCCCATGTCATCAGAAAAAAAACTTTTCCTCATAGATGCTTTTGCCATCATTTTTCGTTCGTATTTTGCTTTTGGTAGCAATCAACGTTACAACTCCAAAGGTTTAAATACCTCTGTAATGTTGGGTTTTACAAATACCTTACTTGAGATATTGAATAAAGAAAAACCATCGCACATCGCCATTTGTTTTGATCCGCAAGGCAAAACTTTTCGCGAAGATATGTTTCCTGCCTACAAAGCGCACCGTGATGAAACGCCCGAAGATATTAAGAAAGCCATTCCTTACATCTATAAATTGGCCGATGCTTTCAATATTAAAACGGTTGTTGTTCCTTCCTATGAAGCAGATGATGTGATTGGTACTTTAGCGAAACGCGCAGAGCGTGAAGGTTTCACCACTTACATGATGACTCCCGATAAAGATTTTGCTCAGTTGGTCACCGATAATATTTTGTTGTATCGTCCGGCTAAAAGTGGCAATGCCGCAGAAGTCTGGGGCATCAAAGAAGTATGCGCAAAATTTGAAGTACAACGTGTAGAGCAAGTGATTGATATTTTAGGATTGTGGGGCGATAGCGCCGATAATATTCCAGGTATTCCAGGTATTGGCGAAAAGACTTCTAAATTATTGATTGCAAAGTATGATAGTGTTGAAGGTTTAATTGCCAATGCACAAGAACTAAAAGGTAAACAAAAAGAAAATGTAATTGCTTTTGCCGAACAAGGTTTATTATCGAAAAAATTGGCAACGATTGAAGTGAATGTTCCTATCGATTTTTCTGTTGATGATTTGAAATTTCAAGAACCCGATAAAGAAAAAATTAGCGAATTATTTAATGAGTTAGAATTTAGAACTTTGGCGCAACGCATACTAGGAAGTGCGGTGAGTGCGAGTGAGAAGGCAGAAGTAAAATCAAAGCCAGTTGAAGCGTCGAGCCAAATGGATATGTTTGAGGTAGCCGAGGAGGAGCCGATTATCGAAGAAGAACAAATACATTACAAAACAATTGCTGATGTAGAACACAATTATATTTTGATTGATAGCGATGAAGAAGCAGAACAATTAATTACAGTTTTATTTCAGCAAAAAGAGTTTTGTTTTGATAGCGAAACTACAGGCATCGATTCGCATATTGCCGATGTAGTGGGTTTGTCTTTTTCTTTCGAAGCACACAAAGCATGGTATGTAAATATTCCCGATGGTGATGTTGGAAAATACCGTCTGTCGCTATTTAAATCGTTGTTTGAGAATAAGGGTATTTCTAAGATTGGACAAAACATTAAATACGATATGAATGTTTTGTTGCAGTATGGAATTTCGGTAAAAGGAAAATTGTTTGATACCATGTTGGCGCATTATTTAATTGAGCCCGATATGCGTCACAATATGGATTATTTGGCTGAAACATATTTGGGATATAAACCTGTTTCTATTGAAACTTTAATTGGTAAAAAAGGAAAAAATCAAAGCAGTATGCGCGATGTTGAACTCGAAAAAATTAAAGAGTACGCCGCCGAAGATGCCGATGTAACTTATCAGTTGAAAGTGATTCTAGAAAAGATATTACAAGATAAAGGTGATATAAAATTATTCGAAGAAATTGAAATGCCTTTGGTGCAAGTGCTGTCGAAAATGGAGATGGAAGGTATTAAAATTGATACGAATGCTTTGGTAGAATTTTCCAAAGAATTGCTCGAACAATTGATTCAGTTGGAGAAAGAAATTTATGTTGAAGCAGGTGTAGAATTCAATATCAATTCGCCTAAACAAATGGGAGATGTTTTGTTTGAAACAATGAACTTGGATGAGAAGGCGAAGAAAACGAAAACCGGACAATACGCTACTTCTGAAGAGGTTCTGCAAAAATTATTGTACAAGCATCCCATCATTCAAAAGATTTTAGATTATCGCGGATTGCAAAAATTAAAATCGACTTATGTTGATGCTTTACCCGAAATGGTAAATAAAGAAACAGGAAAAATTCATACAACTTTTTCACAAGCTGTTGCGGCAACTGGAAGATTAAGTTCTGTTAATCCTAACTTGCAAAATATTCCTATCAAAACCGCCAAAGGAAGAGAAGTGAGAAAGGCATTTATTCCTAACGAAGAAAGTCATGTTTTACTCTCTGCCGATTATTCTCAAGTGGAATTAAGATTGATTGCCGAGTTAAGCGGAGACGCTGGAATGATTGAGGCTTTTCAAAGCAAACAAGATATTCACTCCGCAACAGCATCAAAAGTTTTTGGAGTACCATTGGAGGAAGTTAGCAAAGAAATGCGTGGTAAAGCGAAGATGGTGAACTTTGGAATTATCTATGGAATTTCTGCTTTTGGTTTAGCGCAACGATTGAATATTTCTAGAACTGAGGCGAAAGAAATTATCGATAATTATTTCAATAAATATCCGCGAATTCGTGAATACATGGATGAGAGTATTGAGAATGCAAAGCAAACCACTTTTGTGAAAACATTAATGGGTAGAAAGCGTTATTTAAAAGATATCAATTCTGCCAACGCAGTAGTGCGTGGTTATGCCGAACGAAATGCAATTAACGCACCTATTCAAGGCTCTGCTGCCGATATTATCAAGAAAGCAATGATTGAAATTCAACGTGAATTAGATGCTTCAAACTTGAAAGCAAAAATGGTTTTGCAAGTGCATGATGAGTTGGTGTTTACTGTTCCTATGGATGAAGTAGAAGTGCTTAAACCCATTGTGAAACGGGGGATGGAAAAAGCTGTGCAAACTCAAGTGCCTTTAGAAGTAGAAATCAGCACGGGTAAAAATTGGTTGGAAGCGCATTAATTAACGTGAGTTCGATATAAGAAATTGAAATTTTAAATACGCATAATTTACGTGTAGGGCAATAGTTCC
>JBMTCG010000060.1:0-15239 GCA_049430665.1 Flavobacteriales bacterium | reverse complement strand
CAGTCGCTAAACATGAATCAAAAAATTGAATTTATTAGAAAAAAGAAGGTGTCAAAAACGATAATGAATTAGAATTTTGCAAAGGATTGTAGCAAAATCTTTAATGTTTTCAGGGAATAAAAAAATACCAAACATTTCAAAAATAATTTTGGCGAATTTTACAATTAGAAAATGAAAGCAATGAAGGATGAGTTTGCAAAAAAAATATTGAGAAGAGAAAGTGAATCCCTACTTCACTTTCTTTATTAATTCGGGCTGCCCCGCCTCTACCCAAGCGCTATACCAAAGACTAGATACAAACTCTATAGAACTCTTCAATTGCTTTTCTACCATTCCATCTAATTTAGAATTGTATTGCGTAACATATGCTACACTAAAATCTTTTTTCTTCTTGCCTGTGTAGATTTCATACATCTTATCTTGCTCGAACTTCTCTCTCAGTTTCTTGTCTTCATCAAGCACTTTATCTTTTAGAGAGAAACTGTGCTGAAGAACAGTCCATGTTGAATCTAAAGGATGATGAATATAATGAGCTATGCTGTAATCTAGCTTATAGGTTTTTGAATAACGTTCGGGAATCAAGGTTTCCCATAAACGATGAATTCCTTGCTGATTCGTAAACTGTCCGTCATAATTTTCTGTAACATGCAAAGGCACGCAGGCATCGGCTGCATAGTGTCCCAAATCGGCCGAAATTTTTAAAATTTTGGCAGTATCTAAATCTTTAAACGCCTTTACCAATCGATGGTAATAATCGTTGATCGTCCACGGTAAAACGCCATACTTTCTTAAGGTATCTTCGGTGAATTTAGTCACTGCATTTTTCCAATAGCGAGGCACGCTATCGAAAGGATGTAAACCATAATGATCGATATCGATGTAATGTTGCGCGCCTTCCTTTTCTACTGAATGCTTACGTAAATCGGGATCTACAGCGTGTTTAGAAAGATAGGCTTCGTGCTCTTTGTAAAACTGAATCATGCCAGGAGGCAAAGCATAAACTGCCTTTTGGTTGATGAGTTTGTGACAGTAAAAACCCCAAGAAAAGGCAGAGTGAGTGAATAGAGTGAGAATAGAGAGAAGGACTATGAAGCCTAATTTTCTCATTACTTTACTCCGCTTGCCAAAAAGGGAATTGAAACTACTTTCGCTTTTAAATTCTTTTCACGAACCTGCACAAAAATTTCGCTGTTCAATGCAGAAAAATCTTTAGTAACATACCCCATACCTATAGACTTTTTAAGGCTTGGCGACATTGTACCCGAAGTAACAATACCTATTTCATTTCCTGCAGCATCAACAATTTTGTAGTCGTGGCGCGGAACACCTTTATCTATCAATTCAAAGCCGATTAATTTTTTAGAAACACCTTGCTCCTTTTGCGCTTTTAATGCTTCGCTGTTGGTGAAAGGTTTAGAAAACTTGGTTATCCAGCCCAAGCCTGCTTCAATTGGAGAAGTGGTATCATTGATATCGTTGCCATATAAGCAATAGCCCATCTCTAAACGAAGGGTGTCGCGCGCTGCCAAACCAATAGGTTTAATGCCGTGCTTCTCTCCTTTTTTTAGAATGGCATCGAATACCTTTTCGGCATCGTTTTTATGCACATAAATTTCAAATCCGCCAGCACCAGTGTACCCTGTAGCAGAAATAATTACATCTTCCACTCCAGCAAAACGATCGATAGCAAAAGTATAATAATCCATTCCTTCTATTGGATATGGCGTTAAATCTGCCAAAGCATCTTTGGCTTTCGGACCCTGAACAGCGAACAAGCAGTAGTCATCGGAAATGTTTCTCATCTCAGCACCAAAAGTGTTGTGTTTTGAAATCCAATCCCAATCTTTTTCAATGTTAGAAGCGTTCACCACCACCATATATTCAATTTCAGAAACGCGATAAACCAATAAGTCATCTACAATTCCACCTTCATTGTTAGGCAAACAAGAATATTGAATTTTACCATCAGTAAGCTTTGAAGCATCGTTTGAAGTAACAGCCTGAATCAATGCCAAAGCACCTTCGCCCGTTATCAAAAACTCACCCATGTGTGATACATCAAAAATACCTACCCCTTTGCGAACGGTTTCATGCTCAGAAATTACACCTTCATAGGTAACAGGCATATTGAAACCAGCGAAAGGCACCATTTTGGCACCCAAAGCTTCGTGTTTGTGTTTTAGTACAAGTTGTTTCATCAGGTTAATTCTTGAAAATATTTTAAATAATTCTTTTTCTCTGATTCGATAGAATAATGATTCAATACGGTTTCGCGCGCTTTTTGTCCGAGCTGTTTTCTCAACTCCTCCGACTCCACCAACTTAGAAATTTTCTCTACCCATTCGTCCACCTCGTTGGCCAAATAGCCGTTCACTCCATCTTGAATAATTTCAGAATTAACGCCCACTGGCGACATCAACGTAGGAATCTCTAAAGCCATATATTGCAAACCTTTCAAGCCGCATTTACCTTTAGCCCATTCATCATTTGGCAAAGGCATAATACCTATGTCTATTCCACTCAATTCTTTTACTTCATCGGCACGTTTCCAACCAATACCAACAACGCCTAGTTTTTCGTTACGGTAGTTAGCATCGCCAATCACTTTAATTTTTACTTTATCACCATATTTCGCTTTAATCTTGGTAAGTGCGGGCACAGCGTATTCAAAGTGCTTAATGGTGGTAACGCTTCCACTCCATCCAATACAAATAGCATTGTCTTTTGGCAACAACATTCTTTGGTATTCATCGGTATCAATGGTAGTGGGTACAATTACCACATTCTTATTGTTCAATTTGGCGTAATCGGCCAAGTATTGATTTCCTGCAAAAACGATGTCGCACAAAGCGATGATATCACCTGTTTTAGAAGGGTTTTTCAAAAACTTAAATTTCTTGTTGGCATCAGAAACATCCATGTGCCAAATAGCATCATCGAAATCGAAAACCAACTTTTTTCCCAACTGTGCAAACTTCTTTTCAAAATGAATGGAACCTGTCATGAAAGCTTCGCGAAATATGAAAATGATATCATAGTTCTTAGCATCTTTCACATCTTTCATTCTGTGTCTCCAGCTTTTCCAAACAATACTTAACTTCTTGAAATAGTTGCCGGGTTTATACATTTCCTTATCATCATCTTCGTTGATGATGAAAGACAAATCGCATTTGAAACCGTTTTTCTCTAAAAAATCAAAATACTGTTCAAAGCGGAAACGTTGTCCGGGAGCCCTGTCTTTCCTATGTGAGGCAATAAATAATATCTTTTTCATTTGAAGCGTTCTTCTTTTAATGGTCAAATGGAATATTAAGCTTTTCTTCCTACTGCATGCCAGTAAGGTTCATTATTAGAGAATGTAATATCTGTTAACCCTGCTTTTTCCATCATCGCCTGAATTTCAACTTTGGTAAAGCGTTGTTCAAGTGGAGTGCCGAATCTGTCTAATGAATCATTGCGAATGATATTGAAAGATTTATCGGCGTAATAAGAAAGAGGAATTTTGGTATAAGCTTTCGATTTTGGCGCAATAGCTTTTACAATTTTTGTTAGAATAACCATTGGCATATAAACCGTTATGGCTATGATATCGCAAACAAATTTCTTCAATCCGGCCGGCAACAAAGAAACTACTTTTCTAACGGCATGCGACATGTAAAAGAACATTTTAAAAAACGCACTTCTTTGGTCGAAGCGATAATAAAGATAAACTAGAAAGTGTCCGTCTTTCTTTAGTTTCTTGACCGATTTAATCATCGCCATTTCGGTATCGGGAATATGATGTAAAACGCCTAAGCTGAATACAAAATCGAATGAATTGTCTTCAAAAGGAAGGCAATCGGTATCGGCTTGAGTGATGCGTACATTTTTTAAATCCTTTGTCATCTCTAAAGCAGAATACACTGCTTTACTAGGGTCGATACCTTCTACAAATTTCACTTTTGATGCGATGTATCTAGACCAGCGTGCAGTTCCGCAACCAACATCCAACGCAACTGTATCTTTATTAACCATCTTTTCGGTGATGATATCGAAATATTGATCGCCAGCTACACGAAGGTCTTCTTCAGAGAAATGGGCAAATTTCGACCACTCCTCACCAAAAGATTCTACAGTCTTTTTGTCGATGTTACTGTCACCATCGGAAATGAAACTTGCAATACTTTTGTCTTTGTATTGCAAGCTATTATTTGGTTCTTTATTGTAAGGAATCATCTTATTTTTTCTCTACCCAAAAAGGAGGTAATTTTTCTGTGATTTCAATATTTTCAAATACACCCGATTTTCTAGCACCTACCACTTTCGCCCAGTCGGCCATTTTTTTCAACCCTACAGGTAAGCTAGTGAAATCGCTGTCTTTAATACCAAATACTCTTTTGATTTTGCTGTGGTCTGAGTGAGCATGCACCACTTCATTTCTTGCTTCTAAATATCTTAACTCTCCTGTAATGCCCATTGCAGCCATTACTTCGGTAGCCAATTCTTTCACTGTATATTCTTGATCGGCGCCAACGTTAAACACTTCGTTGTAAGCTTCTTTTACATTTACCGAGTTGGCAATGTATGGAGCAACGTCGCCAATATAGCTAAAAGCACGCGTTTGTAATCCGTCGCCAAACACGCTTAATTGCTGACCTTGCATCAACTGATTCATGAATATACCCACCACATTTCTGTATTTGTCGCCAATGTTTTGGTATTCGCCATAAACGTTGTGCGGACGGAAAATCACGTAGTTCAAGCCGAACATTTCGTGCGCTGTTTTCAAGTCCATTTCTACAGCAAACTTAGCTACACCATACGGATCCTCAGGCATAGGGAAAGTTTCTTCTTTCATTGGAGGCTTAGCTGCACCGTAAACCGCGATAGATGAAGTAAACACAAAACATTTCACTTTGTGTTTCACCGATTCGTTGATTAGGTTGATGCTACCCACCAAATTATTGTTGTAATTAAATCTTCTGATAAAGTGACTTAAACCTTCAGCAGCGTAAGCCGCCAAATGATACACATAATCAAACTTATATTCGTTGAATAAATTCTCTAAAAGAACATGGTCGTAAACCGAACCATTTACAAAGATTGCTTTCGGATTGATATAATCTTCGAAACCACCACTTAAATCATCTAACACAACCACCTTATGGTTCATGCTAACTAACTCATTTACAACGTGTGCACCAATAAAACCTGCACCTCCGGTAACCAATGAAACTGCCATAATACTTTTGTTTGTGGCAAAAATATAAATTTTGAGTAAAAGCGCACTATGAATTGGGAAAGTAATACACTATAACACTAATCTTTCTTCTTCTTTTTGGTAACATCGAAACGATGCGCATACATTAAGTTCACCGTGTTAAAAAGGTAATGAATATCACTCGGAAATTTATTTTTACTTAAAGGAACATTGTTTCCAATAAATATTAAACCATAATAGTTGTTTTCGCTATTGTAGCCAAAAGTGCCGCGCCAAAGTACGTTCGACCTAAAACCAGCGTAGATAGTTCCTTCCTCGGGGTTAATTTTACTGAAATAGCGATAGGTTTGAGCATTCACAAAATAAGTGCCTTGCAGAGACAAAAACCAAAACTTAGAGAACACAAAAGTGTAAGCGTATCCAACCCCAAAACCTAATGAGCGCGCATTAATTTTATTTATTTGTTCAGAAGACTTAAAATGATCAACAATTGCGTACGGAAGCAAAGAGGAATCAGGATTTGAATTCATTTGAAATACCGACCAATTCACGCCAATTATCGGTGTTCCTTTACTTTTTATCTGACGTTCATTTTGAGAAAACAAAGCTTTAAATGAAAATTTTCGATGTTTAACATTATAAAACAATGCCCCTCCAAAATCGAATGTACTAATGTCTTTGCGCTGATAAAAAACTCCTTGCTTATCCCATTTAGGCATTACGTTCAATGTATTACTCAAGTAAAAACCTTTGAACGACTGAATCCAAATATCGGTAAGAAAACTCCTGCTGTTTGATGTAATGCGTAAATCAAAATGCTTGGTTTCTCCCTTTTCCTTTATTTCATTATTGGTTACCGGAGAAAATAATGTAGCTGCTAAGTTGAACCATTTATAACTTACACCTAAACCAAAGCGATACGGACGATTTACATCATAAATAACCTTATCTCTTTTTACTCCGCCTTGCTGAGTTAACTCATCACTCTTGGCACTTAGATATGTTTTTATGGTTAGTTTTTCTCTGTGCGAACTAATGTAATTGGTATCATAAGCTAAATTATCCTTTCTTGCATCTTTTTCTAATTTCTTTTCTAAATCAGGAATTTTTTGAGCAGATAAAACAACAGGAAAAAGAATAAACAATATGATCACCCAGCGAATCATACAACAGCCATATTCAGCATATTAACCAAAGAAGATGAAACATTAGCTTTATATTGTTTACCAGAAAAAGAACCCACCCATTGCAAGCCTCTAATCACATTGGTTAAGAAAATCTCATCGGCATCTTTTAGCCTATCCACATCGATAGGTTCTTCCAAAACTTTTCCAGGAGGCATCAAGTCGAAAATCAAACTACGCATCACTCCTTCTACACAACCTTCTGTTAAGGGCGGAGTGATAATTTTATCGCCTTCAACTATAAAGATATTTGAACTGATACTTTCACTTACTCTATCGGCATCGTTTAAAATAGCCACATCATTGAAACCACTTTTTTCGGCAAAAATTCCCGCCAAAACATAAGGCAAAGAATTGGTGGTTTTAAGGTTAGAGAAAGGTTGACGACTTTTCATAACATCGCAAAACAAACCTAAACTCAATCCTTTTTCATTGATTTCGTAAATCGATTTATCTAAAATATAGCCTTCAATGATAAATCCTGCTTTATTTCTATCTGGCGTATAAAATCCACCAGCATCGCGGTAAATCGTTAATCTTAATCTACAATCGGGAAAATTATTACGCACAAAATATTTCTTGATTTGAGTTTCCCAAAACTCCCTATCCATATTAGTGGTATCGAAGTTCAAAAACTCCATGGTTTTTACCAATCGTTCATAATGACGATCCCAAAAAAGAATATTGTTGTTCGATATTCTTAGCGTTTCAAAAAAACCATCGCCATACTTAAAACCTCTGTTGGCCGACGTGAATAGCTTTTCACTGTCTTCCACTAAAAATCCGTTATAGTTATGATAAACGTGCATTCCCTTACGTTTTAGCTTTTTATTTTATCTAAGATATTCAAATCTAAAATATTCACATCAATTTTAATTCCTGTTACCCCTGCTTTTTCTGCGCAAACGATATCACGAGGCTTATCGCCAATGAAATAAGATCGAGATGGATCAATATTGTATTTCGCCAAAGCCCTTTCTACCATTAACGAATCGGGCTTGCGGCAAAGGCATTTTTGCAAATCGCTGTGGTGCGGACAATAATAAATCTCGCTAATAGGCGAATCGTTTTCTTTAAAGGCCTTTTCTATATGCGCATGAATTCTTTCTACATCTTCACCATTGAAACGCTTTTTATCCATTCCGCCTTGATTGGTAATTACCACAATCAAATAACCTCTTTTGCTTATTTCTTTAGCAATAGGCAATATATTATCGAGAAAACGAAATTCCTCCATTTTGTAGATGTAGTCATCTGGATCATAGTTGATAACACCGTCTCTATCTAAGAATACTGCCTTGTTCATTAGTGTAACATTTGATTAACCTGCATGATGAAATTATCGAGCAGCAAAGGTTGTAAAATGATGGGGAAAACAAATCCGAAAACCGCTCCCCAAAAGTGCGCATCGTGTCCGATATTATCCATGTTCTTTTTTCCCATGTAATAAGACAATGCTAAAAACACAACACCATACAACAGCGAGTTCATCGGTAAAAAGAAAACATACATTTTACTGGATGGAGCAATAAGTATAAATGTAAAAATGATTGCACTAACAGCACCCGACGCTCCTAAAGCATTGTAATAGCTATTGTTCTTGTGTTTTGCTAAAGAATACACAGAACTAAAAATCATAGCTCCAAAATAAAGAACCAGGTAATAAATTATCCCTAGAGTTTCTCCAAAGATGCCTTTAAACACCTTTTCGATAGATTCTCCAAAAGAGTAAAACGACAACATATTGAAAGCCAAATGACCCCAATCTGCATGTAAAAAGCCATGCGTTACCATTCTATACCACTCTTTTCTGTGCGCTACCTGATAAGCATTAAACATATACTTATGCGTAAAGCCAGGCTGATTAAAACCTTGCCACGAAGTAACAACAGTAATAAGTATGATTAGAACAGTAATCGACATCTACTAATCTTCGTATTCTTTAGACTTAGCTAATTTTTTTCCTTTTTTCTTTCCTTTTTCTTCGCCTTCAACTTCATCAGCAAAAACATCAACGATAGGCGTTTTGTTAATGGTTAACAATTCCCATTCAACAACAGTACCTTTCATTTTATCTTCTAGCAATTCACCAGCTTCTTTAACAGAATCAGCTGCTACTAGGAAAGTTTGCGTTACTTTTTTCTCTTTTCCAGTGTCTTCATCATGAGATAAGAAAGAGATTTTGCAGCTATACCAAGCTTCTGCTCCTTCGTTAAAAGCGATATCACTTACATTTGCTTTAGCGCAAGTAAGTAAGTTGTACTCTGGAATACTATCTTCTAATATCGCTTGTAATCTCGCTTCTGCTTCGGTAAACGATTCAGCGTTTAATAAATATTGTTCCGATTTTTTGTAAATACTTCCGTTTTCTGCTTGTTTTAGAAAACTAATCTTCGTGCTGAACCAAGTAGCCATATAAATCTGTTTTTAAATTGAGGGGCTAAAATAGATAAATTGTTCGGGCTTTGCGATGCGTTGTTAACCGTTGTTGAAAAAATGTTTTAACCACAGAGACACGAAGGTCACAGAGAAACAATGAATAATCAAAAGTTCGCAAAGGCACTGCATTTTACAGAGACACAGAGTGCAGAGCTCAAAAATGAGATATAATTTTAAGTGCTACCTCCGTGAACTCTGTAAAGCAAAGCGCCATTATGTTCTAAAATCAGACTTCTCAAAACTCTGTGACCTCTGTGTCTCTGTGGTTAAAAAAAGAAGTTTCCATTAGTACTAATCCTAAAATATTTTTCTATTTTTGAAAAAATTAAACGCCCATGGATCTTCTGCTTAAGAACGCACTCATCATCGATCCAAATTCTCCATTTAACAACAAAAAGGCCGACATACTTATTCAAAACGGCAAGATTGCACAAATTGGAAAAATCACCAAAAAAGGAGTTAAAACCATTGAATCGGCAAAGCTTTGCGTATCACCAGGTTGGTTAGATGTTAATGCTAATTTTTGCGACCCAGGTAACGAACACAAAGAAACTTTACTCAATGGCGTGGCCACTGCAGCCAAAGGCGGATACACTGGCGTGGTGCTTTCTCCTTCTTCTCAACCCGTTGTAGATTCTAAATCGGGAATAGAATACTTAATCAATCAAGCTAAGAATTTCAATATAGATATTTACCCAATGGGCCACCTTTCTGCCAAAGGAAAGGGCGTTGATTTGAGTGAAATGTATGATATGACACAATCGGGAGCCATTGCATTTTCTGATGGAAAACAAGCTATGGCCAACACCGAACTCATTAAACTGGCATTACTTTACGGAAAGAAATTCAACTCTATTATAGTAGTATATTCTGAAGACCCTGCTTTGGCAGCCGATGGATACATACACGAAGGAAAAACTAGTGCTTTCTTGGGCTTGAAAACTCGTCCGAGAATTGCTGAAGACGTTGCTGTATCTCGTAACATATCTCTTTTAGAATATACAGAAGGAAGACTTCACCTCAATTCTATCTCAGGAGCAAAAGCAGTTGATTTAGTTAAAGACGCCAAAAAAAATAAGCTAAATATTAGTGCCGATGTGGCTGTTTTGAATCTGGTTTTAAACGACACAGCCATGGAATCTTTCGATAGCAACTTAAAGGTTCTTCCTCCATTGCGCGACGAAAAAGACCGCAAAGCTTTGGTGAACGGCATCAAAAACGGAACGATAGATTTCATCACTTCTAACTACGAACCTCAGAACATTGAGGGCAAGTTGTGCGAATTCGACCATGCCGAATTTGGTGCAGCCATTTTAGAAAATAGCTTTGCCGTATTAAACACTTACTTGAGCAAAGAATTAGATTTAAATACCATTATCGAAAAAATATCGGTTGCTCCGCGCAAGGCTTTCAACTTGCCTATTCCTGTGCTTAAAGAAGGAGAAAAAGCAAACATCACTTTCTTCGATCCAACAATCAAAGAATCGGTGGAAGCAAAAAACTTGCAATCACTTTCTAAGAACAATCCGTTTATAGGCAAAACACTTACCGGAAAGGTTTTGGGTGTGTTCAACAAAGGAAAGTTAATTGCCCAATAAAAAAACTATTTTATATCTTAGGTTTGTGTTAAGACGAAAAAACAATAAAATAATGAGAGCTCTATGTGTCACTTTAGTGGCGCTTTATGCCTTTGTTTTTATTGGTTCTAACTACTTGCACCATCACCACGAAAACACAATTCACAGCACCCAAAGTTTTAGCAAAGACAATTCTTGCGATTTGTGTGACGCGTCGCCAGCCAAGCTGTTCAGCGCAATCGACATTGCACAAATTGAATTCTTAAAGCTACCCGTTTTTGAAACATCAAGTTATTTAGAAAACACTGCTCAACAGCTTGTATTTAGCCTTAACAACAAGGCCCCTCCCGTTTTAGCTTAAACTCCGCTAAAAATCATTTTATTTATTTTTTAAACTTCGTTTATGAGAAGTTTTTTGTGTTTGTGCCTATGCTTTATGCTGGGCGATGTTTATGCTCAAAAAGATTGTAACCTCACCTTGTCGGGACAAATAACCGATGACCACGACTCATCTGCCTTGTCTTCGACCACCATTTTTATTAAAGAAACCCAACAAAGTGCGGTTGCCGATAAAAACGGATTTTATTCTATTCAACAGCTTTGTGCAGGAAAATACACCATCACTTTTTCGCATGTAGGTTGCGCCGACAGCACTATTGTTCTTAGTATTAACAATCACCTTAAACAAGATTTCAAACTTGAACATCACGCCGAATTATTGAAAGAAATAAAGGTTTCTGCCGAAAAGAAAAACACTGATATTGCTATAAAAAACACCTTAAACAAAGAGGAACTATTTGAACTTCAAGGTAAAACATTAGGCAAAATTGCCGAAGAAAACATGGGTGTTAACTCTTTGAATACAGGTTCATCTGTCTCAAAACCAGTAATTCACGGCTTGCACAGCAACAGAATTTTAGTGTTCAACAACGGTGTGCGTCACGAATCGCAACAATGGGGTTCTGAACATGGACCTGAAATAGATCCTTTCATCGCCGATGAAATAACGGTTATTAAAGGTGCTGCTTGTGTTCGCTATGGTTCTGATGCCATAGGCGGAGTGTTGTTGGTTGACCCTAAAAAACTAAAATACAATTCCAAGTTAGAAGGTGAAGTAAATGCTGTAGGGGTAAGCAACGGAAGAATGGGCGTTGGATCCATGCTGTTACAAGGCGGCATACCAAAAATTAAAGGTTGGGCATGGCGTGCTCAAGGTACTTATAAAAGAGGCGGAAACTTAAATACCCCTACCTACTTTTTAAAGAATACAGGTATTCAAGAATACAACTTTTCATTGGCCACTGGATACAAAATCAAAAACACCGAATCGGAGATTTATTACAGTCAGTTCAACACGCAACTGAGCATCTTTTCGGGTTCTCACATTGGTAACTTAACCGATTTACAAAAGGCATTTAGTGCCGACAAACCTTTAGACTCATCAGGTTTTTCTTATAATTTAGGTAGACCATACCAATACATTGAACATGAGTTATTTAAAGCAAAGTTTTTTTGGCAATTGGCGCAGTATCATTCTTTAAAAACCACCTATGCCCGACAGTACAATTTACGCGAAGAATTCGACAAGCATTTGGGTTACGGAGCAAGCAAAGGTTTGGCATCTATGCACCTAGAAATGACTACCCAATCGCTTCAATCGGTATGGGAATTTTCTAAAAATCAGCAATTGATTTCTGCTGGAGTAAATGCCTCCTCACAAAAAAATACTTTTGAAGGAAAAATGTTTATCCCTAACTTTTTAAACTACAATGGAGGTGCTTTTTTATTGGCGCAATGGTGGAACAAAAAGTGGTTGTTAGAGGGTGGCGCACGATGGGATGTAAGATGGCAAGAAGCCTTTTTCTACAAGAACGATATATTGCAAAATCCGGGCGCCAACTACAATGGTCTATCGGCCAATGTTGGTGTAAGTAGAAAAATGAACAAATATCTTTCTTTCGTGATGAATGGCAGCTACGCTTGGCGACCGCCATCGATTAACGAATTGTACAGCAACGGCCTGCATCATGGTGCTGCAGCCATTGAAATTGGCGATGAAAATTTGCAGAAAGAAAGAAGTTGGAATGCCATCATCAGCGGAAAATACGAAAGAAAGAAATTCTCTGCCGAAGCTGAAGCGTATTACTATTTAATAGAAGATTTCATTTTTTTGAGTCCAACCCCCACCCCTGTTCTTACCATTCGCGGGGCTTTTCCAGCCTTTGAATACAAACAAGGTGATGCTACATTGAGCGGAATTAATTACCAAGTAAAACAAGATATTCATGCCATCACGGTAAAAAGTAAAGGTTCTTTTCTACAAGCTTGGAACAGGACGGCGAAAGACTATATTGCCATGATGCCAGCCAATCAAATTAGTGCTGGGGCCGAATACCTCATGAAAGACCTTAAAGCATTTCGCAAAACGAAAATAGAAATCAACGCTAAACATGTTTTCAAACAAAACAATGTTCCCGCCAACACCGATGTTGTTGGTGCGCCCGAAGCATACACTGTTTTATCGGCAAACATTAGCACTGTCCTTCACCTTAAAAAACAAGTGCTAATGCTTTCTTTTGAAGTCGACAATATTTTAAACAGTCGTTACCGCGACTACATGAATCGCTTTAGATATTTCAGTGATGAGCTGGGAAGAACATTCACTTTAAGATTAAGACTTCCATTAATTATTAACCAAAAATCAATCAAAAATGAAAATGATTAGATCAAACGCCTTTTGGCGAAACAGCGCAATGATTGCCATTGCCGGAGCCCTGTTGATTACAGGATGTAAAAAAGATGACAACGTAGTTGACGACCCGCACGATCACGACCATGATGAGGCCGAATTGATCACCTCAATGGTTTTAGAGTTTAGCGACACTGCGCACGTAAAACCTAATGTTACTGTGGCTTTTCGCGACCCAGATGGCGAAGGAGGAAATGCAGCTACCGAGTTCGATACCATCAAATTGGCGGCCAACACGGTGTACAGCCTTAAAATCACTTTGTTGGATGAGAGCAAGAGTCCGGCTGTTAAAATTTCAGATGAAGTAAAAACAGAAGGTGACGAACACTTGTTTTGCTTCGATGTTACATCGGCTAATGTAAGCATTGCCAGAACAGATAGTGATGGTACTTATGAAATCGGCTTAGATTCTCGATGGACTGTTGCAGCAGCTAGTAAAGGCAATGTTAAGGTTTCGCTTAAGCATCAGCCCGGAGTGAAAAATGGTACTTGTAATGTAGGCGACACCGATGTGGAAGTAAATTTTGTTACCGAAATAAAATAAAAACTAATAAATTCAACTTTATGACTTTTTCCAATAAATCCCCGTCCAATCTATCACCTCTATCTTATCACTAATATTTTCTCTTTCTCTAAACTCATCAACAGCCAGCTTACAGCTGTCGATGCCATTGTAATCATCAACAACGATATATCCTCCCGATGGCACTTTATGGTACAAATTATTTAAAATGTCTAAGGTCGATTCATACATATCTCCATCTAATCGAAGCAAAGCGATTTTTGAAGTTTGCACATGAGGAAGCGTATCGCAAAACCAACCTTTAACGAAATGAACTTGCTCATCTAACAACTGAAATTTTCTGAAATTTTGTTGCACACTTTCTAACGAGGCAATTAAATATGGTGAAGTCCAATCGTACTTTAAGTCGGGTTGTAGTTTTGATTTAGGCAAACCCGCAAAAGAATCGGCAACAAATATTTTTCGAGTTGAATTACAATACACCTTGTTAAGGGCATTCAAAAAAATAGATGCTCCCCCACGCCAAACGCCTGCCTCTAAAAAATCTCCTTCTATATTGTTGGCAGCAATGTCTTTTACCAACTTATGTAAATTGTTCATTCGCACCATACCTATCATAGAAAAAGCATCTTCTGGCGCATCACTACCATTAGCTCTTTTAACAGGATTGTACTCTTTCTTCTTACACAACACAAAATCTGTTTGGTCTTTCAACAACTCTTGAACCTAAGGCAACACTTCCTTTTTGGCAGGTTGATAATACACATAACTTTGCTCAGAAAAATCGCATAACTTTTTCTTCAAAAGATCTAAATACATTTCATTAATCTCCATTGCACTAAACTACTGTTTTTGAAAATTGATAACAAATAAGCTTATTATTGAAACACAATGAAAAGATTATGAAAATTGTTTGTTTGCTTTCTAAAGGTAAAGGTCATATTGACTTTGGTGGTATGGGTTATTTGAAAATTGCCAAAGCTCTTAAAGAAGAAGGAAATGAAGTTATTTTTTATGCCGCAGAAAATCAAATTTCGTTTTTAGAGTCGCAAGGTTTGAAATGTGTAACAGTTAAAAACATCGATTGGTTGTGGTTGTATAGAGATGATTACGATTATATAAATGAGCAAAAAAACTTTTTCATCGGACTCAAATTCATTGAACTTTCTTTGCAGAAAGAAAAACCCGACTTGGTATTGGTGGATAGAATTTTGGGACTGGCTGGCGGAATGCTCGAGCATTTAAAAATTCCATATGTTAGCATTGGTACTCCTGGCGGAAATTGGAGAAAGGTGGATAAATCTATTCTTCCCGAACTATCAGAACACAACCACAACGGCACCAAAGAACTTTTTATAGAAAGATTGCATTGGCCATTTAAAGTACTTTCTGCTTGGTGCAACTCGCCCTACCTTAATATTGTTTTTATGGGCAAAGAGTTTTACCCCAATCATCATTTTGAAAACACTTTATTTGTAAATCATTTCAATTACACCTTTACGCCGAACAAAGAAGAAATCGGACTCTCCTTAGGTTCTGGCACCTTTGATAATGAGAAAATGTTGCA
>JBMTCG010000059.1:0-15646 GCA_049430665.1 Flavobacteriales bacterium | reverse complement strand
GGCGAAGCCTCGGGCGATTTGCACGCATCAAACATGATGAAGCAAATTTTGCTGCAAGATACTGCCGCAAATTTTCGCTTTTGGGGTGGTGATAGAATGCAAAAAGTTGGTGGTGAGTTGGTAAAGCATTACAAAGATTTGGCCTTCATGGGCTTTGTAGAAGTGGTTAAAAATTTGCCTACTATTCTGCGCAATATTTCCTTTTGCAAACAAGATATAGAAAGCTATCAACCCGATGCTTTAATTTTGGTAGATTACCCTGGTTTCAATTTACGCATTGCCGAATGGGCAAAAGAAAAAGGATACAAAGTTTACTATTATATATCACCACAAATTTGGGCTTGGAAACAATCTCGCGTTCACAAAATAAAACGCGTGGTAGATAAAATGTTTTGTATTCTTCCTTTCGAAAAAGATTTTTACAAGAGGTTTGATTACGATGCTGAATTCGTTGGTCATCCTTTATTGGATGCTATTCAAGGTGATATAATTAAAGATGCCACAAGCATTAGAAAACAATACAATTTCGGTGATGACAAAGTTGTTTTGCTGTTGCCAGGAAGCAGAGAGCAAGAGATTAAAGCCATGCTTAAAGTGATGGTGCAAGTGGCGAAAAAAAATACAGGATATCGTTTTGTTATTGCTTCGGTGAGTTCCATTTCTCCTTCTTTTTACAAAGAACAAATTGGCGATGCTAAAATTGAAATGATAAGTGGCGATACCTATTCTTTGTTAAGCATTGCCTCGGCAGCTATGGTTACATCGGGCACGGCAACTTTAGAAACTGCTTTGTTTGAAGTGCCCGAAGTGGTGTGCTACAAAGGCGGAAAAATTTCGTACTTAATTGCCAAACAACTCATCAAAGTGAAATACATTTCTTTGGTGAATTTGGTTTTAGATAGGTTGGTGGTTGCCGAATTGATTCAAGATGAAATGAACGCCGAAAGACTCAATGAAGAATTGAATAAAGTGTTGGAAGAGGGTGCTTATAGAAATAAAATGCTTGCCGACTACCAAGAATTAAAAGTGAAGTTGGGCGGTGGCGGCGCCTCTAAAAAAGTAGCAGAAAGTATAGTGAACGATTTGAAAAAGTGATTCGGTTTTTAATTGGCATATTGTTTTTGTGTTCTAGTGCTTTAAATGCTCAGCAAGTTTTGGTGGGTATCTTTTCTCAGCAAAGTACAACATCGATTCACCTTACTACCACTCGTGGTTCTTATAAATTGTTTGAAGATTCTAATGAGCTGGGTTCTATTCCTGCCGATCATTCTTTAAAAATTACTTTGAAAGAAAAAATGTTGCATTTCACCATTGGTGGTAAACATCATGCGGTGAAAAATATTTCTGTTCGCGGACAAGAGTATGCCAATTCTTTTAAGATTGTGGCCAAATCTTCCACTAGAAATTACGATGACCATTTAAAACTAAAAGCACTTGCTCATTCTATACAAATAGTGAACGATGTGGCCTTAGAACATTATGTAGGCGGAGTAGTAGAGAGCGAGGCAGGCTACAGGTTAACCGAAGAATATTATAAGTTGCAAGCTATTTTGTGCAGAACCTATGCGCTAAAAAATTTCCATCGTCACGAAGACGAAGGTTATCATTTGTGCGATGCTGTTCATTGTCAGGTTTACTTTAACCGTACAGCAAAAATAAAGTTGGTGGGCAAAGCTGTGGAGGCAACAGCCGGTATGGTGATTACCGATAAACAGTTGAATTTGATTGATGCTACTTTTCATTCTAATTGTGGCGGACAAACTTGCAATTCAGAAGATGTGTGGTCGAAACCTCTGCCTTATTTGCGTTCTGTTCAAGATACTTTCTGCACAAAAACCAAAAATGCACATTGGAAAAAGGTGATGCATAAAGACAAATGGAATAAGTATTTGCGGGCAAATGGTATCACAGGTAATCAAGATACAATGATCAATGGCGAGTTGTATTTTGTTTGTCCTACCGACAGACAAGCTGCAGTTTGTTTTCCTGGCGGAAAAATTAAGGCTACCCAAATTAGAAATGACTTCCATTTGCGCTCGGCTTTTTTTGAAGTGAAATCGGTAAAAGATTCGGTGTACATTTTAGGCAAAGGCTACGGTCACGGCGTTGGTATGTGTCAGGAAGGCGCCATGGAAATGGCCAAACGAGGTTTCAGCTACAAGCAAATTATCGATTTTTATTTTCAGGAGGTGTTGTTGGTGAATTTAAGTGCACTCACATTTTTTAAAGAAGATTGACGAGGACTTAACCTAGAGCGGACTTTTGACCGATTGCAAGTAGAGTGGTAATTGTTTATCTTTGAGCAAAAGCAACTAATATGAAAACAGCGATACTTACAGGTGGTTCTGAAAAAGAATTCAATTTGTTATTGGAATTAGCTAAAACTCTAGGTATTAAAGCCAAAATTTTAAGCGACGAACAAATGGAAGATGCTGGCATGGTTAAAGCTATTAAGTCGGCGCGAACAGGAAAAACAATTGATACCAATAAGTTTTTAAAAGGATTGAAATGATTGTTGTTATCGATAAGTCTTTAGAGAAAGATGTTTCCAAAATTAATGACAAAAAAATAAAAGCCAAGCTGGCTATCGTTATCGAGCAGCTTCAAGAGGCTGAAAAACTATCAGAAATAGTTAATCTTAAAAAACTACAAGGCGCTTCAAATTTTTATAGAATTAGAATTGGTGATTATCGTTTAGGGTTGATTTATGAAAACGATGAGTTGTACTTAGTGCGCTTTTTACATAGAAAAGATATTTATAAATTTTTCCCATAAGCAGAATGATTCGCAAAGAAATAAAATCGAAAAAACCTCCAGTTACCTTAGTAGTTAAAGAAGATACAGAGATGATGCTCTTCTTGATTGCTGGCCTGCCGCATAAAAACCGTAACAACATTAAAACCTTGATGAAAGACAAGCACATCACGGTGAATGGTGAGGTACAAACGCATGCAAAGCATCCGTTGAAAGCCGGACAAACAGTAGAAGTCCACTGGGTTGCTGTGCCACAGGCCAAACAATTTCACGATATTACCTTGATTCACGAAGACAACGATATTATTGTAATTGATAAGCACTCGGGCGTTCTTTCTGTAGCTACCGATAAAGAGAAGAGAGATACAGCCTATAGCATATTGAGTTCTCATGTGAAACAAACTCAATTTGATGCAAAAATATTCATCGTTCACCGATTAGATAAAGATACATCGGGCTTAATGGTGTATGCTAAAACACAAAAGGCAAAAGATATTTTACAAAAAAACTGGAATACCGCCGTGCAAGAAAGAAGCTATTTGGCTATTGTTGAAGGCAAGGTGGCTAAAGATGAAGGCATCATCAAATCTTACTTAAAAGAGACTTCTGCTTTGATGGTGTACTCTAGTCAGAACCCAGCCCACGGCAGTTTGTCTATCACCCATTACAAAGTGTTGCGCAGAGCAGCTCGCTACACCATGCTGAAAGTTGATTTAGAAACAGGTAGAAAAAATCAGGTGCGTGTGCACATGAATGATTTGGGACATCCTGTAATTGGCGATAAGAAGTACGGTGCTAAAACCGATCCTATCGATCGTTTAGGCTTACACGCTTATATCTTAGCTTTCACGCATCCTATCACCGGAGAGAATATGCGATTTGAAACTCCGGCTCCACGTAAATTTACTCGACTATTTAAATAATTACTACATGAAAACTATTCAAAAAGCCCTGTGTGCACTCTCGGTTACCGTTTTGTTTTTCTCTTGTTCTAAAGAATATGATAGAGGAAATTTAATTCCTAAAAGAGCTATTGGGGTGATGGCTATTAATACACCTAAAATTGTAGATGAGATCAAATGGGATGTTCTTTTTGGTTCTGATTTATTGAAATTCAAATCGTTCGAAAAAAACGAAATGATGAAAAAAGTGATGGCTAATCCAATGGGAACTGGGATTGGTTTCGCTGAAAAATCTTATTTCTTTGTTGATTCTGCAGCTAGTTTAGAAAATGTTGTTGCTGCCGCTATTATTCCACTTAGCGATGGTGGAGAGTTTTCTGAGTTTGTAAAAGCAAATGTGGATGCTAAAAATCAATCGAAGAAAATTGGTGAACTAGAAATTAAAAAACTAGACGATAAACTTTTCTTGGCTTGGAATGAACACACCTTGTTTACTATTGCCAATAAAGGAAGCGAAAAAGAAGTAGCCGATTATATTACTGCTTTGTACGCAGCAAAAGAATCTTCATTATTGACTACCGAATTTAAAGGCAAAGAAGTTTTTACTGGTGATGCACATATTGCTATGTACATGAACTACTCAACCATTTTGTCTTCTATGAAAGAGCAATTGGCGAAATCGGGAATGAAAATGGATTTCGGAGCACAAATTTCTTACGCCGGAGTGGTTAATTTTAAAAACGGCTTGATGGATGTTGTGGTTGATTGCTACAGTGATGGTAAGTTAATGGATATGACGAAATTTATCACTGATCCTAACATTCAAAGTGTTGCTTCTACGATGGATGCATCTAACTCATTGGCATTTTTTGGAGCTTCTTTTTCTTGGAAAGCATTGCCAGAGGCTTTAGCTAAAATGGGTACTAAACCAATGATTGATGGTGTGATGATGAATATGGGCATTTCTTTAGATACTTTATGTAGCTCTTTGGGTAACGACATCGCTTTTTCATTCGATGGAATGCAAGCCAAACAAGTTACTGAAGCTGTAGAAGTGTATGGTGATGATTACATGGCGCCACCAACCATTGAAATGCAAACTAGAACAGTGAAATCTCCAATGATGAAAGCGGGAATGTCATTAAATGATACTGCGTATATCAAAGGTTTGTTGAGAAAATTCTTAGGTCGTTCTATTTTGCCTGGTACCGCCGATGTTTTTCAAATGCCATTTGGCGGTGGTTATTTGTTCTTTAAAGATAAGTTGGTGATGTTCAGTTCAGATTCATTAAGTTATGTTGCTATGGCTAACGGAACGGTTAAATTTGATAATGCGGTATTGAAAGATAAGGCTGTTGCAGTTTATGCTAACACTAAAGATTTGCAAAAGAAAATGGCTCTCGACCCAAGTGGTGCAGATGGTATCTCGGCAAATGAATACAACACTACTGGTATTTTCCAAAAATACTTCAGCACTTTCGCTATCGAATCTGCTAAACCAACGGTAGAACACAGTCAGATTACCTTCAATTTCAATATGGTAAACAAAGAAGAAAACTTCATTATTTCTGTGTTGAAATTTGCCAAAGAAATAGAAACTCAATTGATGCCTAAAGCTATGCCCGAAGCTACACCGGGAGCATAATACAAAGTCATGAAGAAATTATTTTTATTAGCACTTAGTTCTCTTTTTCTTTTTGCTTGTTCGGGCGATAGTACCGACTTAAAAAGCTACATTCCAGCCAACGCTAAATCGGTGGTGATGATTAACAATAAAGCTATTGTTGATGAAATCAAATGGGATGTTCTTTTTGGAAAAGGCAAAATGGAGTTTAAAATTAGCGACGATGCTTTATTGAGATTATTGGCTGAAAATCCAGTTGAAGCAGGTGTGAACTTAAGTGCTAAATCTTTTATTTTTACAACAGATTCTGCTGTTTGCGCTATGCTCCCATTGAATTCGGGCGATGATATTAAAGTTTTGTTAAGTGCTAATAGTATTGAAGTAACCAACGGTGCCGATTTCGCTTTTGTGAAATCGGCATCTTCTTTTGCTGTAATTGAAGACAAAGTGTTATTTGTTCTTTGGGGAACTTTTAACGAAAAGTCATCGGCTGCTTTCATTGCGAATTTGAAAGATACTAAAACCGAAAAATTAGTGAATACTAAAATTCGTGCTTTAGATGCCATGAATAGTGATAGTCATATTGCTGTTTTTGGCGAAGAAAATACTTTAGCTTCATCTATCGGTAAAGCGGTTGACGGATTTATTGCTAGTCCTGCAGTAAAAAACAAAGCCAGTGAGTTTGTAGCCGAATTCAATTTTAAAAATGGCAAGTTAGAAGGAAAAACAAAACAATATTACGAGGAGGGAAGTATTGCTTTAAAAGCTTTTCAAAAGCCAAGTAAAATTGCCTCTATGATGGCCGGAGTGAATGTAGATAATTCTATGTTGAGCGCTGGTGTATCTATCGATTTAATGTCGTTTTTAATCGCTCAAGAGAATCAAGGAACCAAGCATGTTGTTGATTCGTTGATGATGTTGTACACTGGAATGCCATCGGAAATGGTGGCTTCTTTTATTGAAGGTGATTTTTATGCATCGTTAAATAAGGTAGATGTGAGCACAGGGGAGAAGGTTAAAAAAACGCAAGAAGAACAAAACGATGAAGAGAATATTGATTTTGTGGAGGGTCCGGTTTTAAGTTACGATTACAATGCTGCCTTCACTTTAAAAGATACCATTTTAGGTAGAATGGGCTTGGTGCGCCAGCTCATGGAATTTGCGCCAAGTGTAAAGAATAGCGTGTACTATTTTTCGGGAGCAAAAACCTATATGTTCTTTAAAGGCTACAATGTTTATTTAACTTCAGATGAAGCTGCAATAGCTAAAATTTTATCGGCCAAAGCAACAGATGTTAATCCTTCACTTACTGCATTCAGCAACGGATTGTACATTAATTTTACTGATTTATCGAAGAAATTACCTGTTCAAATTTTTCCACAAATGATGCCTGTTATTCAGGTATTCGAAAAAAATATTAAAAGCATAAAATACTCTACTTTACCAGTTAAAGAAAAAGTGTTAGAAGGTGAATTTGTGATAGAAGGCGCAAACAAAAACGAAAATATTTTGGTTTCGCTACTGCGTTTACTCAATGAATTTAAAGGATATTCGGCTCCACAATCTTAATGAGTGAAATTGTTTTAAATAAAATTATTCCGCATCCTATACGCGAAACTTTTTCGCCCAACTCTGATGTATGGGGTAAAGAACTTTCATTTCAATCGGGAACGCACTATCATGTTTGTGCACCTTCGGGAACGGGTAAAACAACCTTGTCGCATATCTTGTATGGTTTGCGTCACGATTACGACGGAACTTTAGTGAACAATGGTAAAGTGGCCAAAGATTGGAAACCCGATGATTGGAGCGTTTACCGTCAGCAAAGCATTTCCATCATTTACCAAGATTTAAAGTTATTAGAAGAATATACGGCCTTAGAAAATATTCAAATTAAGAACCGACTCACCAATTTTTTCAGCGAAAAAGAAATTATGGAGAATGCCGAAAAGTTGGGCGTTTCCTATTTGTTGAACAAGAGTTGCAAGACAATTTCGAGAGGTGAGCGCCAAAGAATTTCTATTTTAAGAGCCTTGAGTCAGCCTTTTCATTTCTTGATTTTAGATGAAGCTTTTAGTCATCTCGACGAAGGAAATACCAAAAAGGCCATTGCGCTTATCAATGCTATTTGCGACAAAAATAAAGCTAGTGTTATCTCTTGTAATTTGTTTGAAGATGCACATTTTAACTACCAACAAAAACTAAAGCTGTGAATAAATTGCTGGTTAAAATATTGTGGGGTAAGCAGTCGTACTTTCAATTGGTGCTCACCTTGTTGGCATTGGTAGTGGGGGTGCTGGTAATGGCCATCACTTTCAATTTGTATCTCAACTTTAAAGAAGTGTTGAGCGATAACGATGCTTTTTCGAACAACTATTTGGTGATTAACAAATCGGTAGGCTATCTCAACACTTTTGGCTTAACCTCTACTTCATTTAAAGCCGAAGAAATTGAAGACATTAAAAACAGTAAAAAAGTAAAAGGAGCTGTTCCATTTATCGCCAATCAGTTTGATGTGGCGATAAGAAAAGGTGCGCCGTTTAACTTTTACTCTGAATTGTTTGTGGAAGGTGTGCCACGAAATTTCATCGATAATGTACCAAATGAGTTTCGTTGGAAGCAAGGCGATGCAGAAGTTCCTGTTATTCTCTCTAACGAAATGTACAACTTATTAAGCTTTGGTTATTCACCTACCAAAACCGGATTCCCACAAGTACCCAAATCGGCGTTGATGAGTACCGATTTCGATTTGGAATTGAGTGGCGTTCAAAAAGACGTAAAGATGAAAACCAGAATTGTTGGTTTTTCAGATAGAGTAAATTCTATTTTAGTTCCTTTAGAGTTTTTAGAATGGGCCAACAAAAATGTAGGTAGGGGGGCGCAAAACGATTTTTCAAGAGTTTTGTTGGAGGTAGAAGATGCCGCAGATCCTCAGTTACAAGAGTTTTTAGATGCCAAAGGTTATGTGGCCAACAAAGACAAATTGTTGGCAGGTAGCGGTAAATCGAAGATTAAATTGTTTTTGTGGGTGTTGGGTTTAATAGGCGGACTCATAGTCATTCTTACCCTAAATACTTTGGTGATGAATATTCAATTGCTCATTTCAAAAGCCAAAGCCGAATTGAAAATGTTGTTTAGTTTGGGCTATCGTTTAAGCGCTTTGTTTTCTTACATGTTTTACGGATTTGTGGTGATGCAGCTTTTTCCGCTCATTATTATTTATGCGGTTTTACCTTTTTTAAATGCTTCTATTCAACAAGGATTGAATGAATTTATGCCCAATCTTCAAATGACTTTATTTACTGAAGTACTCGCTTTGCCGTTAGTAGTTTTTGTGCTTTCCGTTCTGGTGATGGCTGTTTTCTTAAAGAGATTTTTGAGGTTGAGTGTGTTGTCGGATTAAAAAGCATATCCAATTTTGATATTGCCTAGAATATTTGGACACCAATAATGGCCTGGGTTGATATTAAGAAAAAGCCATTCGGTGTTATAGGGAGATGAGTTTTTGGGTAAGTTGTCGTAAGTAATTATTTCGTGTTTAATCCCTAGTCCCAAATAAGCATTTACAATTAGATGTTTGTACTGCATATCCCAGCCAAGTATTCCATTTAAACAAAAGAAATCTTTTCTAACATCGGCAATAGAATGTCCTTCATAGGGCGTGAAAACAGAAATGCCTTCTCTTCCTAAAAGTTGAGAATAAGAAGTATTTATGGCGTAGTAAGGTTTAATTTCTATTGATTTAAAATATGATGGCGTACCAAAAAACTTTTGTTCTAATTGTAATTTGTACCCTTTGTTAGATGGTATTGAGATGGCAACGGCGGGGTATTGAGTGTTCATTATTCTGGTGAAACTGATTTCGGTAGCATATTTATAGTAGTTTCTTTGGTAAGAAAATTCAAGTCCTGAATAATAAACATGAAAAATTTTCCCTGGAGTAAATTTTATTTGGTTCTTGTACAAATTATCTTGTGCCGATAAATTGAAGTAACTTAAAAACAGAATTAAAACTAAAATTGAAACACCTCTAAAAATTTTCATAATTGATTATTTATAAGGTGAAGCTAACCTTACTTATTTCTAATTTATTATTGATTTCTGCTAATGTGAATTGTTATTTGCAAAAATCAATAATAAACAAAGTTTACTTAGCAATTCAAATCTCTTTACTTTTACCCTATGACCAAAAAAGAAAAAGCATCAACCATTACAAAAATACTGGAAGGATATTATCCCAATCCGCCTATTCCGTTAGATCATACCAGCGATTACACTCTGTTGGTGGCTGTGTTACTTTCGGCGCAATGTACCGATGTTAGGGTGAATCAAATCACTCCGTTCTTGTTTAAGAAAGCCGATAATCCTTACGATATGGTGAAGTTATCTATTGAAGAAATTCGCGAGATAATAAAACCTTGCGGATTGTCGCCAGCTAAATCGAAAGCCATTTTCAACTTGTCGCATATTTTAATTGATAAACACGAAGGAAAAGTACCCAACACTTTTGAAGCATTAGAAGCTTTGCCAGGGGTGGGACACAAAACGGCTTCAGTTGTGATGGCGCAAGCTTTTGGAGTGCCAGCTTTTCCGGTAGATACACATATTCATCGTTTGATTTATCGTTGGGGTTTAAGCAATGGTAAGTCGGTAGAACAAACCGAGGCCGATTGTAAAAAGCTTTTCCCAAAAGAGAAATGGAATAAACTTCATTTACAAATCATTTTTTTTGGTAGAGAATTTTGTCCGGCTAGAGGACATATAGTTGAGAATTGCCCAATATGCAGCAAGTATGGTAAAAAAGGTACTTAAGTGTTAAGAAGCTAAAGTTGTTTTTTTTGTTAGGCTATGATCTCTTCCTTTTTAAAGTGAAAGTTAATTTCAATTTCAGCATTTTCATCTGAGTCGCTGCCATGAACAGCATTTTTCGATTTCGATTCTGCAAAGCGTTTGCGAATGGTACCTTCATTAGCCTCATTTGGGTCGGTAGCACCTACCAATGCTCTAAAATCGGCAACAGCATTTTCTTTTTCTAGGGCAATGGCTACAATGGGGCCGCCACTCATGTATTTTGTCAAATCATCATAAAACCCTTTTCCTTTGTGAACCCCATAAAATTCTTGTGCTTGCGCCAACGATAAATGCACGTATTTCATAGCGATGATTTTGAATCCGCCAGTGGTAATATGGTCAATTATTTTTCCAATATAACCTTTAGCTACCGCCTCTGGTTTTATCATCGTAAAGGTTCTGTTTCCGCTCATTTCATATAGGGTTATGTACAAACATAATTGATAGAATGATTAATCACAAGAAAATAGGCGAATAAATTCTATCTTAGAAGCCTTAAAAAATATAAGTTTTGGACAAACAATCGATACAACAATTGAGTGAACTTCTTCAAGGTAAAAAGAAGATATTTGTAGTAAGTCATAAAAATCCCGATGGTGATGCAATTGGCTCTGCCATTGGTTGGGGACGATTTTTGAAGAATATGGGCCACGAAGTGGTGGTGTCAACTCCCAACGAATACCCCGATTTTATTGCATGGATAGAAGGTGCAAAAGACATTTTAATGTATTCTCAGCAGCCCGAAAAGGTGAAAGAAGAGGTGGAGAATGCCGATTTGATTTTCTGTTTAGATTTTAACGCTTTGCAAAGAATTGATGAAACTGGCGATTTAATTGCCAAAGCCAAAGGAAAGAAGATATTGATAGACCATCATCAACAGCCCGAAAGTTTCCCCGATATTACTTTTTCTGATGTTACAGCTTGCTCTACCTCGCAAATGGTGTTTGAGATTATTGAGGCTTTGGGACAAAAGAAACTGTTAGATGCTGGTGGTGCCGCGGCTTTGTATGTGGGTATTATGACCGATACAGGTTCTTTTAAATTTCCGTCTACTACTGCACAAACGCATCGTGTAATAAGCGAGTTGATTCACGCAGGTGCCAATAATGCGCAAATTCATCAGTTGGTTTACGACAACCAAAGTATGGATAGATTGAAGTTGGTAGGGCATTGCCTCGACACCATGGAAGTGTTGTTGAAATATAAAATGGCGATTATAAAAGTCACTAAAAAAGATCACCAAACTTTCAATATTCAAAAAGGAGATTCAGAAGGAATTGTAAATTATCCGCTAGGCGTAAAGGAGATTGTGTTCTCTGCTTTCTTTCGTGAAGACAAAGATTTGGTGAAAATTTCTTTCCGTTCAAAGGGTTCTTTTGATGTGAATGCTTTGGCGAGGAAGTATTTTAATGGTGGCGGACATATAAACGCAGCCGGAGGAGTGAGCAGCGAAGGATTGGAGCAAGCGATACAAAAACTTAAAGATGTTTTACCTGAGTATGAAGCTGAATTGCGTAAATAGTATTCTTCTTTTTTTTGTTTTTAGTCTTTTCTCTTTTTCATGTGCCGAAAAAGAAAAAGGGAATGAAGATTATACTACTGCCGAATTGAAAACCATTCTTGAAAACAGCAATAAAGTAAAAACAGTTAGAGAAGAACAAGACATCGAAAATTATTTTAAAAGAATAGGTTTGGTGCCCCAAAAAACAGGTACAGGCGTTTACTATGTGGTGTACGAAAAAGCCACAAAAGATACAGCGAAAATTGAACACATGAACTACGTTACAGCCATGTTCGATATCTCATTGATTGATGGTAAATTGTGTTATTCCACCAAAGAAACCGGTCCGCTTGAATTTCAAGTAGGCAAAGCCGATGTAGAATCGGGCTTACAAGAAGCATTGGAGTTTATGCATCAAGGCGATAAAGCATTGGTGTTGATTCCTTCGCACCGTGCGCATGGTTTGTTGGGTGATATGGAGAAAATTCCATCTTTGGCTACCGTTATTTACGATATTAAAATTATGAAAGTAAGTAAGGAATGAAGAAGCTGTTAACCTTTCTTTGTGTTTCTGTCTTTTTCTTCGCTTGCAGCGACGTGCCCGATAATTATTTGCAAACAGTATCGGGTTTAACTTACAGCTATGTAGAGTTGGGTGATGGTGAAGTGGCCGAAGAAGACGATTACGTTCGTTTTGCTTACGAAGTGAAAAATGAAAACGACTCTATGTTGTATTCATCGCGAATGTTGGTTCATTTAATTAAAGCGGTGAAAAATGGAAATTTAGAAGAAGGCTTGTTGATGATGAAGGTGGGCGATAAAATTGATTTTTTGTTGAATCCTAAAGCTTTTTACGATACTTACATGCAGCAATCTGTTCCTTCTACCGTGGGCGAAGGGAAAATAAAAGTACAAGTAAAGGTGTTGGAAATTTTATCTGATTTGGTTTACCAAAAAAGAAAAAATGAATTCTATCAAAAGTTGTCGCAAGCACGCATGGATACTTCGGCACACACCGAAATTAAACGCATTGAAGATTTTATCAATGAAAATAAAATGCCTGTAAAGGTGAGCCAGTCGGGATTGGCGTATTTCTTCATTAATGATGTTGAAAATGCTAAAAAAGTGACTTACGGAAAAACGCTTTATTTGCATTACAGAGGTAAGTTTTTCGATGGAAGAGAGTTCAATTCTACGATGACGAAAGGTACTCCTCAGGACATGATTTACGGTCAGGAAATGCAAGTGATTCAAGGTATAGAAGAGGCGCTTTCTATGATGAACGAAGGTGATAAAATAGGCTTAGTCATTCCTTCGTGTTTGGCTTATGGCAGCAAAGGTTCAAGCACAGGTATTGTGCCTCCCAATACGCCTGTGTATTACGAAGTAGAGGTTATAAAAGTAAATTAATAGAAATGAAAAAGATTTTTGTATTCGTTGCAATTCTTACTGTTTTAGCTTGCAACAGCGTTAAAAAACAAGAGTATGTTTTTACTCCTACAGCATCGGGCATTCATTATGTGAAACTTGTTGCTAAAGACAGCACTCCTGTGCAAATTGGAGATGCCGTTGAAATAACATTTAAAGGCATGTTTGCCGATGATACTGTTTTTGCACAAACGAAGGTGGGCGAAACGCGCAAGTTTACGGTAGGTTATAATGAGATAAGTAAAGAGTTGAACGATGCAGTTCAGCTAATGAAATGTGGCGAAAAGGCTTTGTTTAGAATGTCGAGAGAACAAGCTTTATTGTCGAAACCTGTTGCACACACTTTCGCTAAGAAAAAGAAAAAAGGTGCGCTTCCCGATTCTGTGGTGACTTATGAAGTGGAGTTAAAAAGTGTAACGGTAAACAAGGCTATGCATCCAATCGATGCTCGTTTGTTGAAAGATACAATCTCTGGTCCCGATGGCTTGAAAGTAATCATTGCGGGCAAAGGTAAAGGCGAAAAAATTGATGAGAAAGATGATGTTACCATTCATTACAACGGTTATTTAACTACCATGAATTTCTTCGATTCGTCGGTGAAGAGAGGTCAGCCTTTTAAAACTAAAATTGGTGTCGGACAAGTAATCTCTGGCTGGGATAAAGGTATTACTATGCTTCATGTGGGCGATACGGCTCGTTTAATTATTCCTTCAAAAATGGGCTATGGTTCAAAAGCAAAATCGAATATTCCTGCCAATTCAACTTTAATTTTCGATGTAATTGTATTGGCTTCTAAAAAACCTGTTGTTCCAAATCCATTTAAAGTGCAAGGTTTACCAGTAAAGAAAACGGCTAGTGGCTTAGAATACGTAATTGTTAATGAAGGAACAGGTAAGTATCCATTAAGCGGTAATAAAGTAACAGTTCACTACACGGGTTATTTGCAAGATGGAAGTATTTTCGATTCTTCTGTTTCGCGCGATGAATATTTTAAATTCAATGTAGGTATGGGCCGTGTGATTAAAGGATGGGATGAAGGTATTTTACTAATGCGCGAAGGTGCTAAATATCGTTTCACGATTCCTTACGCTTTGGCTTACGGTGAAGCTGGTTATCCGCCTGTTATTCCTGCAAAAGCGACTTTAATTTTTGATGTAGAATTGATTAAAGCCGATTAATGGAAATTAAAGGAAGGTTGTTGCAAGCCTGCAAAGATTTTGCACAAGAAAAACTCACTGCCATTCAAAATACATTGAGTGAATTGAGCGATTCTGTAGGATCTGATTCTAAAAGCACCGCGGGTGATAAGCATGAGACGGGTCGAGCCATGCTGCATTTAGAGCAAGAAAAAGCTGGCGAACAACTGCAGCAAGCACAAGACACTTTAAGGGCTATTGATAAAATCAGTATTCAAAAAGCATCACTAAAAATTGCTGCTGGTAGCTTGGTAAAAACCAATAGAGGTAGTTTCTTTATTGCGATTAGCGCTGGCAAAATTACTGTTGATAAGCTTGATTATTATGCGATTTCTCCAAAAGCGCCTATTGCGCAAAAGCTTATCGGACTAGCAAAAAACGAGAAATTTAAATTCAATGGAGTGGAGTATGTTGTAGAACAAATCTTATAGTTTTATTAAAGAAAACCAAAAAGTCATGATTTTTTCAATAGAAAATGAATTTGTAAAGGCTGCGGTAAATCAAAAAGGAGCCGAGCTAAGCAGCTACATCAACAAAGAAAATGGTATCAATTATTTATGGAAAGGCGATGTTAAATATTGGGGAAAGCATGCTCCGGTGTTGTTTCCTGTGATTGGTAAAGTAACAAATGATAGCATAAAAGTAGATGGAGTAGTTTACCCAATGAGCAAACATGGTTTTGCGCGCGACACTGATTTTCAATTGAGAAAACAAACATCGAACAGTTTAGAATTTGTGATTTCATCTACTGAAGAAACTAAGAAATCTTATCCTTTCGATTTTGAGTTTGTGGTGAAATATACTCTGAGTGAAAAAACATTGATTACATCATTTGCGGTAAAAAATACAGGCAATACTTCTTTGCCTTTTTCTGTGGGCGGACACCCAGCTTTCGCTTGTCCGATTAACGAAGAAGGAACATTAAACGATTGCTATTTAGAGTTCAATCAAGAAGAAAATGCCGATAATGTTTTATTGAATCCATCTACCGGATTTAGAAATGGTGAATTGGAAAAAGGATATTTGAAAGGAAAGAAATTACCCTTGCATAACGATATTTTTAAGAACGATGCTTTGGTGTTTTTCAATTTAAAATCGAGTGAAATCACCATTAAATCGAATAGCAATCCTCATCAATTAAAATTCTCTTTCGAAGGTTTCCCTCAGTTTGGCATTTGGGCGCCGGTGGGCGCTCCATTTGTATGCTTAGAGCCGTGGGCTGGCGTGTGCGATGTTGCAGGTTATGATGGTGAATTCAAAGATAGATTTGGTACAGTAGAGGTGGAAGCTGGGCATATTTATTTGTGTAGTTATAGTATGGAAGGGAAGCAGGAGGAGTGAGAGTGAGAGTGAGAGTGAGAGTGAGAGTGAGAGTGAGAGTGAGAGTGAG
>JBMTCG010000058.1:0-16525 GCA_049430665.1 Flavobacteriales bacterium | reverse complement strand
CATGGCCCTCCGGGATTAGGAAAAACAACTTTGGCCAATATTATCTCTCAGGAATTAGGAGTTAATATAAAAATTGCTTCCGGACCAATGATTGAAAAGGCTGGAGATTTAGCTGGCTTATTGACCAATCTTCAAAAAGGTGATGTTTTATTCATTGATGAAATACATCGTTTGAGTCCGGTCGTAGAAGAGTATTTGTATTCAGCTATGGAAGATTATTCTATCGATATTATGATAGATTCTGGACCCAACGCACGCGCCGTACAAATCTCCTTAGAGCCTTTTACATTAATAGGTGCTACCACTCGTGCGGGCTCATTAACCGCTCCATTACGTGCTCGTTTTGGCATCAATTGCCGTTTGGAATATTACGATGCGGAAGTGCTAACAGGTATTGTAGAACGTTCTGCTGAAATATTAAAAATCCCAATTGATTACGATGCTGCTTTTGAAATTTCTAGAAGGAGCAGAGGTACGCCTCGTATCGCCAATGCATTACTCAGACGAGTGAGAGATTTCGCGCAAATAAAGGGCAATGGAACCATCACAGTTCCTATTGCCCACATGGCTTTATCGGCCTTAAATGTAGATGAGTTTGGTTTAGATGAAATGGACAATAGAATTCTTTCTGTGATCATCGATAAATTTGGTGGGGGACCAGTTGGATTAAACACTTTAGCCACTGCTGTTAGCGAAGAAGCAGGAACAATAGAAGAAGTATACGAGCCTTTCTTAATCATGCAAGGATTCTTGAACCGCACTCCACGCGGACGAGAAGCAACAGCTTTAGCCTATCAAAGATTGGGTAAGGAGTTTAGAGGCAATCAAGGCAAACTGTTTTAACTTTGAATTCTTCAGCAAAGCATAATCTTTCTTTTAAAATTAAACAGAAAGCCCTCGAATTGGGCTTTATTTCGGTGGGTATTTCCAAAGCTGATTTCTTAGAAGAGGAAGCACCTCGTTTAGAAAAGTGGCTCAAAGAAAATCGCAACGGAGAGATGAAATACATGCAGAATTATTTCGACAAAAGGCTCGATCCTCGTGTGCTTTTTGAAGGCTGTAAAAGTGTGGTTTCTTTGCTCTTAAACTACTATCCTGAAGAAACGCAAAAGGACCCTGAAGCACCTAAAATCAGTAAGTATGCTTATGGTGAAGACTATCATTTCGTCATCAAAAGAAAGTTGCAAGAATTGTTGAGTTTTATTCAGCAAGAAGTGGGTGAAGTTGAAGGAAGAATGTATGTAGATTCTGCACCTGTAATGGATAAGGCATGGGCTAGAAAATCGGGATTAGGATGGATAGGAAAAAACAGCAATTTGATTTCTAAAGGAGCAGGTTCTTTCTTTTTTATTGGCGAGTTGTTGTTGGATATTGAACTGGATTACGACCATGAAGTAGCCGATTTTTGTGGCACTTGCACACGATGTTTAGACGCTTGTCCTACAGGAGCAATCATTCAACCTTACGTCGTTGACGGAAGCAAATGTATTTCTTATTTCACCATAGAATTGAAGGATGCAATACCTGTGGCCATGAGAAATCAATTCGAAAACAATATGTTTGGTTGCGATATTTGTCAGGATGTTTGTCCTTGGAATTCTTTCTCTAAACCACATCAAGAATCTGCGTTTTCACCCCACCCCGATTTGCTTTCTATGACCAAACAAGAATGGAAAAATATTTCGAAAGAAACCTTTAATAAATTGTTCAAGAATTCAGCTGTGAAACGCACTAAATTCAATGGTTTAAAAAGGAATATTGATTTTTTGGATTAGCGTTTATTTTCCGCTCAATTCGTTGATTTTAGCAACAATTATTGCTTCATCACCATTCGCAAAATTTTGTTTTTCATACAACACTTTACCGGTGTTGTCTACTATCAAAATTAAAGGAGGAAAAGTACCACCTAAACCTCTAAATAGTTCTTTATTAGGGTCGAGTAAGAAATTGTATTTCCACGTTTTTGTTCGCACGAAAGGAAGAACTTTTGCTTCTTCGGTTTTGGGGTCTATTGAAATTGCATAAAAAGGCACGCTAATTTTACCGTTTAACGCATTCAATTCGTTCACGCTATTGTTGTTCCAAATGGCCCAAAAAACAACTACTGTTAACTTGTTGTTTTTCACGGCCTCACTAAGTGTTACGGTTTTTCCGTCTAAGGTATTGAGAGTGGCAGCTGGAACGGTTTTTTGCGCTATCATACTAGAAGCAAATAAGGCAAAAAATAAGGTGCTAACGAATGCAGTTTTCATAATATCTTTTTAATTGATGATTTGCTTAATACAAACATCGTACTGAAAATACAAAAATTATTCTTCACTTAAGAGTTGAGCTACGATTTTTGGAACTCCGCTAGCCGCTTTTTCTTTGAGGATGCTAAGATTTTGTATGCCATCTGTGGGGCAATCGTTTGGGTCAATCAAAAAAGTTTTACATCTCTTAGGCGCGGCATGAACTAGTCCGGCTGCAGGATACACATTCAACGAAGTGCCAATTACCAAAATATAATCTGCCTCAGAAACCATTCTTTGTGCTACTACAATATTGGGCACATTTTCGCCGAACCAAACAATGTGCGGACGCAATTGTGAACCCTTTTCGCATTTGTCGCCCATTTTTAATTCCCACCCATCTATGTTGTAAATAAGCGCAGCATCTCTGGTACTTCTAGCTTTGGTGATTTCTCCGTGCAGATGTAAAATATTTGCAGAGCCCGCTTTTTCGTGCAAATCATCAATGTTTTGGGTAATGATATTTACGTTAAATTTTTCCTCTAATTTTTTCAATGCCAAATGTCCGTCATTTGGTGTAGCCGAAAGACATTGTTTTCTTCGTTGATTGTAAAACTCTTGCACCAATGCAGGATTCTTATGCCAGGCCTCGGGTGTAGCCACATCGTACACGTTGTAATTTTCCCACAAACCATCACTGTCGCGAAAAGTCTTCAATCCGCTTTCGGCACTAATGCCTGCGCCCGTTAATACCACTACATTTTTCATGCTTCTTAGATTTTCAAAAGTGTAGTAAAATTAGTACTATTACAACGCAAAAAAAAAGCACCATAAATGAGCAAATTAAGAAAACAAGAAGCCTTAGATTATCATGCACAAGGAAGACCAGGAAAAATTGAGGTAATTCCTACCAAACCATACCATACGCAAAGAGACTTATCGTTGGCCTATTCGCCGGGCGTTGCAGAGCCTTGTTTGGCCATTGCAGAGAACCCTGAAGATGCCTATAAATACACCGCAAAAAGAAATTTAGTAGCCGTTATTTCTAATGGTACAGCGGTTTTGGGTTTAGGTGATATTGGTGCATTGGCTTCAAAACCAGTGATGGAAGGGAAAGGTTTGTTGTTTAAAATATTTGCCGATATCGATGTTTTCGATATCGAAGTAGACGCTAGTAATATCGATCGTTTTGTTGAAACAGTGAAAGCAATTTCTCCCACTTTTGGAGGAATAAATTTAGAGGATATTAAAGCTCCAGAATGTTTTGAGATTGAGCAGAGATTGAAGGAGGAATTGAATATTCCTATCATGCACGATGATCAACATGGAACAGCTATTATAACGGGAGCAGCATTGTTGAATGCATTAGAATTAACGGGTAAAAAGATCGAAGAAATAAAGGTTGTGGTGAGTGGGGCTGGCCCATCAGCCATAAGTTGTGCAAAGTTATATTTGGCTTTAGGAGCTAAAGTTGAGAATGTCTACATGTTCGATTCTAAGGGAATGATTACCAAGGCACGCACTGATTTAGACAAACACAAAGAAATATTTGCTAATGAAAAATCATTTCCATCATTGGCTGATGCGCTAAAAGGAAGCGATGTTTTCTTAGGATTATCGAGAGGAAATATTGTGAATGGCGATATGATTAAGGCGATGGCGAACGATCCAATTGTTTTTGCATGTGCCAATCCCGATCCTGAAATTCCATATCAAGAAGCAATTGATGCAAGACCCGATGTTATTGTTGCAACGGGCCGATCAGATCATCCTAACCAGGTGAATAACGTATTAGGTTTTCCTTTCATTTTTAGAGGCGCTTTAGATGTTTACGCAACTACCATCAACGAAGAGATGAAATTAGCTGCAGTTCGCTCTATTGCTGCGCTGGCAAAAGAAGCAGTGCCAGATGAAGTGAACCAAGCCTATGGAATTAAAAATTTAAGTTTTGGTAGAGATTATATCATTCCAAAACCATTGGATCCACGATTGTTAACCGAAGTTGCTCCTGCTGTAGCAAAGGCTGCATGCGATAGTGGTGTGGCGCGCAGTCCGATTACCGATTGGGATAAATACAAACATGAGTTAAGTATGTTGATGGGCATGGACAAAAAGATCATGCGTCAAGTGACCATACAAGCCAAGAAAAATCCGAAGAGAGTAGTGTTCGCTGAAGCCGATAACTACAGTGTTTTAAAAGCAGCTCAGTTGGTAGCCGATGAGAAAATTGCAACACCAATTTTGTTGGGTAATGTAGATATCATCAAAGAAATTATAGCTGAGAATCATTTAGAACTAGGAGACGCGGTAATGATTGATACCAGAAGTCATTCTGTAGATGAGCAGCGTGCCAAATACGCTCAAAAATTGTTCGAAAAGCGTCAGCGAAAAGGCTACACCTTGCACGAAGCAGAAGTGGCTATGCGCAACCGAAATTATTACGGAGCGATGATGGTGGTAGCTGGTGATGCAGATGCCTTAATTACGGGTGTAACAAGAAATTACAAAGATTCTGTTCGTCCGTCTTTACAGGTTATTGGCATGGACAATCAGCACAAGATGATTGCAGGTATGTACATCATCATGACGAAAAAGGGAGCCTATTTTCTTTCGGATACCACCATTAACCAAGAGCCTAGCGCTGAAGATTTGGTGAAAATCACGGTGCTTACTTACGATGCAGTAAAACAATTTGGCGTAGAGCCAAGAATATCTATGTTATCCTATTCAAATTTTGGCGCATCAAAAGGAGCTGAAGCAGAAAAAGTTAGAGAAGCGGTAAAAATATTGCACGAGAAATATCCGCATATCTATGTAGATGGTGAAATTCAAGGAAATTTTGCGGTAAACACACAATTGCGAATTAGTAAATTTCCGTTCACGAAATTGGGAGATCAACAAACCAACACTTTAATTTTTCCTAATCTGGCCGCAGGTAATATCGCCTACAAATTGATTCAAGAAATTGGTGAAACAGAGGCTATCGGTCCGATTTTATTAGGCATGAAAAAGTCTGTTCACGTTTTACAATTGGGTTCATCGGTGCGTGAAATTGTGAATATGGCGACTATCGCGGTGGTAGATGCACAGTTAAAACAACAAGAAAATGATTAATCATATCAATGGAAAATTAGTAGAAAAAACACCCACTAACGTTGTGATAGAATGCAACGGAGTGGGCTATTTCATTCATATTTCTTTGCATACTTTCGATAAAATTGGCAATGCAGAAGCATGTAAATTGCTTACCCATTTATCGATTAAAGAAGATGCGCACACCTTGTACGGTTTTATCAATGAGGCCGAAAGAACCATCTTTCGTCAGTTGATTTCGGTATCGGGAGTTGGTGCCAATACGGCGCGCTTAATTTTGTCTTCAATGGACCCCGATGGAGTAGCTGGAGCTATTGCTATTGCTGACGTTTCAACCTTAAAAGGCATCAAAGGAATTGGCGAAAAAACCGCTCAAAGAATTATTTTAGAATTGAAGGGCAAGGTATCTAAACATACCGAAGGCATTATTTTTTCTGCATCGCACAATACCAGCAGAGATGAAGCGTTATCGGCGTTGCTTATGTTAGGATTTAATAAAGTTGCAGTAGAAAAGGTGTTGCAAAAATTAATTACAGAAAATCAAAATGCAAGCGTTGAAGAGCTAGTTAAACTAGCTTTGAAGAATTTGTAAGTGAAAAAAATTGTAAAAAATATATCTCCGTTTTGGCTGTTTTTGCTGCTGTTTCAGTTAATTGATTACACTGAAGTAATTGCGCAAAAAGACAGTACGGGCATCTCATATACCAACGATCCTTTGGTGGTGAAAGAGGAGGTGACATACAATCCGGCTAACAATACTTACACCGTTGTAAAAAAAGTAGGCAATGAAATTGTAGGTACTGAAATCAAAACTTTCGACCAATATTGGGATGAGCGATACAAAGCCGCTGAAGATAAGTACTTTAAAGAAAAGGTAGAGAATGAAGGGTTTGATAAAAGCAAGCCCTTGTTGCCAACGATGAAGATTCCTGGTAAAGACGCTTCTATTTTTGGTTCTAACAAAGTAGAAATTAAACCTACAGGTTCTGCAGAGTTGATTTTTGGCGTGATGTCATCAACCATCAAAAATCCCGCATTACCTGTAAGGAGTCAGCGCAACAGCAATTTTCAATTCAATCAAAATATTCAGTTAAACATTGTAGGAACTATTGGCGACAAATTGAAGCTAACCACCAATTACAATACACAATCTACTTTCGATTTCGAGAATCAAATGAAATTACAGTTTACTGGAAGTGAAGACGATATTATCAAGAAGATTGAATTGGGTAACGTGAGCATGCCTTTACAAACTCAGTTGATTCAAGGAAGTCAGACTCTTTTTGGTGTGAAAACCGAATTGCAATTTGGTAAATTGTCGGTGGCTGCAATTGCCACGCAGCAAAAGGGAGAATCTAAATCTGTAGAAACACAGGGAGGATCTCAAATTAGAGACTTTAAAATTCAAGCCGATCAATACGAATCAAACCGCCACTTTTTCTTAGCCCATTATTTTGCCGATAGATATGACACTGCATTAGCACAATTGCCTTTTGTGAACTCTCCTGTGCAAATTACCCGCGTTGAAGTATGGATGACGAACGTTGGTAACAACAACAATGAAGATTCGAGAAACATTGTTGGTTTGATTGATATTGGTGAAAAAAATCCACACGACAAGAATCTTTTGGTTCAGCCTTCTTATTATCCCGAAAACAACGTAAATAGTTTATTCAAAGATGCGGTATCGAGCACCGACATTAGAAATTTCACTAATGCCGATGGAAAATTATTGTCGTGGGGTTACCACGATGGAGAACACTACAACAAAATTGAAAATGCACGAAAGTTAAAACCGGAAGAATTTACTTTTAATCCGCAGTTGGGTTATATCTCTTTAAACCGTTCGCTCAATGCCGATGAGGTTTTGGCGGTGGCTTTTCAGTATACGGTAATCGGACAAACACAAGTGTATCAGGTAGGAGAGTTCTCAACCGATGGTGCAACAGGGAAACAAGCATTGATTTTAAAAATGCTAAAAGGAAACAAGGTAAACAACACGCATATTCCTACGTGGGATTTGATGATGAAGAACGTTTATTCTTTGGGAGAATCGGGCATTAAACAAGAGACTTTTCAAATGCAAATTTTGTACACCGATGCTTCTTCAAATAACGATATTAATTTCATAAACGAAGGTGTAAATAAAGCTACTAGATGGGTTGAGTTTTTGGGCGCCGACCAAATAAATATTCAACAAGATAGAATTTCAGATGGTTTTTACGATTTCATAGAAGGCGTTACTATAAAGGCACAAAATGGAAGAATTTATTTTCCAGTAAGAGAGCCATTTGGTTCCTATATGAGAAAGAAATTAGCCGACCCAATAGTTGCAAATAAATATTGTTTCGATTCATTGTATACTGTAACGCCGGTGGCGGCGCAAACAAAGTTCCCTGCTAAAAACCGATTTAAATTTTGGGTGAAATTTGAAACCAGTTCTTCCAATGTGATTAGTTTGAATGCAACCAACGTTCCGCAAGGTTCGGTGGTGGTAACGGCTGGCGGAAAAACTTTGGTGGAAAATCAAGATTATACAGTGAATTATATGATGGGACAAGTGACCATCATCAACGAAGGAATTCTAAATTCATCTGCGCCTGTTAGGGTGTCGTTAGAGAGTAATTCCTTGTTTAACATTCAAACCAAAAACTTGTTGGGAGCCAATTTGAATTACCGTGTTTCTAAAGATTTTAATATTGGTGGAACCATCATGAATCTCACCGAAAAGCCTTTAAACTTTAAAGTGAATTTGGGTGATGAACCGATGTCGAATACTATTTGGGGCCTCAACACCAAGTACCATTCAGAATTGCCTTTGCTTACCAAGTTGATCGATAAATTACCTATACTTTCAACAAAGGAAACATCTATGATTGATTTCAGTGGCGAATTTGCGCAATTGATTCCTGGTACTTCATCTGCTATTGCCAATGGTGATACTGAGCAAGGTGAATCATACATCGATAACTTTGAAGGCGCTGAAACAAACACATCTCTAACAGTAAGAACATCTTGGTTTTTGGCTTCAACTCCACGAGGAAGGCACGAGCTATTTCCCGAAGGAAATTTAACCAATTCATTAGCTGTTGGATTCAATCGAGCAAAATTATCGTGGTACAGTATTGATAATTTATTTATTGACAATAGCACAAATACACCTCAATATTTGCAAGATGACGCAGCGCAGCAAAACAACAATTTTATTCGTCCGATAAATCAAACTGAGGTTTTTCCAAAAAAACAAGGTCAAAACGGAATTAACCCAAATATTACCACTTTAGATTTGGCTTTTTATCCAAGCGAAAGAGGTCAGTATAATTTCGATACCACTGCGAGTCAATATTCTTCTGGGGTAGATAAATTCGGACAACTAAAAAATCCAGAAACGCGCTGGGGGGGTATCATGCGAAAGATTGAAACTGTAGATTTTGAAGCATCAAACATTGAGTTTTTAGAATTTTGGATGATGGATCCATTTTATAATGGTGTGCAAAACGATTACTCTATTTTTGGCGGTTCTCAAACGGGTGGTGATTTGTATGTACACATTGGAAATTTATCGGAAGATGTGTTGAGCGATTCAAGAAAATCTTTCGAAAATGGTTTGCCTACCAACGGTACTGATTTGTCAGGTGTAGATAAAACTGTTTGGGGTTATGTGCCCAACAGTTTAAATATTGTAAATGCATTTAACAACGACCCAGGTGCGCGCGAATTTCAAGATGTTGGTTTAGACGGGTTAACCGATGCTAACGAAAAGGTGTTCTATCAGAATTATTTAGATTTTTATTCCAAAAATTTTGGTAATATTCCAGCTAATATTCAACAAGATCCATCTGCCGATAATTTTATTCATTTTAGAGATGAGAATTTCGACAATTCTAATGAGATGGTGTTAAACCGTTATAAAGAATTTAATGGAACAAGCGGTAATTCACCAGTTGATGCAAACTCTGAATACATTAAATCGGCTACTACCATTCCAGATATTGAAGACATCAATCGAGATAACACGATGGGTGAGGGAGAAAGTTATTACGAATATCATATTTCTTTGCGTCCGCAAGATTTAGAAAATGCCGATCAATTGGCAGGTAGCAATTACATCAACAACATCTACGTACCTAATCCAGTGGCTGCTATAAATGGGTATGATAAATCGCCTGAAGCACGTTGGATTCATTTTAGAATTCCTATTCGTGAACCAGAAAGAGCTATAGGAGGTATTCAAGATTTTCGTTCTATGCGTTTCATTAGAATCATGATGAAAGGTTGGCAAGATCCAGTAGTTTTGCGTTTTGCCAAAATGGATTTGGTGCGTGAAACTTGGCGAAAATATGAGAGTCAGATGAAAGGAGATTGCGAGTTTGTTGCCAGCGATGACAACACCAAATTTGTAGTTACTTCTATCAACGTTGAAGAGGATAGTCAGAAAGAACCCATTCCTTACATCGCGCCTGTTGAAAGGGTGAACAACCTACAAACGCAATCGTTGATGAACGAGCAAGCCTTGTTTTTGAACATAGATAATTTAGATGGTTGCGATAGTCGTGCTGCCTTTTACAATACCAACATTGATTTGCGTTCTTACGGCTGTTTGAAAATGTTTGTTCATGCCGAAACTAAAGGAGATCCTTCAGAAAATTACGATGGAAAAATGTCGGTGTTCTTACGTTTGGGTTCCGATTTTGATGACAACTATTATGAGTATGAAATTCCATTAAAATTTACCGATCCGTCGTCGGTAAGCACCAACAATACTGAAGCCGCAAAGCAAGCTATTTGGCCCGATGAAAATTTATTCAACTTCGATTTTTCTGTTTTAACCAATGCTAAATTGGCTCGCAATGAAAGCATGGAAAGCGACCCTGAGAATTACTTTAAAAATCAACGATACAAAGTAATTGATGGTAAAAACAATGTGTATGTAAAAGGATCACCAACACTTTCGCAAGTTAAAATAATGATGATTGGTGTTCGCAACTCGGGCACATCGGGTGAAATACGGTCGGCGGGTATTTGGGTAAATGAGTTGCGCTTATCGTGCTTCGATCAACAAAATGGTTGGGCAGCAACAGCCACTTCAACTTTAAAAATGGCCGATTTTGGTAGCGTAACACTCTCTGGAAAAATGTACACTCCGGGCTGGGGAAATATAACCGATAAGGTGAGTCAGCGCAAAAGAGATTACTTGAATTCATATGATGCAGCAGCCAATTTCGAATTAGGAAAATTAATTCCTGTTAAGTACAATGTTACTGTTCCAGTTTATTTGGGTTATTCAGAATCTTTCCAAAATCAAGAATTCAATCCGCTTGATCAAGATATTAGAATTAAAGATATTGCAGATGCCGATTTAAGAAAGAAAGTGCGCGACAGCACACAAACATATCAACGTCGTCGTAGCATGAATTTTTCTAACGTGCGCAAAAACAGAAGTGTAGATAAAAAGAAAAAGTCAATGCCTTACGACGTAGAGAATTTTGATGCGACTTATGCCTTTAACGAAGTTTTTAAAAGCGATGTAAATACCAGTTACAATGTGGTGCAAACCTATAAGGGTGCATTGAACTATAATTTCACCCATCAACCTAAGAATTTCCAACCTTTCATCAACTCTCCAATCATTGGTTTTGTAAAGAAAAATCGCTTGGAAACTTACGAAGAGCGCGAGGAAAATTTACAACAAGAAATTAATAAATTAAGAAAAGAAAAATCGAATCCTGAAGAGTTAAAAAAGTTAGAAGAGGAGCTTAAAAAGATTAAAGAAGATAAAGCATCGTTTGCTAAAAGAGCAAGCTCTTTAATGCAAACACCATATTTAAAATTAACCAGAGAATTCAACTTCTTTTTGGCTCCTTCTAGAGTTTCGGTGCGCAACGATTTAAATAGAATGTATAGTGAAAGTATGATTAGAAATAATTCTGGTGCCATACTTTTAATTGATCCTGTTTTCAATAAGAATTTTTATTGGGATAGAGCCTACGATGTGAGTTGGGATTTATCAAAATCATTGAAGTTTAAATACGGCGCCACCAATAGAGCCAGAATAGATGAGCCTCAAGGCAGAATTGATGTAGAAGAGAAAGTCGACAGTGTACTTACCAATCTTAAACAGCTGGGTAGAAACACCAATTTTACACAAACATGGGATGTGAATTACGACATTCCATTTAGAAAAATTCCTTTTACTGATTGGATTACCGGAACAGTGAAGTACACAGCTAAAATGGATTGGCAGGCAGCACCTTTGGCTTTTCAATCAACAGGAAATACCATTTCAAATAGCAATTCAAAACAAATGAATTTGCAATTCAATTTGGTGAATTTTTATAATAAATCGGCTTATTTAAAAAAGATAAACAACAATGTATCAAAACCTCCTAAAGTAAGTAACGATACTTCTAAAAAAGAGAAAGCACCTAGCATTGATTTAGCTCAAGTTGGCTTGCGTATGATGATGATGGTGCGCAATGCATCGTTTAGTTATACCGAAACCAATGGTACTTTTATGCCGGGTTATGATGCGGAAACGGAGATGATGGGATTGAATTTAGATAATATGTCGCCAGGGTTTAAATTTATTACCGGACAACAGCAAAATAACATTTTAGAGAAAGCGGCAAAGGCTGGTTGGTTAACAAGAAATTCCGATTCCTTGAATACAAAGTTCACCAGAAATTACACCAACAACATGAACGTTAAGGCCACGCTCGAGCCAATTAAAAAGATGAGAATTGAGTTAACGGCAACACGTTCTTACAATCGTGATTCTGCATTTATTTATCGTTTAGATGAGAACAATGATGTTACTACTTTTACCAATACTTTGATGCAATCGTACAACATTACAGTGCTTACAATTGGTTCTGCTTTCGAAACAAAATCTGATGCTACGTCGGATGTTTACGAGCAATTTAAAAGCAATAGAGCGGTAATTGCCAGCAGATTGGCTGCTAAAAATCCATACAGCAGCAATACCCAACAAGCCGATGGTTTCTATACAGGTTATAGTAAAACACAAAGTGAAGTCTTGTTACAATCATTCGTTGCTGCATACACAGGTAAGAATGCGGGGTCTTCCGACTTGAGCTTATTTAAAAAATTGCCTATGCCCAACTGGCGTTTGAATTACGATGGTTTTATGCAAATTGCATTTATCAAAAAGCACTTCCAATCTTTCACTATGAGCCATGCGTACTCTTCTACGATGAGTCAGAGCGTTACCCAAAACCTACAATTTCAAAACGATGGCAAAGGTTTTACTACCGTTACCGATTCGGCAGGTTTTGTGCCTCAGTACACTATTAGCACTGTAAATATTAGCGAAAGTTTGAGTCCGCTAATTAAGATTGATGCCACCCTAAAAAGCAGCTGGATTGCCAAATTGGAAATCAAAAAAACGCGTACAGTTTCACTTAATTTGCAAGGCTTATCGGTTAATGAAATGTCGAATTTCACCATTGCCGCAGGTACAGGTTATAAGTTTAAAGATGTGAAATTACCATTTGAAATTTTGGGTAAAAAAGTTAAAAGTAATTTAGATGTAAGAGCCGATTTGTCTATCACCAATAGTAAGAATGTAGTACATAAAATTGATGGCTCAGATAACATTATGAATGGCGCAAATATCATGATGCTTAAAACTTCTGCCGATTATGTTTTAAGTGATAAATTAAATATTCGTTTGTTTTACGATTTCACCTTAAATAAGCCAGTTACTTCCAACTCATTTCCTTCCTCTAATGGCAATGGTGGATTGTCTTTAAGATATACACTTTAATCGTTCAAAGTTCAAATGCCGGTCCGACTTTTGGCGGATTTAAAGTTCAATGTTGGAATGGTTGAAAAAGCTTTTGGCTTATAGCTTTTTACTTTTGGCTTTTTATCTATCTTTGCTCAACACTAAAAATCAAAAAAATGAATTTTCCAGCCGAATTAAAATACACTAAAGATCATGAATGGATTAAAGTTGATGGTGACATCGCAACCATCGGTATTACCGATTTCGCTCAAAAAGAATTGGGTGATATTGTTTATGTTGATATTGCAACCATTGGTGAAACATTAGATGCAGAGGTTGTTTTTGGTACTGTAGAGGCGGTTAAGACTGTATCTGATTTGTTTATGCCTGTTGCAGGTGAAGTATTAGAGCTAAACGCAGAAATTGAAGCTCAACCAGAATTGGTAAACAGCGATCCTTACGGAAAAGGATGGATGATAAAAGTAAAAATTTCCGATGCTTCTCAATTGGCAGGATTGCTTTCTGCCGATGCTTATAAGGCAGTCATTGGAGAATAATAATTCAACATTGTTTTTAAAAAGCAACTATAAAGGTATTTTAATTACCCTTGTAGTTGCTTTTTTGTGTTTATATCCTTTTCAATCTCAAAATGAATCTACTATTCCTCATTTCGATAAAGTGATTCATGTAACACTTTTTCTAGTCTTATCTTACTTTTGGATGCGTGGTTTGAGCGCACAAAATCAATTTAAAAAATTACAAGAGAAGGCGGTTTTAATTACTGTTATATCTGCAATTACTTACGGCGTATTGATTGAAGTATTGCAAGAAGTAATGCACTTGGGAAGAAGTTTCGATACATTAGATATTGTTGCAGACATTGTTGGAGTGATATTCGGGTTTGGGATATATAGAGTGGTGAAAGATTAACCCATCATCATATTCCCAATCGTAAAGTACAAGAACAATCCAAAGATATCATTGGTGGTGGTAACGAACGGACCGGTTGCTAGTGCGGGATTTATTTTGAAACGGTGCAGCAACAAAGGAAAATAAGTACCAAAAATCGCTGCGAAAATTATTACACTCAGTAAGGCTATACTAACGGTGGTGCAAACACTTGCTGGAACATCCATTATTGAGTTTAGTGCAAAAAGTAGGATGGAACAAGCTAAGCCATTGATTAACGCAACTCCAGTTTCTTTTACCAATCTTTCTGCAATCGGACCTTTCAATGAATTATTGGCAATTCCTTGCACTACAATCGCCGAAGATTGAACGCCCACATTTCCGCCCATCGCGGCGATAAGTGGAATAAAAACAGCCATTTCAGGGTGTTGTGCTATATCGAAGATATCTAAGACTTTTGCACTGCCAATTCCTCCCAACATACCCACCAACAACCAAGGCAAACGCGCTTTGGTAACCGTCCACATACTATCGTGCGCCTCTACAGTATCACTTAAACCCGATGCCAACTGGTAATCTTTTTCTGCCTCTTCTTTGATGATGTCTACCACGTCATCAATTGTAATTCTTCCTTTTAAACGATTCAAATCATCTACAACAGGTAGAACTACCAAATCGTATTTTTCCATGATTTGAGCCACCTCAGAACTCTCTGTATAGGCTTTTACCGAAATGATGTCTCTGTTTACTACATCTTCAATTTTGGTATTCGATGAAGTAAGAATTAAACTTTTTAAAGAAACTGTACCTATCAACTTGTTGTTTTCATCTACCACGTAAACGGTGTGAATGGTTTCAATATGTTCGGCTTGCTTGCGCAATTCTTTCACACATTCTAACACATCCCAATTGATATCTACTTTAAATAACTCTTTCGCCATTAAACCACCGGCAGAATCTTCGGGATAATTTAAAAGGTCGACAATGTTTGCTGCTTTTTTGACATCATCGATCAACATCACCACTTTCTCTCTTTTCTCGCGAGGCAACTCCATAATTAAATCGGCAGCGTCATCCGATTCCATATAATCAATGGCTTTCTTCGCAATTTGCTCGGGAGTTAAGCTGTTCAACAATCCTTCACGTTCATCTTCTTGCAGTTCGGCAATCGTTTCAGAAATCAATTCGCCGGGCACCACATCAAAAAACATTTTGATTTCTTCGAGTGAAAGTCGCTTGGTAATTTCGGCAATATCGGCCGGGTGAATATCTTCAATCAACTCATTAACTTGCAAAGCCGATTCTTCTTCCAAAGCAAGCTTTAAGTCTTTGATGTATTGTTCGTTGATTTCGAAATTCATGGGGTAAAAGTACTAATATTTTGCGCCTTAACAATTCCTTCATCTTTCTTAATCTAAAGTTGTTTTTCACCTAACACAAAACATAAGTTGAGCGAGTAAATTTATTTCAAACAAAAAGGTATGGAATTAATCTCAGCAGAACAGTTAGGAAAGGCGATGGGAACAGGAAATTTTCCTGAGAACATCAATAAGTGGTTGATGCGTTTGCTAAAGCTTACCGACATTAACCATGTATATAGAGATACATATTATTTGCACAATGAAGATTTTATTGCTGCCGTTCTAGAAGAATTAGATATTCGTTATTTTGTTGATGAAGAAGATTTAAAAAAAATTCCTGCTGAGGGTCCGTTTATCACGGTTTCCAATCATCCTTTTGGTGTAGTAGATGGATTAATTTTACTCAAGATATTATTATCAAGAAGAAAAGATTTTAAACTTATGGCGAACTTTCTTTTAGAACATGTGGAGCCAATGAAAGAGATGATTTTTTCTTTAAATCCTTTCGATGGAGAAAGTGCTGCGCGTTCTAGTTTCAGAGGATTGAAACAAGGTAAATTGCACATAGAAAATCAACATTGTTTAGGCGTTTTTCCTGCTGGTGAAGTTTCTGCTTTGCGCGGTTTAAAAGGAGTAGGTGATAAGGAGTGGAGCAATTCTATCGTGAAGATGGTGAAGAACGCCAATGTACCAGTCATTCCCATTTATTTTCATGGCAGCAATTCTTTTATGTTTCATTTGTTGGGCTTGCTCAATCCTAAGTTAAGAACAGCTCGTTTACCTCATGAGATATTGAATAAATCAAACAAGTTGATTCAAGTTCGCATAGGCAATGTGATCGCACCAGAAGAGATAAAAATATTTCCAAGTGTCGATCAACTCTCTACGTTTTTACGTGCTAAAACTTATGCTTTAGGTTCGTTATTGAATCAGCATGTAGCCCTTACTTCTTTACTGAAATTTAAAAAACCAAAAGACATACTTTTTGAAACAGATGCCGAGCTTTTGCAAAGTGAAATTGATGCTTTGCTCGAAGATGCCTTTTTGTTTGAAACAGGAGTGTATAAAGTGTATTGCAGTGCATCGCGACACATTCCACATTTGATGTATGAAATAGGAAGATTGCGCGAAATCACCTATCGTGAAGTGGGCGAAGGAGGCGGAGATAGTTTAGATATCGATGA